>DAINSQ010000045.1:0-29771 GCA_036741235.1 Saprospiraceae bacterium | reverse complement strand
CAACCTACAACCTACAACCTACAACCTACAACCTACAACCTACAACCCACAACCCACAACAGAGATCATCGCATGGATTAAAAAAATATCTTTTATTGCGCTTGAATATTTTTTCACGATACCAAATACAAACCATATGTCATTCAGAACAACAATAGAGCCCTTTCGCATCAAAATGGTAGAGCCTTTGCGACTCAGCACCGCCGCCGAACGGGTCAAATACCTGGAAAAAGCCTGGTACAACCCGTTTTTACTGGCTTCCGACGAAGTGCTCATCGACATGCTCACTGATTCGGGTACTTCGGCCATGAGCAACCGCCAGTGGGCGGGCATCATGATGGGCGACGAATCGTATGCGGGCGCCTCCAGTTGGGAGCGTTTTGAGGAAGCGGTGCACAAAGTTACCGGCATGCCTTATATTTTGCCTACCCACCAGGGCCGTGCCGCCGAACGCATATTGTACAGCTATTTGGGCGGCCCCGGGAAAATATTTATCTCCAATACCCATTTTGACACCACCAGGGCAAATATTGAATACTCCGGCTCAACTGCCATCGACTTGCCATGTGTCGAAGCTGCCGATGAAGACAGCGACGAACCGTTTAAAGGCAACCTCGATATCGAAAGACTGGAAGCGGCTATTCATACTTACGGCGTTTCGAATATTGCCGGAGTAATCCTTACCGTTACCAACAACAGCGGCGGCGGGCAACCGGTGAGTATGGCCAATGCCAGGGCGGTAGCCGATATATGCCGCCGGGAAAATATTCTGTTTATCCTCGATATGTGCAGGTTGGCGGAGAATAGCTATTTCGTGCGCCACAAAGAACCGGGAATGGAACAATACACCTACCTCGAAATCGGCAGGGCCATGTGCGACCTTGCCGACGCCTGCGTGATGAGCGCGAAAAAAGACGCCTTGGTCAATATGGGCGGCTTCCTTAGCCTGCGGCACGGCGATATGTCCAACGCCTGTACCGCCATGCTGATCATTACGGAAGGTTTTACAACTTACGGCGGGCTCTCCGGGCGCGATATGGAAGCCATTGCAATCGGACTGGAAGAGGGTTTTGATCCCGATTATCTCCATTATCGCATCAGCAGTACCGCTTATCTGGGCAATAAAATAAAAGCTTTAGGCATCCCTGTGTTGTATCCTATCGGCGGTCATGCCGTTTATGTGGATGCGCACCGGCTGTATCCGCATATACCGGTACACGAATACCCCGGCCAATCGCTGGTCTGCCAGTTGTATCTGACCGGCGGCGTACGCTCGGTAGAGATCGGCTCGGTCATGTTTGGCAAATATGACGACGCAGGCCAATTAATACCCGCCCCCCGCGAACTTGTGCGCCTGGCCATACCCCGCAGAGTTTATACCCAAAGCCATATCGACTATGTAGCCGAGGTATTTGAAAAAGTTCTAGAAAATCGCGATCAGGCAAGAGGCTATCGCATCATACAGGAAATGAAGTTCTTACGCCATTTTACAGCGCATTTTGAACCGGTTTGAGCAATTTTTTTTTTTCATTTGTTGGTTTTTGTAACTTTTTTGATGCCGTCGCGTACAACACAACGAAACGACGCGATCATATTCCCAAATACACGAACGGGCTTTGAGAGGCTCTTTTTTTCGTCTTAAACCCTTGCAAACATCTTGCACATGTATCTGTGGAACACTATTACCCAAACAAGTAACCGGGCATTGGAGGACGCCCTTGCGGTTCTCCATGTGCTCACTGATGCCGGAAATCTGGCTATTATCGATACACTGCGTGAAAACGGCGCTATGCACTTGCTGGAAATGTCGCTCGATTTGGCCAGAAATGCAGATGAGATTGAAGAACAACTTTGTCATCTTAAAGATGCCAAGCTCGTTTTTTGCACGCAAAGCAACGATGGGGAATACCTCTATGCCCTTAACCACCACCGGCTGTTGCGTATTTACGCTGCAGCCCACAGATTAGGCAAAACCAAGGCAGGAATCCCCTCATCACATGAATGATAATCCTGTATGAGGAGATAATATTACCCATTATCTCCTCTTCTCTTTTCCACACCGTCCCCCTTTCATCCTGTAACCTCCCCATTTTTTTCCTTGTATTAATTATTTTTTTATAACTTTGCTCATAGTGTTTTTTTTTGTCATCCCTTAATCCTATGAGCATATGAACGGCAAAATTCTCCATTTTGTCCCGTCGAGGCAATTTTCACAAGCCCTTCACCCAATACACCGCCACACATTTCATCTACTCAACTGATTGAAAAACAGACTGCTTTTATTCAACAAAAAGGCGGAAATTAACTTTTGCTGATTCTATTGGGCATTAATGAAGAAGAGTTATGCAATACCATATCCGATTGCTGTGGTTATTTCTGGGGGTATTTTTAATTAAATACACTTGCGCAGCTCAACAGCCTGGCAATGTGCAGTTTGCGACGCCCGGCAATTTTGTGGCGCCTTTTGATTATTTGAATAACATACCCGCCAACGGCCTCGATCTCAATGATAACGGCGCGATTGATATTATTACGCCTTGTTCATGCCGGACCGTATCGCCCATTCCCAACGGCACACAGGCCAATACCGGCTATTTTGACGATCAACTGATTATCGCGACAGGCGTAACGGGGCAGTTGTGGCGAGTATATCAGGGCGCCGGGCTCTTTCACCACGTTACCCTGGCGCCTATATTGCCGGGTACTACCGTCCCCGAGGTCGGTACTACCGGTATTTATGTACTCCGCTTTGCACACCGGGATGCGCTGGGATATTTTGCAGGCGTTGAGGCCCCGGCGGCATACCCCAATATCGTATTCGGGCCTATTACTAATACCTGTTATTACCCCGATCCGGAAATCGTCAATCTGGATGACGCCTACTGCGACAATGCCCCCAATATTGTATTGCTGGGCGAAGCTACGTCGCCTTTCGATAATAATATTTTTCCCCTCACGCCCGTTTCGGAATCCTGGTCGATTACCCGTTTGAGCGATAATGCCAATTTTTTTACGCAAGTTTTTTCCCCAACACAATTAGGCCCCGGCAACTACCGCGTTCGCTATTCCTTTAATGCGGGCGCCCAGCCGGATACGACTTCCAACCAGACGGGATGCGCCATTACGGTTGAGCAAAATGTCTATCTGCAAAGCTCCAGCCAAAGCCTGGCTTGTAATACCAGCATTAATGTTGCGCTGAACCCCACTTCCTGTGTGGTCAATGTCGTTCCTGAGTTGCTCCTGTCGGGCAACCCGCCTGTGCTCGATTTTTATTATACGGAGGTATTGACGCAAAACGGCGTTAACCTCGGCAATGTCATCCCCGCACAATACGCCGGGCAAACCCTGCTCGGTGTTGTGCATGACGAGTGCAGCGGATTGTTTTGTACGACTAATATCACAGTTAAAGACCTGACGCAACCTACGCTCAATGCGCCGCCGGATATTACGGTCAATTGCTATGACTCCACAGATCCCGCCAATACTGGTACGGCTACAGCTACCGATTGTACGAACGTAACTGTAACCTATACCGACCAATGGCAGTATTATACCTGCGGCAATCCACGCGCCCGCATTTACCGCACCTGGAAAGCCACCGATGCCGCCGGCAACATGCGCACCAGGCTGCAAACCATCTCCATCGCGCGCGGCAATCAGTCGCTCCTGGTTTTTCCTTCCGATGTGCAGTATAGCTGTGAGGAGTACCAGGCCGATCCAACTATTACCAATGCCGCCGCAGACAAGGCAGGCCTGCCCAATCTCGTTACAGAGTCGTTGTGTAGTATGATTTATTCCTATCAGGACGACACCCTGCAGTTTTGCGGCAATCCCAATACGAGTTTCGTTATCTTGCGCACCTGGTTTGTTATTGATGTTTGCGGCAATAATTTCTTTTCAATAGATGGGCAGGGTAATGATAATTTGCAGGTTATCAGGGTTTTGGATGATTCGCCGCCCAGCATTAGCGTGGATTCTGTATCAGTGATTGCCACGGAATCGAGTCTTTTCAGCGGAACCGGCGAATGCACATCCCTGGGTTATATCCCGCCGCCGCTTGTGGAAGATCCCTGTAACAGCACCACCATTTATATTTACACGCCAATTGGAGAAGCGGATTATGTCAATGGCGTCGACGGCGCGGCCGGGGCCTATATTCCTTCACCGGGCTTGCCATTGGGCAACCACGAAATCATCTATGAGGCCGTAGACGCCTGTGGCAATATTAGTTCTACAACGGGCATTTTGACCGTAAATGACGAATTGCCGCCCATCATGATCTGCGATGTGAATCTGAGCGTTTCGCTCAATTCCATCGGCTATGGAAGCCTGTTTCCCGAGGATATCGACGAGGGCAGCCGCGACGAATGTTGCCTTGATAGTCTTAAAATAAAACTACTGGAGGAACCCGACAGCCTGTTCAGAGACCGAATTGATTTTTATTGCACCAACGATGTGGTGGAGGTTGTTTTGCGCGCTACCGATTGCTACGGCAATTTCAATGAATGCCAGGCTACTGTAGATGTCGGCGACCGCGTAAGGCCTTTTGTGGTGAGCGGCGTGGCGCCAAATATCAACATAGCCTGTTCTACCGATTATAGTAATTATTTGAATGAGGCGTTTAACGCTCCCGTTTTCGGCGACAATTGCAATTTTTCAGTCGATTTTGATGTAAATGCCAATCTGGATTTGTGCGGTATTGGAACTTTGACGCGCACCTGGACAGCCACTGACAATCCGCTTAATCAACCTCGAATCGTTACGCAAACGATTACTATTCAGCCCGTTCATAATTATACTATGATCGTGCCGGAAGATAATGCTGTGAATTGCGATGCCCTGGCCTTTTCCGATTTTGGCTTGCTGGGCGTCGGCTGCGATAGCGTGGAAGCTTTCGTCACCCAGGAGATTTTTACCGACCCCGGCCATCCCAGTTGTTACCGAATCCGGCGCATTCACCAAGTGGTCAACTGGTGCGAATACGACGGCGTGTCGGCGCCATTTACGCTTGAACGCCGCGACGGCCCCGATTTTGACAACGAGGTAGGCGACAGCTACACCATTCGTTCTAACGGCGATCGCATCTTCCGCGTATTGCTGGCCGGCGAAATTGATATGGGGCCTTCAACGGGTTATTATGCTTACGAGCAAATTATTGACGTATTTGATAATACGCCCGCTGCACTTAGTTACGATACTCTGGCGCCGGTTTGTGTTAATGGAGATGATTGTTCGGGCGAAATAAACCTGCAATTTACCGTTCAGGACGATTGCGAAGGGGAAGTGATGTTGCTCCACAGCCTGAATCTTTATAACAGCGATATTGTTACCGACATTTTTGGCACACTGGTAGACCAGGGCAATGGCTTTTTTGCCATCCAGGGCGCTTATCCTGAAGGCGATCATTCCATTTTTGTTAGCGTTTTTGACGCTTGCGGCAATTTGTCTCAGTTTATGTTGCCTTTCAGCATTCAGGATTGTACGCCGCCCGAATTGCAATGCCTGGATACGCTTGTGGTGACCCTGTCTGACGAAAACGGTTTCATACTCGAACCCGAAACGTTGATCGCCCAGTCGTATGAAGATTGCGGGGTGATTTTCTTTGCCTTCGACGAGGCCGGCGAGGTCGCTGATATTACTTACAATTGCGATTCGCTGGGTTTGCATCCGTTGGAAGTTTGGGGTTTTAACGCTACCGGTCAACAGCAGTCGTGCCAGGCAGTGGTATCGGTAGAGGCGCCGCTGGCGCTTTGCGCCGATTTGTGGAAAATTGAAGGCCATGTCTACACTGAAGACGACGAAGGTATTGCCCAGGCCCGGGTAGTACTCACGGGCCCCGTTGCCGGGGAGGATACAACCGGTCTGGATGGCTTGTATGCTTTCCCCGACTTGCCCCAGGCCGACGGTTACAAAGTTGAGCCGGCGAAAAATACGGACCACGACAACGGAGTGACTACGCTCGACCTGGTGTTTATAACCCGGCATATTCTGGGTACGCAGTTGTTGTCGTCGCCTTATAAAATCATTGCCGCCGATGCCAACCGATCGGGCACGATCTCCACTCAGGATGTTATTGCCATCAGGCGGGTAATTCTGAGCCTCGATAGCGTTTTCAGCGCTAACACTTCGTGGAGGTTTGTTCCCGAAGCCTATCAATTTGTGAATCCGGCCAACCCATTGACGGAAAATTTCCCGGAGAGCGTCATTCTCGAGACGCTTGACCGCGATACGATGATTCATTTTGTGGGCATCAAAACCGGCGATGTTAATGACAGCGCTGACCCCGCCGGCGCGCTTGCTTTTGAAACGCGAACTACTGAGCTGCCCCTGCGCTTGCAGGCGTCTGATCAGTGGCTGGAAGCCGGGCAAACTTATCGCGTCAGCTTTGCGGCTTCAATCGCCATTGCCGGCTGTCAGTTCGCATTGACCTGGAACCCCTTGGAGTTGCAATGGCTCGGTATTCCGGAAGCAGGCGACGTGCCGCAAGCATACTGGGGCTTGCAACGTACTAACGCCGGGGAGGCCCTGCTGAGCTGGAATGCCGCCGCAACGCCCCGGCAACCTGTATTTGAAATCGAATTCCTGGCATTGCAATCGATGCGTCTCGGCTCTGCCTTGCGCATCGCCTACGATTCGCGCCCCAATGCGGAAGCATACTGGTGGACGCCGGAAGGAACTTTGCAAGCCGGAACAGTCGTGCTGGACTTTGTTCCGCAAATACCGCCTTCCTCCACGGTATGGATGGCCGTTCACCCCAATCCTTTTGTCGAATCGGCAGAAGTGACCTTTGAATTACCTGTCGACCAGCAAGTATGTCTTGAGATTGTGGATCTGGCGGGAAATGTGCTCAAAAGGCAAATTGGCGCTTATTCGGCAGGTATCCACCAATGGCGTATCGATCGCAGCGGTCTACCTGCTAACGGCGTTTTGTTGTGCCGCTTACAAAGTGAAATTTTTTCTGATGTGAAAAAGCTGATAATACTAGACAAATAGAAAAAAAGTTAAGATATTTGCAACTAATCGGTTTTTGGGATAGCCTCTCTCCACCGCAGACAGGAGGGGGGCCTTTTTTTTGCTACCGGTCCGACCGTTTGAAACGGTCGGACCGGTAGCGGCGGACCGGTAGCGGACCGGTAGCGACTAGCGTCCTTCCTTTTTAAACCCAAGTACCTTGATCTCCACGCGTTGGTTTTGGGCTCGGCCATCGGGCGTGCGATTCGTTGCGATTGGGCGCGTTTTGCCGTAGCCCTTATAGCGGACGCGGTCGCGGTGAATTCCTCTGGAAATCAGGTACTCGGCGACAGCCTTGGCGCGGTCGGATGACAGCTTGTTGCAGTAATCGTCATCGCACAGGCCGTTGGTATGGCCGCCAATTTCAACAATCACATCGCTATTATTGCGCATGAAGTCGAATATCTGGCCTAATACGGCATTCGATTCCTCGGAAATGACGGCTTTGTTGACCTGGAAAAACAGGTTATTGATGCGAATCGTCGAGCCTTCTTTCAGGTCGGCGCGTTTGACGGTTGCGATATCCAGTTGTTTTTCTTCCTTGGGCGTTGCCGGCGGGTCGGCGGGTTTCTTGGGTTGTTGTTTATCGTTATTGGGTTGATTGTTGTTGGGGGTTGGCTTTTTATCACCGGTTTTGGGGGTGACCGCCGTGATTGGTTGTTGGTTTTCCTGGTTGGGGCCCACCTCGTCTTTTTTATCTTTATCCTTACAGGGCACCGGAACGATAGACGAAGCGTGGTCGATCAGGATATTGCCGTTGTAGGGGAACAGGGTAGGGGTTTGGTAAAAAGCTTCGAGCACGATATAAGTATAATTGCCGATAGGCTCGAAAATAAAATTATACTGCAGCCAGCGGTCGTGTGTAATCACTTTGGTTTCCGCCAGCAGGTACTGCTTGTCGCAGTTGCCGAAACCTCCATAGATCCGCAGTTTGGCAGGCGTGGTATAATTGGCGGTTTCATCAGTAGTTCTGCTCGAACTGACGTACATCGATGATTTGGCCAGGTAAAGGCTGAATTCGTAGCACTTGCCCTTCTCCAGGGGGGCGCTAAGGCGTTGCGACACCGATTCCCAGGTGTCGTTATCGCGCACCACCAATCCGAGGTAAGTTTCGCCATCGACAGCAGGTTTGGAAACCTGGAAAGTGAAAGCGGGGTCGGGCTGCACATCGGGGGGCGTTTCACCCGGGAACCCGCAGTCATACCAATCGCGGGGTGGTTTGCTATGCCTTGGAAAATCTTCGAATGAGGGATTTTGCAATTGAATAGCGCCTCCCTGAGCGTTGACAGCGAAGTAGCAGCACATCATAACTACCACGCCAACCACGTGTTTCCATCTCATCGTGTATCCGTATTTTCTCATGTAAACGTTTAAAAAGGCCAAATTGGTTTTTGTTTTAGCAAAAAATGATGATGCGGCCTTTTTGTACGTTGAAGCGGGCGACTTTAATTAAGCCGCCCACTGCTTATTTATTTCACTATTTGCAGGTGTTGAATAAGGTTTAGCGCCTTAGTATTTAACCCTTACAATTATTTAAAAGCATTCAAACCTGTGATATCCATACCTGTAATCAGCAGGTGAATATCGTGGGTGCCTTCGTAAGTCAGTACGGTTTCCAGATTCATCATGTGGCGGAAGACCGGGTATTCATTGGTGATTCCCATGCCGCCGTGCATTTGGCGCGCCTCGCGGGCGATTTCGAGGGCCATCATGACGTTGTTGCGTTTGGCCATCGATATTTGCGCCGGCGTGGCTTTGTGGGCGTTAGCCAGCGTGCCAAGCCGCCAGGTCAGCAGTTGGGCTTTGGTGATTTCGGTAATCATCTCGGCCAGCTTTTTCTGCTGGAGTTGGAATTGCCCGATGGGCCTGCCGAATTGGATGCGTTCTTTGGAATAACGCAGCGCCGAGTCGTAGCAGTCGAGCGCAGCCCCAATGGCGCCCCAGGCAATGCCATAGCGGGCTTTGTTGAGACACGACAAGGGCCCTTTCATGCCCTGAACGTTGGGCAGTACATTGGATTTAGGCACGCGCACGTCTTCGAAGACCAGCTCGCCGGTGATTGAGGCGCGCAACGACCATTTGCCTTTTATTTCGGGGGTGGAGAATCCTTTCATATCGCGTTCTACGATCATGCCACGGATGATGCCTTGTTCGTCGCGAGCCCATACCACTGCAATATCGGCTACCGGCGAGTTGGTGATCCACATCTTGGCGCCGTTGAGGATGTAGGCGTCGCCGTCATCCTTCACATTCGTGATCATATCCGTAGGGTTCGAGCCGTAGTCAGGCTCGGTCAATCCAAAGCAGCCGATGAACTCGCCGTTGCCCAGCTTGGGCAGGTATTTGCGGCGCTGCTCTTCAGAGCCGAAGCTGTAAATGGGGTACATCACCAGCGAGCCTTGTACGGAAGCCATAGAGCGGATACCGGAGTCGCCGCGTTCCAACTCCTGCATGATCACACCGTAAGCTATTTCATCCATACCGCCGCCGCCATATTCTGCCGGTATGCTGGGGCCGAAGGCGCCGATATCAGCCAGCCCTTTGAACAAATGAGTGGGGCATTGCGCTTTGTCGGCATATTCTTCAATAATGGGGGTCACTTCCTGTTTTACCCAGGTGCGCACGGCGTCGCGGGCGAGCAGGTGCTCCTCGCTCAATAATTCGTCGAGGTTGTAATAATCGTGGTGCTGGTATTTGTCTTCCCTGGCCCTCTTTACAGCGGCGTGCTCGCCTGCGCCATTGTTATTCGTATACATAACTGTCCGTTGATTGTGTGGTTAGGATGAAAAGTCGCACAAAGTTAACTAAAAGCTTTGATTGTAAAATAAGGTCCCGCCAAATCATGACTTATTGTTGACGCGGGATGATTTCGGTTTGCTCGCCAAAATATTGAACAAAACGCTGCATATCGGCGGCCAGTTTGCTGTTTTGTGTGGCTTTGAAATAGGTGTCGGCCATGGCGCGCAGGGTCTGAAAGATGAAGCGGTCCATCTCAACTACTTGCATGTCTTTGGTCCACAAGTCGATTTTCATGGTTTCCTTGGTTTGCGCATTGAAAAAGGATAGCAACATGGCTTTGCACGCTACCGGGTCCTTGAGTTCGGGGGCGTCTTCCGCTTCCCAATTAATGGCCGTGGGTATGCCCGTTTCGTCGAGCCCTACCCGAATGGTGATGGTGGATGTTTTTGCTATTGGATCTGACATGGTTGTTGTCGTTGTAGGTTGTAGGTTGTAGGTTGTAGGTTGTAGGTTGTAGGTTTGTTGTAGGTTGTAGGTTGTAGGTTGTAGGTTTGTTGTAGGTTGTAGGTTTGTTGGTTGTTTAAATGTTTACGTAGAGTCTCACCTTATCACCCTCCCCCCTTCTCCCCGTGAAGCGCCCTGCCAGGTTCGTCAGCCAGGCGTTGCAGGAAATGCGACGGATACACAAAAGTGCCGGGTTTAAGGCCCTGTGCGGCGCTCACCATTGCCTGAGCCACCACCTCTGCTTCCACGGGGCGATATTTGGTCAACAGGCCGTTGGTGAGGTAGTCAAATCCCCTGGCCAGTCGGCCCGCCAGTTGTTCGCCCCAGCGGTTTTCGTTGCGTTCGCCGAGCAGGACGGAGGGTTGGAAGATGTGTATAGCCCAGAAGGGCAGCTTTTTCACGGCTACTTCCAAATCGCCCTTTACGCGGCTGTAGAAAAAAATTGATTCGGGGTCGGCGCCGACGGAAGAGACCAGCAAGAGCTGATTGACTCCGTTTTCGATGGCCAGCAGGGCTATCTGGTAGGGGTATGTAAAATCGACGGCATAAAAAGCCGCTTTACTGCCGGCTTTGGCCATTGTTGTCCCCAGGCACATAAACAGGTCGTCGCCTTTGAAAAGGTGTTGGTATTTACCCAGCTTTTCAAAGTCGATGACGTGTTCTTCCAATTTGGGATGCGATATTTTCAGCGGGCGACGGCTGAAGACCACAACTTTATCGTAGGCCTCGTGCGCCAGCAGGTATTGGAGGCAATAACCGCCTACCAAGCCGGTAGCGCCTGCCAATAGCGCCGTTTTGTGGTGTTTGACGATTTCCAAGCGATTGGTGGTTGATTTCAGGGCAAAGGTACTATAAAATGAAGAATGGAAGTATGATTACTCTATCTTCTCAATGCATACGCATTTATGGCGCTCATTAAGATAAGCAATGGAGGAATGCTCGCAAAGTATTTCCGGCGGCGTTATATTTATTTACCCCCCATACTTATATTGAGAAATATGCTAAAACCGGTAATGCGCATCGCCGCTATTCTCCGGCACGAACTACGGTAATCTGCTTCATGCACTTAATGTATCTCCGCCCCGTTTGTATATCTTTGGGAGTAATTACCATGATGCTTTCAGCCATATTTTCCAGGGGCGTCCCTTCTTTTTCTGTCACAATAAATGTATTAGAACCTGTTGAAGTATTGAATAGCTCATTCCACGAGTAAACGACTTTATAGCCGTCAGAAGCCTGGAAAACAAGATAGTATTCACTTAATTGTTTTGGATTATTATTGTCAATTTGTATGTTTTTAAGTAATTCTATGATCGGGACCCCTCTTAATTTTTTGATCATGCCTCTTTTTTCTCCGCTATGATTGGTAATGGTTACCTTTCCAATGTTTCTGGAGGGAATTTGTCGGATAGCTGCGATGTCGATTTCCTGTTTGTTAATGACTGCTCCTGTTATGGAAATTGTTGCCGTAGGAGCAATTTTATTTTGAGAAAAGCAACTAATATACCAGGCGACAAAGAAAATGGTAACAATTTTTTTCATACGCTAATGTCGTTAGGTAAAGAATAAGCGACGATAACAACCGAAAGACAAATATACGACTCGTTAGCGTGAAAATATCTATATCAATTCCTTAACATACAATTACCATCTATATATGATTAGCCCGCAGACCGATTTATATGAAAATCGGGCTGCGGACTTTCTACTACAAGCAACCGCGGTTTACATCTTCACTACCCGCTGGTGCAACACATGCTCGCCAATTTGCAAACGCAGGATATACACCCCGGCCTGCATTCCGGCCAGCATAATGGATTTTCGGCCTATGTTATCGCTCAGCCAGCCGAATACAATAAAAAAGGGCGTAGCTACAAGCAGGGCATTGCCAATCCAGGTATTGGTCTGGGTAGGTTGCGAGGCTACAGGTTTTTAGCAAAAAGGTCTGGGCATAAAATTGCCCGGTATACCAAACCACGCCCTGGCCCATGGTGGCGCCAAACAAGGTCAGCAATACCATTTTTAAATTGGCGCCCAGGCAAAATTTTCATACGCCGGTATGACGCCGATGGCAAAGGTCGATCCGCCCATCAGTACCGGCGTGAGCAAAAAGGTGTGCTTCCGGCCGATGATGTCTCCCAGCCTGCCAAATACCAATGCGCCGAAAGGCCTGACGATAAAACCCGCCGCAAAGGTGGCCGGCGTGGCCGGAAAAGCCGCCGTGGGGTTGCTCGACGGGAAAAATTTTTCGGAGAGGATGGTGGCCAGACTGCCAAATATGTAAAAGTCGTACCACTCGATTAATGTGCCCAGCGAGGAAGCGCCAATTTCGGTGTAGAGTTGGCGTTTGCTTGCGGCAGTCATGGTTGTGGATGGGTTGTGTTCAATTAACGGTGTTTCTTCCAACACGATTAGCTCCCATTTCCTTTTGATTTTAAATAGTTCTCTGGGGTAAAAACGGCAATTTCAGATTTTTCATAGTCTTTTGTATTTCGGGTGACGATAGCCTCCACACCATCAATCGTCAATGCAGTTGAATATTGTATCGAATCTTCAAAATCTTTAAAGTCATTTTTTAGCGCCTGGATTATTTCGGTTCTTGTCGTTCCTGCGATCTGGGTCATTTCTGTAAGCTCCTCTATTATTTGAATAGCTTTTTTATGATCCAGATATTTTCTTAAAATGTAGTATATGTTGTTGATACTTACAGCCGAAATATAGAGCTCCAATTCGCCTCGTTCACTTAACTCAAATATTTCGCTGGCTGGATTTGCAAACGGTTCCCTGTCGGTAAAAAAGTCAATTACCACATCGGAATCTATGAAAATTTTAGATACCATATTTTTTTGATAATTCTTCTGTTAGTACTTTTTTATAGTCAAAATCATTATCAAGTGTTATGATGCCCCTTAACCTCTGGATTCTTGGCGACAATTGTTCCGGTTGAATCTCTCTTCGTCCTTTGGTAATTAGCTTGAAATAATTTTCTACCAGGTCGGAAAGACTCTGTCCTTTTTCTTTTGCGTATTCTTTTGCGGTTTCAATGACCTCCTTCTCCAGGGTCAAAGTTAATTTCGTAATCATGACTTTTTTTTACAAAGATACGTGTTGCTGGTCAACAATGCAATACGTGTTTTAATACGACATCCACAAAAAAAAGGCGCCTCAGCTACCTGAGACGCCTTATAACTCACATCTTCACCACCCGCTGGTGAATTACATGCTCGCCAATTTGCAAACGCAGGATATACACCCCGGCCTGCATTCCGGCCAGCGAAACGCGATTGGTATTGCTTACCGACACGCCCGTGTCCTGACCTTTGGAATCGAGAATATCGATGGATGCTATCGGCAACATGTATTTGGTATAGATCACCACCTCATCAGTTGTGGGGTTGGGGTATACTTTGATGTTGCGTTTCAGGTCAACCAAGCCGGGGTCTTCCGTGCCCGCCAAAATGCTCAGCGGCGTGATGGGAGCGTAAAGGGCTACCGGCGTTTCGTTGGCGCGCAGGGCGCGAATTTTAGTGACCTGCATATCAACCTGGGTCATACCGGCAATATCGTCAATGACGCCCCGAAAGACGGCTACCGGGCCGTGACCGCCGGCATTGGTGTGGTTGAGACGCGTAAGGGCAATTTCTACAAGCCCTTCACCCGGATAATTTTTGTTGATTGTGATCAGGTTTTCGTTGTTGATGCCGAGCCAACTGGTGTTGGGATACTGGATGGTGATGCTGGCCGGGTCGATGACCTGCGGGTTGTATTCAATGGTGAAAGCTACGCCATAAAGGGCTTCTACCGGTATATCGTCGGAGCCGATGACGATGGGGGCTTCCACTACCGCGCCATTGGGGAACGGTGTATTGGGAATGTTGAGGAATACCGGCGGATCGGCAGGGGTGGACGGCGTGGGCTCAAAAGGCGGCACAGGGCCGTGGGTTTCGCCGTAGTTTTCCAGGATGGCTTCTCTGTCGGCTTTGTTGACCAGGCCGTTGCCGTTGCAGTCGGCGTATTTGAAGTTGACGTCGTCAGCAAAGAAGTCGTTCCAGTTGGCTGCCGGTACGCCCTGCCAGTTGATGCCCTGGGTAGCGCGCGGCGGCCCCTGGGCGCCGTTGGCGATGCCGATGCGCAGCAGGTCGAAGTGGCGGGCGATGTTGTCATTGTCGGCATCGCCGGGCCAGACAAGCCCCGGTGTGCAGTCGATGAAGCCGAGCTCTACAAAGTCGCGGCAGTCGGGGTGCTCAACGTCTTTTACGCCAAATTCGTAGTCTATTTCGCCGTTGCCGGGCAGGGGGCCGATGGTGATGGGCAGGTCGTCGTAGCTGAAGGCGCCGTAGTTTTGGCCGTTGCCGGCGACGGTGAAGCCGTTTTGGCCGACGTTTTCATACTGGAAGTCGATGGTTACGGTAAATTGCCCCTCGGCGTTGCAGTCGCTCACCTCGGCAACCATGTCGAAGATGTGGCAGTCGGGCTGCGGGTCGCAATCAACTATGCCAACGTTGACGTCGTCACGGCAATCGGGGTGGTTGACGTCTTTTACGGCGAACTCGTAGTTGGTGGTCCCGTTGCCGGGCAATGGGCCGATGGTGACGGGCAAGTCGGCGTAGCTGAAGGCGCCGTAGTTTTGGCCGTTGCCGACAACCACAAAGCCGTCGCCCCCTGCGTTTTCGTATTGGAAGTTGAGGAAGACCGAAAAGTTGCCCTCGGCGTTGCAGGGTATGATGTCGTATACCAAGTCGTAGATATGGCAATCTGCCTGGTTTTCACAGTCGATCGGCCCGACTTCCACATAACCGTAGCAAGTCGGGTTTTGCATATCGATGATCAGGATGTCGATCACTTCCGTGCCGTTGCCGGCAAAGGGCCCAATGGTGATAAAAGGCAGCGAATAGTCGTAAGGCCCAGAGATAATGCCGTCGGCAAAGACGAGGTAACCCAGTTCGCCGGGGTGGAAGGCGTCGAAGGCCAGGTCGACAAGGTACAACCCGCCGTCGCAGGCATGGGGCTCTGCAATGATGTTGGTGATATTGCAGGCGCCGTCGCCGCATTCAATGGGGCCGATTTCGACCACGTCGGAGCATTCAGGGTTGGGGTTCACTACCCTGAAAGTATGCCCGGTAACGCCGTCGCCTGCAAAAGGCCCAACGGTGATGGGCAGATCGGCGTAGCTGTATTCGCCATAGAACTGGCCGTCTACTCGCAGGCGGAAGTGACTGCCGACGTTTTGGTAATCAAAATTGAGTTGTACGAAATAATAGCCGTCGTCGTTGCAGGGCAGCGGCGTGGCGTTGAGGTCGGTGATCAGGCAGGGTTCCAGCGAGCAGGGCAGATCGTAGTCAATTTCGATGCAACAATCGGGATGCTCCTGGTCGCAGATCAGCAGACGGTCGTAGTTGTTGTTGGTCACCGGCAGTCCGCCCAGGGTAAAGGGCAGATCGGCATAGGCATAGGTAGCGTGAAAACCGCCGAGCGAGCTGATGGTAAAGCTGTCGGATACGCCGGAGTAGTCCAGGTTGAAACTGGGAATAGCATAGAAATTGCCATCGCAGCCGATGGTGAGGTTATCGACGCTGCCGGCGAGGTCGCAGCTGTTGCCACAGTTGACAGGGCCGATTTCGGCCACGTCAAAGCAGTCGTCGTTTTCGGCGTCGGCCACTTTGACAAGCCAGCCGTTGCTGGTAGGGCCGTTGAAGGGGCCTAACTCGAGCGGCAGGTCGTCGTAACCGAACGGCCCGAACATTTCGTTGTTGATGCGCACGCGGAAGGCGCTGGAAGTACCCTGGCGCTGGAAATTGAGATGAACGAAAAACTGGCCCTGGTCGTTGCAAGGCGTAGCTTCAGCGACCAGGTCGTAAATATGGCAATCTACCGGTTGCGGATGGATGCAGAAATTGTCGAGGCACAAGCCCATGCCGCCCATAAGCAGGCTGAGCAGGTTGCCGCTGAAGGTGATGGTACCCTGCGAAGGCGAGCTGGGGTCAACGGTCATTTCCACGCCCGGGCCGATGTTGTAAGTGCCTTCGGAGAGGGCGTAGAGCACCAGCGGCCAGGCGCCGTTGGCCGAGAAATTGAAGGGGCCGAGGTTGCCGAAATAATCGACCGTTATATGGTGGATATCTCCGTCAAATTGGGTGAGGTTGAAAGCGGTGTTGATGCCGTCGTAGCAGAACATGGCCCCGTCAGATGCCGGGAAATCGGGGTTGGCTTCCACTACGTTCAGCGAGCCGAAAAGCGGCGTCCAGTCCAGCGTCTGAACGGGAAGCACGTTGACATTGACGCCCTGGTCGCTGAGGATGGTTGTGCCGGGCGGGGTTCCTGCCGGTCCGCCGAAGGTGCTGTCCTGCAATATTTCAAAAGCCAGGCAGGCGGCATTGCTTGTTTGCGCCTGAACGACAGCCAGCGTGCCGAGCCACATGGCTATTACCGGGATGAGCTTGGATAAAGACATGTTCATAATGAATGAGGTTTTAATATGTTCCATGCTACAAAAATGTAAGCATGGAATTGGATTAAAAAGTATTTTTATGAGGTTATTTTGAGAATAATTTTAAATTTAAATCTTGTAAATTATTTTAAATCATTTTTTTAAGTTTAAATTTTTTGAAAAAAAATTGGATTTTATGCAAGAAAGCAAACTCATAAAATTGTGCCAGGACTTATCAAAAAAGGAAATGACCCGGTTTCGGGAGTTTGCCAATTCGCCGTTTTTCAACAAACACGAGGGCGTACGGCTACTGGTAGGGTATTTACACAGTATGTACCCGCAGTTTGACGTAAGGCGATGTAAGCGAGAAGTCATTTTTCAGCACTTATTCCCTGGAGAGGCGCACGATCAGGCTAAGTTAGCGCTAATTTTCACCTATACCCAACGCTTGTTTGACGAGTTTTTGATGCAGGAGCAATTTTCAGACGAAAATCGCCTTCAACGCCTGCTGTTGCTGCGGCGATTGCGGCAACGGAAGTGGTACGAGCGCTACGAAAAGGCAATGGAAGGCGCATGGGAGGAAGCGCAGCGCTCGCCTTTGCGCGGCGCCGCCGAGTTGTGGTACGAGGCCGAATTGGCTGCCGAAGGGGATGCATATTACGCCCAGACCGGCGCGCCGCACATGGAACCGCACCTGTTTCACAAGCAAGTGTTGCTCGACCGCTACTACCTGTCGGAAAAATTGCGCGATGCCTGCGAAATGGCCGTGCGGCAGCATATACAGAAAACGGATTATGCCGCGCGAATGCTGGAAGCGGCTTTGCAGGAAGTAGGCGCCCACCCTCATTCGTACGAAACCACGCCGCTTGTAATGATCTTCTACCGGCTTTATCTCATGCTGGTGCAGCCTTCGCACGAACACTACGGCCAGGCTTTTCATGTTTTTGAATCTTCGCTGTCGCAATTGCCGGCTGAAGAGCTCAAAACTATCTTCAATTACTTTCAAAACTATTGCATTCGTCGCATCAACCAGGGCGATGAGCGCTACTTGAAGGAAATTTTCAGGCTTTACCGCGCCCAACTCGAGCAGGATTTGCTCATCGAAGACGGCTATTTGTCGGAATGGCACTACAAAAATATCGTTACTACGGCGTTGCGCCTTCGCGAGATGAGCTGGGTGAGAGATTTTATTGAGGTTTATGCCGAACGCTTGTCGCCCGAATCCCGCTCCAATGCCTACCGATTTAACCTGGCTTCTTATTACTACGCCGTCGGCCAATACGACAAGGTACTTGAATTGCTGGTACACGTAGAATATAGCGACCTGCGCTACAATCTGGGCGCCAAGGCGTTGTTGCTGCGCACATATTATGACCTCGAAGAATTTGAGGCCCTGCACGCATTGGCGGTTTCGTTTCGCCATTACCTTCTGCGTCGAAAACTTATGGCCGATTTTCGCAAGCAGGGCTACTATAACCTTTTTCGCTACACTCGCCGCGCCGCGCAAATCAAAGCCAACCAGCCTTTCCGGCCTGCCGCCGATACCCAGCGCGCCCTGGCCAAGCTCAAACAAGATATTGCCGCCGCGGATGCGATTTTTAATAAAGCCTGGCTGGCGGAGAAGGTAGAGGAATTGGAAGGGGAGGGGAGGGGGAGGTTGTAGGTTGGTCCAGGTTGTAGGTTGTAGGTTGTAGGTTGGTCCAGGTTGTAGGTTGTAGGTTGTAGGTTTTTAATAAATTAATAACCTACAACCTAGAACCTAAAATACAATTATCTGAAAATCAGTTTGTGCGAAGCAATGCCTTTCTCAAATCGCACCTTGGCCACGTACATACCCGGAGGTAATGCCCCTCGTTGTAGCAGGAACACATTATCTTTCACATTGGTATGCGTTTGCACCAATTTACCGCTGAAGTCGAACAACTGGATGTCGAGCATCGGCGACTCGGGGCGGCTTTGGAAGAAAATCTCTTCAGAAGCGGGGTTGGGCGCTACAAACAGGCCTACCTCGCCGGCGTCTACCAGTTCTTCAACAGACGTTACGCTATCAATATCCAATGCCGTACAGCAACCTTCCAGTCCCAATGCAGCGCAAGCGCGGGGAGCGAAATAAGTAACGATCGTATCGATGTACATGCGTGCTTTCATAGCCGACATGTTCGGGTTGGTCAGCAAGCCGTTATTGTGCAGCGTATCCGAGCTGAAGTTGGTCATGAAAGTCGCGTTAACACCGGCGATAACGGCGTCGAGCAGCGGCTTGCTCCACCAGTCCCACGGACCTGATTCCAGGCGGAAGTTTGGTGGAATAAACGGATACACGTGGTCTTCGCCCAGCGTAGTAGGCGCCTGACCCGGGAATTGGAAAGGAATGGGCTTTAATGCGTTGACATAAGACGTAAGCGGGCTGGGAATCGTCAGTACATCTTCCATTACGTCGTTGATGCCCAGATCGTTGCATTTTTCAACTGCCGTACGCGTGCCGGAAACGTTTACTACAAATTCCTGCGTGGTGGGTACGATAACCGGACCGTCGCCAAAAGGAGCGAAGGGATCCGTTACTACGTGGTAGCCCATCGTAGCCGGCTCGTCTTCCGTGCCGTCAATCCAGGAAATATCGCCCAGTGCGCCGCCCATATTCACAGCCATTTTGAAATCGGAGCTGTAACCTACGTGGTTGGGCAGGTTGAGCAGCGCCTGGTTAGTACCGTAAACGTTGCCGTGTATGGTCGTGTCAATGTATGGAAGCAGCGTTGTGGTATTGATAAACTTGTCAATCACGATTTCGGAATAATCGTCGAGGAAGGCGGCGCCCAGCGAAATATAACCGCCGGTGCCCTGGCCCCACATCACGATTTTGTCGGGATCGATACCGTAAGGATTGCTTGATTCAGCAACGCTTTTGCGCAGGAAACGCACACAAGCGCGGGCATCCTGGATGCCGCGATAAGTGGCTTGCAGCAGCGTGCTGGTGCGCACGTTCTGGTCGGTTGCCAAAGGCAGCCAGCCCTGGCGGTAGGTAGCGGCGATAGCCACATAACCCATCTTTGCCAGGCGGGTACACATTTCTACTACCGTCGAGTCGAGCAAACCGCCCGTGATTTGACCATTGAAATACTGGGGCAGGAAGCTGCCGGTATGGAAGTAAATCACGACCGGTCGGTTAGTTTCCGTATCGCCGGCGGGCGTATACACGTTCATCTTGAGGTCGAGCGGGGCCGGCATGCCGGTGAGAATTGAGATGTTGGTGGCATAAGTCACGCCAGGCGTCACGCTGACCTGGTTAAACACAGGGTCGAGGTAGCGGGTTTGTGCCTGGCCGGCGAAAACCACACCGCAGAGCAATAAGATAAGTAGATTGAGTTTTTTCATATAGCCGTTGTTTGAATGAAAGAATGTTTATTTTTTCTTGAATTCGTACAAAATCGAAAAATAGGCCAGACGGCCGATGCGCGGACCACCGTACGTTTGGAAGGTCTGCTTGTTCAGGATATTCGATGCGCCCAGCTTAAAGGTCGTATTGATTTTGGGCGCCCGCCAGTTGATCTGCGCGTCGAGCAGGTCGTAGGAGGGGATAAAGCCCGTAAACTGCGGCGAACCTTCAAACAGGAAGCCTTCTATCCACTTGTAATTGATATTGAAACCGAAGTTGTTGATCTTTAAGCGGCCCAATTTAATAGGAATATCGCGACCCGCCAAACCAAAGTTGAATTTATGTTCGGGCGTATTAAAAGCCGGGATGATGGGGTCGTCGGAGGCCGTATTCAGTTTGTTCCAGGAGTAGTTGCCGTTCACTACGTAATACTTGCTGAAATAGTAGTTGAGCCCGATCGAAAAGCCCTGGGTGGTTACATTGTCGGTGGCATTGGCGGCAATGCGATACGCCTGCGCTTCGATGGGAAGACCGGTAACCTGGTCAAAGGAGGCGTCAACACCGATGTTGAAGCCAATGAAGTCGCGGTAGAAACTGTAGTAGTAGGTAGCATCCAGGTAAAGGTGATCGCCTATCAGCGTGCGATAGCCCGCTTCGAGCGTTCTCACCTTTTCGGGTTCGATCGGCGCTACGTCAAAATAACGCAGCGTATCCCGGTTGTTGGTGTTCAGGTAATCTTCGAGCGACTCTATGGTGATAAGATCTTCAAAACCGTCGAGGTTGCCTATCAAAATGGCGCGTCCTACGTTGTAAAACAGGTACTGGTCGGTAAGCGTCGGGTTGCGAATAGCCGACGAAAAGGAAACGCGCAGGGTGTGATTTGGATTGGGCGTGTAAACGGCGGAAGCTGCCGGCGATAACAGGTAGTCGAAATTCTGGTTTTTATCCAAACGCAGCGAGGCGTTAATCTTCATGGTTTTGTTCAGCTCCAGTGTGCCGCCGCCGTAAATGCCGTATTCATAGGTGTCGATTTTGCGCCCAAAAGTATCCAGCAGGATTGACCCCTTGGAGTCGGGCGTATAAAGACGGGCATTGGCGCCCACGACAATATCCAGGTCGGTGATGGTATTTTGTTGTACTACATCGTTAAAGCGGTATTCGCCGTGGGTGTGAAACAAAGCCGATTTGTCGTAAAACCGCGTGCCGCCCTCTGTAAATGAAATCCGCGATGTGATGCTGTTGAATTCTTCTTTGAAACGCGCATAAGTGGGGGAATTGGGATCCGGATCGTAGAAGGCCTCCGCCCCGATAATGGGATCGGCCTGGTTGGCGAAATTCTGCGCATCGGCATGCCATTGGAACAGCAAATCCCTCAATTCGGGGTCCTGCAGGAAGGTATTTAATGCAGCGCGGAACTCGTCGGGGCGGCCCAGGTAGTCGAGCGGATTGGGATAACCTTCGCGGGCTCTGATCTGGGGCGATATGTTGATATCCCAATACGATTTGTAGGAAGCCCGCCAGTAGTTGTTTTCTTTGGCGTTTTCCTGCAATAGCAGCGCAGTGAAATAAGGGTCGTATGAGTTGCCGGCGTCTTCATGGGTAGCATAAAAGCGCAGGAAGTATTTGTCTTCCTTCTTCAACTCGAGCCGGTGCTGGTAAAATTTAATATCGCGCAGGCTATAGCGGTTGTCGCCCTGGTATACTGTCGTACCGGTGCTAAAGTTGGAAGACAGGATCAGGGTAGGGGATAATACGTCGAGCGACGGTTTGAGCCGGTAGTGAAAAGCGGCGCCGAGTTTGAGGTTGCGAGAGTCATAGTCGACAATATCTATTTCCCGGTAGCCGCGGCGGTAAATAACGCCCAAACCCGGGCTGGAGAGCACCTGCGAGTAATCGTTGGGCCCCAGGTATTCGTCGCCGTAGATATTAACGGCGTCGTAGCCGCCGGGGTTGGTCTGGTCGTATTCGGTGTCATATACGGGGTCGTAGTTGTCGGCCTCCCAGTCGTCGGCGCGGAAGTAATACATATTGAGTTTATACCCAAAAGTATGATATCCCTCCTTGTTGTGGAAGGCGTCGGCATAGCGGAAGCCGCCTTCGAGCAGGTTGCGCTCGCCGACTTTGATGGTTGCCGACAGGCCGTGGTGCAGGTAGGGGTCTTTGGTTTCCATGCTGATTACGCCGTTGAAGGCGTTGGGGCCGTAAAACGCCGAACTGGCGCCGACGATCATATTCACGCGGTTGACGTCGAGTTCGGAGGCGCCCAGGAAGTTGCCCAGCGAGAAGTTGAGGCCCGGCGACTGGTTGTCGACGCCGTCGATGATTTGCAGCGAACGCACCGGGCTGGTGCTGTTAAAACCACGGGTGTTGATAATTTTGAAGCCCAGGCTGGCGGCGGTGAGGTCTACTTCTTTTAGCGCGCCGAGGCCGTCGTAGAAGTTGGCGGCGGGCGTTTCGCGAATGGCGATGTTGTCCAGTGTTTCTACCGTCAGCGCCGATTGCCGTTGTTTTTCCGAGATACGCCGGCCTGTAACTTCTACACCCGTGATGGTGAAAGCGTCTTCTTTGAGCCTGATTTTTAATGGGCTGCCGGCCGATGTTACCGGTACTTCAAGCTCTGTATAGCCAACATAACTTACCAATAGGGTAAGCGGCAGCCGCTGGCTGGTGCTGATCTCGAATTTGCCGTCAAAATCGGTGACCATACCTTCTGTTGTACCCTTAATAATGACGCTGGCATTGATGAGCGCCTCGCCACTGTTATCGTCTACAACTTCTCCACGTATAACCGTTTGCGCAATGGCGCCCTGTAGGATGCCAAAAAATAGAATTATATTTAGAAAATTGTGTTTTTGTAGAATTTTCATACCATTCGCACGTGTTTGGTTAAAAAATTATTTGGCTTGCCAGGCGAAATTAGTGAAAATCTGTAAATTTCTAAGTTTTCTTTTTTTTGTCTTTTTGGCAGACAGATTAATGTGTTGATTGAGAGGCTATTGAGAGAAGTGCATTTGTAATTGGTACGGAAATTTAGGCTTAATCCGCTGAGCTTGTTCAATGAATCCGCTTTTTAGTCGCCAATTTTACTTTTCCAGGCCCTCCCTCTCTCCCACACTCCCTCCCTCCAGCGCGAACCACCGCAGATACATCCTGCTCATCGCCCACCCGATCAGCACGCCCAGCAGTGCGCCCATTGTGATATCAAGCGGATAATGTACGCCCACATATACCTGCCCCAGCGCAATAGAAGCGGCCCAGAGATAAAGCGGCACACGAATGCGGCGATAACGGCGGCCTACGGTAAAACCCAGGAAGGCCGCGAGCGCAAAGTGATTGGCGGCATGCGAAGATGTAAAACTATACCCCACGCCGCAGGGAATGAGCAAATCGACCTGCGTTTTGACCTCCGGGTCGTTGCAGGGGCGCAGCCGTTTTACATTTTTTTTGATCAGTTCGCTGCTGGTCTGGTCGGCAATGGCAATGGTCAATGCGATGGCCAACAATAGATAGAGGCTTTTCATCCGGTATTTCCACACCACGAGCGCAACGCCCACGGCATAAAGCGGTATCCAGAAGTTTCTGTCGCGCCAGTAGGGCATAATGGCATCCAGCCAGGGCGTGTGCCAGTCGTTGTTTATCCAGTAAAACAGGGCCTGGTCGAGTTGCAGGAGTTCATTCATTTTTTTCGGCTTATAAGTATGATACGTGGGCTTTGGGTATTGTCAAACGGTTGCAGTTGGTAACTGCCGTAAATTTTTTCGATAAGCAGGCCGGCTTGTTCAAATAAGCGCTGAAAGTCCTGCCATTCGTACAACCGTACTTTTTCTTCAAAATGAAACAAGCGGCCATTGTCTTCAATATCAATTGATTTGAATACAAAACTGCCGTTTATCCATTTTTTAATATCGAAGCGGATGCCGTTTATTATTTTGGTGTCTTCGCCAAGTAGCCGGCTACGAACAAATTGGCTGTTGAAAAAATCGAGTACAAAAAATGCGCCTGGTTTTAAGCCTTTGGCTATGTTTTTTAGTACATCAATATCTTCTTTTTCGCTGCTGAAATACCCAAAGCTGGTGAAAAAATTGAAAATAAAGTCAAAATAGTTGGTTCGAAACAGACTGCGCATGTCGTGAATGAAAAATGAAAGATTTTCTCGCTCAAATTGCAGTGCATAATTGATACTACCTGGCGATAGATCGACGCCGGTGACTTCGTAGCCTTTGCCGGCCAGGTAACGGGCATACCGGCCCCTCCCGCAGGCCAGGTCCAGAATACGCGAATGGGGCTTTGGCGCTAATTCGCCGAGCAGTTGATCAATAAATCCATGCGCTTCCGCTTCATCGCGGTTTTGGTACAATGTATGGTAATAAGGCGAGTCAAACCAGTTGATGAACCAATCTTTGGCAACTGTGGTTTGCCGGCTTGTTTTCTGATGCATTTGCAGGTCAGGTTTGACGGCAAAGTTAGCACAACTGGCATAAAAAACCGGTTGCTATGCTTAACTTTGCAGCAAAGCATTTATACATTGGCACTAATCAAATCTATTTCAGGAATTAGAGGCACCATCGGCGGCGCCGCAGGCGATAATCTGACGCCGCAAGACGTAGTAGAATGCGCCGCCGCTTTCGGCTACTGGCTGTTGCAGCGCGGTGGAACGCCGAAGGTAGTATTGGGCCGCGACGGCCGCATGTCGGGCAAAATGGTCAGCAGCCTGGTGGCCAATACACTCGTCGGATTGGGTATCGACGTCATTGACCTGGGGCTTTCCACAACGCCTACCGTAGAGGTGGCCGTCGCCGAAATGAACGCCGGCGCCGGCATTATCGTCACCGCCAGCCACAATCCCGCCGAGTGGAACGCCCTCAAGTTTCTCAACGAAAAGGGCGAGTTTATTTCTGCCGCCGACGGCCAGGCGCTGCTCGACCTCTTGGCCCAGGGCGCTATCAGGTACTGTAATGTGCATGAAATCGGCGCCTATCGCAAAAAAGAAGGCGCTATTGATCTTCATATCAATAAGATACTTGAGCTGCCGCTGGTAGATGCCGAAGCCGTAAGGAAAAAGGCGTTTAAGGTGGTGGTCGATTGCGTCAATTCAACGGGCGCGCTGTCGGTAGTACCCCTGCTTCAACAATTGGGCTGTGAAGTGATTGCGATTAATGCCGAAGTGAACGGTCGCTTTGCCCACAACCCGGAACCGCTGCCCGAACACCTCGCCGAGCTTTCTGCAACCGTAGTCAAATCGGGCGCCGACATGGGCGTCGCCGTCGATCCCGATGTGGACCGCCTCGCCCTGGTAAACCCCGACGGATCGATGTTTGGCGAGGAATATACGCTGGTGGCTGTGGCCGATTATGTGCTGCAACACCAACCCGGCCCCACAGTATCTAATCTGTCGTCGAGCCGCGCCCTGCGCGATGTGTCGCATCGCTATGGCTGCGATTACTTTGCGGCTGCCGTCGGCGAAGTGAATGTGGTCGAAAAAATGAAAGCCGTCGGCGCTCCGATCGGCGGAGAGGGCAACGGCGGTATTATCGTGCCAGCATTGCACTACGGCCGCGATGCGCTGGCCGGTATCGCCCTGCTGCTGTCGTACCTGGCCCGCTCGGGAAAATCGCTGCTGGAACTCAAAGCCGGCTATCCCGCTTATTTTATGATTAAAGATAAAATTGCGCTTACTCCCGATACCGACCTCGAAAAGATATTGAAGGCATTACACCAGCATTACCAAAACGAACAGTGCAACACGGAAGACGGACTCAAAATCGATTTCGCCGACGGCTGGGTGCACTTGCGCAAATCCAATACCGAACCGATTATCCGCATTTACGCCGAAGGCGCCGACCAGCATATCGCCGATAAGCTGGTACAGGAAGTCCGCCAGGTTGTCAGTCACCAATTGTAAATCCTAACCAATTACTACTTATGAAAAGAGTTTATCTGGACAATGCCGCTACTACGCAGATGGACCCACAGGTACTCGAGTTTATGGTAGCTGCGATGAACCAATACCAGGGCAATCCCTCGTCAATCCACGCAGAAGGCCGCGCAGCGCGCGCGATGATAGAGCAGGCCAGAAAAAAAATTGCCAACTTCCTCGGCGCTTCAATAGGCGAGATTATTTTTACTTCAGGCGGCACCGAGTCTAATAATACGGCGCTGAAATGCTCCGTTCGCGATCTGGGCGTGCGCCGGATTATCAGCTCGCCGACCGAACACCACTGCGTGTTGCACAGCCTCGACACGATAGCCCGCTCGGGAATGGCGGAAGTAAAATACCTGCCCGTTGACATTAAAGGCTATCCGGATATGGCTGTTCTCGAACAGTGGCTCGCAGAAGACGATACCAAAACGCTGGTATCCCTGATGCACGCCAATAACGAAATCGGCACCATGATCAACCTGGAGGAAGTATCCCGCTTGTGTCAGCAATACAACGCGATGTTCCATACGGATACCGTCCAAACCATGAGCTTTTTCCCCTTCAACCTCAGCGAGGTAAAGGTGAATTTTCTGTCGGGCTCGGCCCACAAATTCCACGGGCCCAAAGGCATCGGCTTCCTGTATATGAACAAGGAAAATATCGTGAAGCCCTTTATCGACGGCGGGGCCCAGGAACGCAACATGCGCGGCGGCACCGAAAACCTGCACGGCATTATAGGTATGGCCAGGGCTATGGAAGTAGCTATCGAAAACATGGAACAGAACCGGGCGCATATCACTTCAGTACGCAATTATTTCAGGTTGCGACTGGAAAATGAATTTAGCGATATTCAGTTTAACGGCGACCCCGACAACGGCAACTACAAGGTGCTCAGCGTTTCGTTTCCTGCTACGTCCAAGGGAGATTTACTGCTTTTCAACCTCGATATCAACGGCGTTAGCGTATCGGGCGGCAGTGCCTGTAGTTCCGGCGCCGACCAGGGCTCGCACGTAATCGCAGCCCTGCATCGCGATTCCGACCGCAAGACGATCCGCTTTTCTTTTTCGCATGACAATACAAATGAAGAGGTCGATTTTGTCATCGATCAATTGAAAAAGGTTCTTCCTGAATTGGTCAAGGGTACGGTCGCTTCTTCTGTTTGATATTTTAAACAAAAATTGTTCAAACAAATATATGAAGGCGCTTATATTAAAAACCCTGGGAGAAGCCCTCACTTATGGCGATTATACCGATCCAAAGCAGGGTGAGGGCGAAGTGCTGGTGCAATTGCGCGCTGCGGCGCTTAACCATCGCGATGTGTTTATTACGCAGGGATTGTACCCCAACATACGGCTACCGGTAATTTTGGGTTCTGATGGCGCCGGCGTAGCGGAGGACAGGGAAGTGATCATCAACCCGGGTTCTGATTGGGGCGATAATGCGGCCTATCCGTCGAGAAGTTATCAGGTGTTGGGTATGCCTGCTGATGGTACTTTTGCGCAATATATAAACGTAGCCGCCAGTCGCCTGGCTACCAAGCCCGGTCACCTCAGTTGGGAGCAGGCTGCTGCGTTACCGCTGGCCGGCCTCACGGCCTATCGGGCGCTTTTTACCCGGGCACAATTGCAAAGTGGTCAGCGCGTGCTCATCACCGGTATTGGCGGCGGAGTAGCCCTGATGGCCGCTCAGTTTGCGCTGGCTGCCGGCGCTGAGGTATGGGTAACTTCCGGTTCGGCAGAAAAATTGCAACGCGCCCAAAAAATGGGATGCGCCGGCGGCGCCAATTATAAGGATGCCGACTGGCATAAGCAATTATCGGCCCACGCTGTTGATTTTGACGTTATTCTGGACAGTTCAGGCGGTGAATCCTTCGCCCATCTGGTCAAGTTATGCAGGCCTGGCGGTTGTATCGTCGTTTATGGCGGGGGTAAAGGGTCGGCTTCTTTTATGCCCCAGCATTTGTTTTGGCGGCAGATCAGCATTCATGGTACATCAATGGGGACTGACCAGGAATTTTACGATATGGTTGACTTTGTGGACCGGCATCGCATTGTGCCGGTTGTCGACAGCATTTATGCCCTTGCCGATGGCAACAATGCCTTTCAGCGTATGGAACGCAGTTTGCAGTTTGGCAAAATCGTCTTTACCATTCCGCAATGAAACGCATAGGGCTGCTCTCCGATACGCATAGTTTTCTCGACGACAAGGTGTTTACCTATTTTGCTGAATGTGACGAGATTTGGCATGCCGGCGATATCGGCAGCGCAGAAGTCGCCGATAAACTGGAGGCGTTCAAACCCCTGCGCGCCGTATATGGAAATATCGACGATAAGGCCATGCAACTGCGCTTTCCTCTCGATTTGTTTTTTAATTGCGAAGGCGTCGATGTATTTATTACCCATATCGGCGGATATCCCGGGCGTTATACCAAACGCGTCGGCGATCTGATAAAAACCCGCCGCCCGAGTTTGTATATCTGCGGCCATTCCCATATCCTTAAAGTAATACCCGACCCTAAATACGACCTGCTGCACGTCAATCCCGGCGCTTGCGGCAATGAGGGCTTCCACCAGGTGAAAACATTAGTCCGATTTACGCTCAACGCCGGCCAAATCAAGGACTTGGAGGTGATTGAACTGGGAAGACGGGGAAGATAAATCGTTTTTTTAATGCTGAATGCTGAATGTTTAATTAACTGATATTCAACATTTAACATTAAAAATTCAACATTAAAAACATAGGCGTACCGCGGAGAAAAAAAAGTAGTCCCGCCTGGAATCGAACCAGGATCAAGAGTTTAGGAAACTCCTATTCTATCCGTTGAACTACGGGACCATTTTGAAGGGAATGCACTATCTTTGTGCAAAAGCAGCGCAAAGTTAAGCGCTTGGTTTTAATTTTCAACCATGAATATCGAAGAATTCCGAGAATATTGCCTGTCTAAAAGAGGGGTAGAGGAGACCTTCCCGTTCGATGAAGTAACACTTGTTTTCAAAGTGATGGGGAAAATGTTTGCTGTGACGGGGCTTGACAGCCTCGTATTTACCGTCAATCTCAAATGCGATCCCGACCGGGCTGTGGAATTGCGGGAAACCTATCCTGAAATCCAACCCGGCTGGCACATGAATAAAACACACTGGAATACGGTGGCTTTCGACGGCGACCTCGACGACGATTTTCTACTCGAACTCATCGACCATTCCTACGACCTCATTGTGAAAAGCCTGCCGAAGAAATTGCGGGAGGAATGGCAACAACTGCCCTGACATGAAGCACGTTGATGTTATCATAGTAGGACAGGGGCTTGCCGGCACCTTACTCGCTCATTTTTTGATGGAAAGCGGATGTTCGGTATTGGTAATCGACGACGATTACCCCCGCGCTGCCAGCCATGTGGCTGCCGGCCTCATCAATCCCGTCACAGGCCGCTATTTTGTCAAATCCTGGCGCGTAGACGACTTAATTCCTTTCGCGCAGCACACCTACCAAAACCTGGAGAAAAGGCTCCATCAAAGCTTTTATCACCCCAGAAACGTACTGCGAGCGCTAAGTTGCCAGGGCGACGAAAACGACTGGCTGGGCCGCAGCGCCGATCCCGCTTATCAGGCTTATATTGTTGATCCCGCCGACCTCTCGGCTTATGAAGGAAAGATCAATCCGGCTTTCGCTTACGGCGAACTGCAACACGCCGCACAAGTTGATATCGGCCTCCTTTGCAAATCATTCAGAAACCTGTTGATCGAAAAAAATGCATTTTCCCAGGATATATTCAATTTCAACAACCTCTCCCTCCCCCCCTC
>DAINSQ010000044.1:16792-29950 GCA_036741235.1 Saprospiraceae bacterium | reverse complement strand
CCCTGCAATGGTTAAGCGCGGGGACATTGGTGAGGGCAGAACAGTTGGTGGTTGCACACAAGTAAACCGAGACAAAACAGCATATCTTCCCCTAATTTTTTGTATATTTGTAAATAGATATATTCAATATACATTAAATGCAGACATTAGATCGAATAACTTTTCAGCCTGAAGTTATGGGGGGTAAACCTTGTATTAGAGGTATGCGTGTTACGGTAGGTACCATTGTAGGACTAGTTGCTGCAGGTAAAACCACTAAAGATATCCTTTTACTTTACCCATACCTTGAAGCAGAGGATATCAGGCAGGCGCTGACTTATGCCGCTTGGCGGGCTGAAGAAATTGAAATTCCGCTATATCCCGCCGCATGAAAGTCTTGATAGACATGAATTTATCTCCTATTTGGGAAGAATACCTTATAACAAATGGCTATGAGGCTATTCACTGGATTCGAGTCGGCGCTCCAAACGCACCTGATAAATTGATTTTCGAGTATGCCAGGAATCACAATTATATCGTATTTACTAACGATTTAGATTTTGGCGCAATATTAGCTGCAACCAATGCGGAAGCTCCGAGTGTTTTTCAAGTTAGAACTCAAGATTTATCGCCTGACTATATTGGTGATAAAGTAATATATTGCCTTAGACAGTTCTCTTCTCAACTATTATCTGGCTGCATGCTTACCCTTGACGACGCAAGGTCAAAAGTAAAGCTATTGCCATTTAGATCTTAACCTGGAAAGACTCCATATTTCCCCCTGCAATGCCTTTTGTCATTTGTTTCTACTGGGTATTGATGTAGATTGGTACTTAGTCAGTTTATGGGTTTATGGGTTTATGCGTTTATTGATAAACCTATAAACCCATAAACAGACAATTCAATTACCAAATCATACAGCCATGAGAACGCATAACATATTTGCCGTTGCAGTATTGCTGAGCGGCATATTGCTTTGGAGTGGCTGCGCTTCGCTGACAGGCTTTCAGACCGGCAAAACGGTGGGCGATGAAAAAGGCGAAATAGCCATGTCCGTCAACTTTGTAAGCGCACCCGACTTCGATCCAGATGACGACGAAGAGGCCGATACCGGCCTGGTCATTAATACTTTAGGATTACTCGAATTAGGCGGCCGTTACGGCGTAGCCGAGAAGGTCGACGTGGGCCTGCGCATTAATACCGCTTTAAACTTCCTGGCAGACGCCAAAGTGCAGGTGGTGGGCAATCAGGAATCTTTCTTCGCCATGGCATTGGGCGCCGGATTAGGCGGCTTCGGCTTCGTCAGCGAAGAAGGTATGCTGCTCAACTTCCAGATACCACTCTACCTGTCCATTCACCCCTCCGATAAGTTTGCTATTTACGCCGCCCCGCGTTATATCGGGCAATTCGGCACAACCTTCGACGAAAGCTCCGGATTGCTCAACTACTTCGGCTCCAACTTCGGCTTCGAGGCAGGTAAAAGAGTGAAATTCGGCCTCGATATCGCTTACTACGGCATTTGGAACGAGGGCGAGGAGATCAATAACGCTTTATTCCAAATCGGCTTTGGCGTCAAATTTACGCTGGGAGGGAAGGAGTGAGGTTGTGGGTTGTAGGTTGTAGGTTGTAGGTAGGTTGTAGGTTGTAGGTTGTAAGTTGTAAGTTGTAAGTTGTAAGTAGACCTAGAACATAGAACATACAACCTAGAACATAGAACATACAACCTACAACCTACAACCTACAACGAATTAAAACCTCTCCAGCTCCGAAAAGAAAAACAGCCCTTCGATAGCGGCGTTTTCGTCTGAGTCGGAGCCGTGGACGGCATTTTCGCCTACGTTGCGGGCGTAGAGGGCGCGAATCGTGCCGGGGGCGGCCTTCGCCGGGTCGGTAGCGCCGATCAGCGTGCGGAAATCTTCAACAGCGTTGTCTTTTTCGAGAATAGCGGCAACGATAGGGCCTGAAGACATAAAGTCTACCAACTCGCCGTAAAAGGGGCGTTCCTTGTGAACGGCGTAAAAAGCGCCGGCCTTCTCCTGGCTCAGCTTCGTCATTTTCATTGCCACAATGCGAAAACCGGCCTCGTTAATCTTGGCCAGAATAGCGCCGATATGGCCCGACTGTACGGCGTCGGGTTTAATCATCGTAAAAGTTCTATTTCCTGACATGGTATTGCTTTTTTAATTTTGAGGTGCAAAAGTACGTATTGCCGCATATTACCCACCAAAGGAAGTGTATAATTTTTGGTTAAATTGGCTTTTTTTGTCAACTTCGCAGCCTCATTTATAAAGATTAATGGAAAATCTGGGCCAATTAAAAACGCTGCTTGCTATTCCCAAAGACGTCGTGATCGTCACGCACCGCAATCCCGACGGCGACGCCATCGGCGCCTCGCTGGCCTTGTATCACTACCTCTTGCGCAACGGCCACGCCGTGCGGGTGGTTGTCCCCTCGGAATATCCCGATTTTCTGGATTGGATGCCGGGCATCGAATCGGTTGTCGTTTTTGACAACGACCCCGACCAGGCGAAAGGCTATATTGAAAAAGCAGACCTGTTCTTTTGTCTCGACTTCAACGCGCTCGACCGCATTGACAAGGCGGGTGAATTGATCCAGCCGCTCAAAAAGCCGGTGGTCATGATCGATCACCACCTCTTTCCCGAGCCTTTTGCCGATTTTACGCTTTCCGACCCCACGGCCAGTTCTACCAGCGAGTTGATTTACGACTTTATGGAAATGTTGGGCCATCAGGACCAGGTTGACAAAATCGTCGGCGAATGCATTTATACCGGCATTCTTACCGATACCGGCTCGTTTAAGTATAGTACATCGCCCAAGTTGTTTCGCCTGGTAGCGATTTTGCTCGAATGCGGCGTTGACGATTATTTGCTCCAAGACCTCATCTTCAACAGCATGAGCGAAAAGCAGCTTCGGTTGCTAGGGCATTGCCTCCACAACAGGCTGGAAATATTGCCCGAATACTACACCGGTATCATCACGCTTACCAAAGAAGACTACGGCACATTTGACATTCAACGCGGCGACACCGAAGGAATCGTCAACTACTTGCTCAAATTGAAAAATGTGCGGCTGGCCGCATTTATTACCGAACAACCCACCATTGTCAAGCTTTCCCTGCGTTCAAAAGGCAACTTTGACGTGCAGGAAATTGCCAGAAAGCATTTCAAGGGGGGCGGCCACAAAAACGCCGCCGGCGGCGCTTCGTTTCAGCCGCTAAGGGTCACCGTCAGGAAATTCAAAGAACTACTACCCGAATACGGCGAACAATTGTCTGATCAATCAAATTTCTTTTAATCTCAATCTATTTTTATGCGTTTCATGCTATTTGCAGCGCTCCTGGCGCTGTGTTGCTTCGGCTGCCAAAAGGAGAAGAAGCTCAAAACGCCGGATGGCATCGAGTACATCCAGCACACCGATCTTGGAAATAAAAAACCCAACCCCGGCGATTATGTATACTTCCACGCTCAAATCAGGGATGGCGAGCGCGTTATCCGCTCCAGCCGCCAGGACGGGGTGGATCCCGTTATGCAAATCCCCGTTTCGGAAGAACCCGGCCGCGAACCCTCTCCGGTAGAAAGCGTACTGAAACTCATCGGCGTGGGCGATAGCGTAACAGTCTTGATCGAACTCGACTCGCTGCAACAACAGCAGATGGGCTTTACCGAAAGTAATATCATGTACTACGATGTGGTGGTTACCAGTATCGAAACGGAAGAAGAACGCCAGGCGCGCTTAGACGTGGTTCGCAAGCGCGAACCGGAAATTGCCGGCAAAGTTAGCGCCACTATCCAGCAATATAACGGCGGCCAGTTGGCCTCCGAAATAAAAACCACCGAGTCGGGGCTGAAATACATCATCCACGAGGAGGGCAGCGGCGATCTGCCGGCGCCTGGCAATAATGTGTCCGTCCACTATTACGGATCGCTGACCAACGGCACGATGTTCGACAATTCTTTTTCCAGAGGAGAACCCATCTCATTCCCCCTCGGCAGGTGCCGCGTTATCCAGGGCTGGGATGAAGGTATCGCCCTGCTCAAACCCGGCGGAAAGGCTACGCTGTTTATCCCTAGCAACCTCGGCTACGGCGAACAGGGCAGCCCCCCCAATATTCCGCCTAACGCAGAGCTCGTTTTTTATGTGGAGCGGGAGAAGTGAGTTTGAGAGGTTATGAGAGGTTATGAGAGGTTATGAAAGTTGATGAGAGGTTATGAAAGTTGATGAGAGGTTATGAAAGTTGATGCCCCTTCATAACCCCTTCCCGACTTCCCTTTGGTCAGTACGGGACTCCTTTCAGTCGCATAACCCCTCATAACCCTTCATCACCTTAAAATCTACAATACCATGACCGCAGAGCAATTGCGCGAGCTCAAAGATCGGCTGGTATCTCTCAGGAGGTATCTTTGACGTCGATAACCGGCTCATTCAAATAGAAGATAAAGAACAACTTACGTTGAATCCCGGCTTTTGGGACAAACCCCAGGAGGCTGAAGCGATTCTCAAAACCATCAAAAGCCACAAAAACTGGGTGGCTAAATACCAGGCAGTAGCTACGCAGGTAGACGACGCCGAAGTATTGCTCGACTTCTTCAAGGAAGGCGAGGTATCGGAAGAAGAACTCGATCAGAAATACGCCGAAGCGCTGGCTGCGGTGGAAGACCTCGAATTCCGCTCTACCCTCAATCGCCCGGAAGACGAACTGGGCTGCCTGCTCCAGATCAACGCCGGCGCAGGGGGCACTGAAGCCTGCGACTGGGCCGATATGTTGTACCGCATGTACCTCATGTGGGCAGAAAGCAAGGGCTTTAAAGTCACAGAACTCAACGTGCAGGCCGGCGATGTGGCGGGTATCAAATCCGCCGAACTCGAAATCAACGGCGACTTTGCCTACGGGCTATTGCGCGGCGAAAACGGCGTGCACCGGCTGGTGCGCGTGAGTCCTTATAATGCCCAGGGCAAACGCATGACTTCTTTTGCCTCGGTTTTTGTGCATCCGCTGGTGGATGACAGCATCGAGGTAGATGTTAACCCCGCCGATATCGAGTGGGATACCTTCCGCTCCAGCGGCGCCGGCGGCCAGCACGTCAACAAAACGGAATCAGCCGTGCGCCTTCGACATATCCCCTCCGGAATTGTCGTAGAATGCCAGCAAGAACGCTCGCAGCATATGAACCGCGACAAGGCGATGCAAATGCTCAAGTCCAGACTTTATGAATTAGAACTGGAGAAGCAATTGGCTGAAAAGGAAAAGTTGGAAGCTTCCAAGATGAAAAACGAGTGGGGATCGCAGATCAGAAGTTATGTGCTCGACGACCGCCGGGTGAAAGACCACCGCACGGGGTATCAGACGAGCCAGACGGATGCGGTGTTAGACGGTGATTTGGACGGATTCCTCAAGGCGTTTTTGATGCACCATGTCACTCCGGGATAGACGGGGAAGGGAGGGTGAGAGGGGGGGAGGGTGAGAGTGTGGGAGACTGGGAATAAGAGAAATCTCACCCTCTCACACTCCCACTCTCTCACACTCAAACTGAGTTACTTCGCCGAATCCACCACGGCCTTGAAAGTCTCGGGGTGGTTCAGGGCCAGATCGGCCAATACCTTTCGGTTGAGCGTAACGCCGTTTTGAGCCAGTTTGAACATCAACTTGGAATAAGTAGTGCCATTGAGGCGGGAAGCGGCATTGATACGGGCGATCCAGAGGGCGCGATAAGCGCGTTTCTTGTTTTTGCGGTCGCGATAGGCGTATTGGAGGCCTTTTTCAACCGTATTTTTTGCAACGGTATACACTTTACCGCGGGCGCCAAAGTAACCTTTGGCCATCTGCATGATCTTCTTGCGCCGTGCTCTGGATGCAACGGCGTTCACGGAACGAGGCATATTGCTGTTTTTTAGTACAACGCAGGGGGTTATGCCTAACCGCTTTTATCCTGCGTTCTCGTTAAAAAAAAATGATTATTCGCAAAGCATGCGCTTTACGCGAGCTTCGTCGGAAGGGTGAACCAGCGTAGCATCGCGCAGGCGGAGCTTCGCTTTTTCGCTTTTCTTGCGCATCCGGTGCGACGTATTCGCCTGGAAACGCTTTACCTTGCCGGAACCAGTCACCTTGAAACGCTTCTTGGCGCTGGAATGTGTCTTCATCTTAGGCATCAGTACATGATTTTAAACGGACTGCAAAGATAAACCAATATCGGATATACTGGCTACCCGACGTCATATTTTTTTGCAGTGCTGCGGGCTTATTTTTTAGGCGCTTTTTTCGGTGCGATCACCACGATCATCCGGCGGCCTTCCATTTTGGGCATAGCCTCCGGGGCGCCGACTTCCTCGAGTTCTTTGAGGAATTTGAGCAGCAGGAGTTCGCCTCTTTCCTTAAAAACGATAGCGCGGCCTTTGAATTGCACGTAGGCTTTCACTTTGGCGCCTTCTTCGAGGAAAGATTTGGCGTGGCGCGACTTGAACTCGAAGTCGTGGTCGTCGGTATTGGGGCCGAAGCGGATTTCCTTGATAACGGTTTTGGCGGCTTTAGCCTTGATCTCCTTTTCTTTTTTCTTGCGTTCGTAGATAAACTTGTTAAAATCCACGATGCGCACCACGGGAGGTTTGGCGTTGGGAGAGATCTCCACCAGGTCGAGTTCCATTTGTTCGGCCCATTCGCGCACTTTGCGTGTGGGGTAAATGCCCGTTTCGACATGTTCGCCGATGATATTGCTGAGTTCATCGAGGTTGTCGCCTACGAGCCGCACTTCAGGAATCCGGATTTGGTCATTCACGCGGAATTGAATTCTGGTAGGGTCTTGCGGAGTGTTTGGACGCTTGTTCAATACAATTTTTATTTAGTTAATAATAAAAAGGCGCTTTCCGCCGGCGATTTTGTCCGAAATAGCGGAACCGAGCCCGAGATCGGCAACGAAATTCATAAAAAAGAAGTACACCTGCAATAGTGCGGGTGTACTTCTTGTATAATAAGATAAAAAAAACGACTTATTGCACATCGGAATTGACTGGTTTAGCCAGGGCGATAACCAGGCTTTCGCCGTCTTCTTTGAGTACGGCTTCCAATGCGCTGCCTTCCGGCGGGTTTTCGTTGAGAATAAATTCCGCCAGGGGATCTTCGATATACTTTTGAATTGCGCGGTGCAGCGGGCGGGCGCCGAATTGGGGGTCGAAGCCTTTTTCGGCGACGAAATTTTTGGCGTCTTCCGTTAGCGACAGCGTATAATTCATGCCCATGAGGCGCTTGTGCACGTCTTTGAGCGAAATATCGATAATTTTGAAGATCTCATCGCGGCCCAGGCTGTTGAAGATCACCACATCATCGATACGGTTGAGGAATTCGGGCGAGAACGTGCGTTTGAGCGCGTTCTGGATCACGCCTTTGGTATATTCCTGGGCGGAATCCTGGCGGGCCTTGGTATTAAAGCCCACGCCCTGTCCAAAGTCCTTTAACTGGCGAACGCCGATGTTGGAGGTCATAATGATCAGCGTATTCTTGAAGTCTACGCGTCTTCCGAGGCCGTCGGTGAGTTGGCCGTCATCGAGCACCTGGAGCAGGATGTTGTACACATCGGGGTGGGCCTTTTCGATTTCGTCGAGCAGCACTACAGAGTAGGGTTTGCGACGCACCTTCTCGGTGAGTTGGCCGCCCTCTTCGTAGCCCACATAACCCGGAGGCGCGCCGATGAGCCTGCTCACGGAAAATTTCTCCATATATTCGCTCATATCGATGCGGATGAGCGAATCATCGGAGTCGAACAAGTAGCGGGCCAGCGCTTTGGCGAGTTCTGTTTTACCTACGCCGGTGGGGCCCAGGAAAATAAACGAGCCGATAGGGCGGCGGGGGTCTTTGAGGCCCACGCGGTTGCGCTGTATCGCCTTGGCGATTTTGCCGATGGCTTCGTCCTGGCCGATGATCACATTTTGGAGGTCTTTCTCCATGCTCACCAGCTTTTTGCTTTCGCTTTGAGCCACGCGTTTAACGGGGATGCCGGTCATCATCGATACTACCTCGGCGATATCTTCTTCGCCAACGGGGTAGCGTTTGGTTTTTGACTCTTCCTCCCATTGTATCTTGGCGAATTCGAGCTGGCGCACCAGTTTCGACTCCTTATCGCGCAGGTCGGCAGCTTTTTCGTACTGCTGGTTTTTCACAGCCTGGTTTTTGAACTCTTTGAGTTCTTCGATTTTCTTTTCGAGCTCCTCAATATGTTCGGGCACGTGAATATTCTTAAGGTGCACGCGGGCGCCCACCTCGTCGAGAACGTCGATGGCCTTATCGGGCAGGAAGCGGTCGGTGATATAGCGGTCGCTGAGGCGCACACACGCCAGGATAGCCTCGTCGCTATAGATCACATTGTGGAACTCCTCGTATTTCGGCTTGATATTATTGAGAATATGGATCACCTCATCGGGTGCGGGCGGATCGACCATCACCTTTTGGAATCGGCGGTCGAGTGCGCCGTCTTTCTCAATATGCTGGCGGTATTCGTCGAGCGTAGAAGCGCCGATGCACTGGAGTTCGCCGCGGGCCAGGGCGGGTTTGAAGATATTGGAAGCGTCGAGCGAGCCCGTAGCGCCGCCGGCGCCAACGATGGTATGGATCTCGTCAATAAACAGGATCACGTCGCGCGATTTCTCCAATTCATTCATTATAGCCTTCATGCGCTCTTCAAACTGGCCGCGGTATTTGGTGCCGGCCACCAGCGCCGCCAGGTCGAGCATCACGATGCGCTTGTTGAAAAGCGTGCGCGACACTTTTTTCTGGATGATCCGCAGGGCGAGGCCTTCCACTATAGCTGTTTTGCCTACGCCGGGTTCGCCGATGAGGATCGGGTTATTTTTTTTGCGGCGGCTCAGGATTTGGGAGACGCGTTCGATTTCGTTTTCGCGACCGATAATCGGGTCGAGTTTATCTTCCTCGGCCAGCTTGGTGATATCGCGGCCGAAATTGTCAAGTACCGGGGTTCTTGACTTCGTAGCGCCTTTGCTGCCTGCGCCGCGTTGCTGGAAGCTGCGGGATTGCGCATCGTCGTCTTCGTAGGAGTCGTCCTGGTCGGATGGCGCCTGAGAATAGGGGTCGATACTGCTGCTGTTGGAAGAAAAATCCTGCTCCTGACGCACGTATTCAAGTTCGGCCTTGAAGATATCGTAGTCTACCTCAAACTGGCCCAATACCTTGGAGGCAGGGTTGTCCTTGTGTTTGAGGATAGACAACATCAGGTGTTCGGGGCTCACTTCTTCGTTTTTCAGCGCTTTGGCTTCCAGGAAGGTCACTTTCAGCACCTTTTCGGCCTGTTTATTCAGGGGGATGTTGCCCACGTTGAGACCTGCGGCGGCGATGGGGGTGCGTTGGATAGTTTCTACCAGGGTTTGCCTCAGCTCGGCGGCGTCCACTTCCAGCGATTCCAGCACTTTCATGGCCAGGCTTTCTTTGTCTGCCATCATGCCGAGGAGTAAATGTTCGGTGCCGATAAAGTCATGCCCCAACCCAATAGCCTCGTCGCGGCTGCGGGAAATGATCTGCTTGACTTTCGGCGAAAACTTGTTACTATTCATATTGAATCGGTACTTAGCCTTTAGATGATGCAATTTTCCAAATAATGTTGGTGTAAATCAAGTCGCAAGTTGAATTTTTTACAAACAACGGTGTTAAAATACAGTGAATTTTTTTGCCGTGTGATGACAAATATTACCGCTAAGGGATAATAATTGCAATAACACGTGAAGAGAAGGCTTGGTTTAATTGCGGGTCGCCCGATGTGGTTAATGAATGTTGAATGTTGAGCGTGAATATTGAATTAGTTAAAAAAAATCAATAAAATACAATTTGTATATTTATTTAATATATTGTTGAATATTAATCTTATGATATTAATTATCAAATAGTTAAGTAATTAAACATTAAGCGTTAAAAATCCTATCCATACGTTGTTACCAATCCCCAGATAATCAATGCGATACCTCCCAGGGCGAGAAGGCCGGCAATAATATCGATAAGCCCGCCCAGCGAAATGATAATAGAAACCAGGGCGAGTATGAGCGCTGCGCCGAGCAGGATGACGCCGATGCGGAATTTGCCGTCGTCCCAAACTTCTCCTGCCTTGCGCTTCAGTTTTTCCCAGCGCAGTTGCCATTTATGCCATTTTTTTTGCGCTTTTTCCGCCTTGTGCAATTGACCTGCCGCCGCTGCAGGTGAAGCGTGTATGGGCGAATTGTTCATACCTGCGGCATACGCAACATGTCCGGTCGTACTAATCGCGATGATCATTAACAGCAAATAAAAACAGATTTTCATGGCATTACCTTATTTTTATGGTGCGGTTTTAAACAGGATAGCCGGATGGCCAACCGCAAATATAACAGAATCGAATGACAATATACTTCGGATTATCACTTGACGACCAGATTCACCCGCCCCATTGGCAGGTGGGAAGCGGGGTTAGTTTTGTAGGCCCGCAGGGATTGTTAAGGCTTTTGGAAGCCCGTTTGGGACTTACCCTGCGAGATACTGATAATGATCACTTGCGCATTGAACAATATCGCCAGGCGCTGTTGTCGTATGTCGCAACGGATGCCGAAGCTTTTTATATCAGCGCTTTTGAAGCGGATGAGTTGGCCACTGCTGCCGATATTTTATCCAGGCGCGATGAATTGCTGATGGCGGGTTGGGATTTCATTGCCGACGCTTCTACGCCTCTCCGTTTGCGGCAGATTGCGGCAATCGAGCAGTTGCTGAGAGCGGGTGATTTGGCGTTATCGCCGGGGTATGCCGACCGTTTTGAAGCGGTATTGCACGCGCTCGACCGACGCCGGCACGATTTGAAGGAAATTCGACTGGGCAACCCGCTTGAATATTTACCCGTCCACTTTCGGCGGCTATTGGCAAAAATGGAAAGTCAAGGCCTGGAAATTCAACCTCTTGCCCCCGCAGTGGCGGAGGCCCCTGCGGGCTCCGACCTTGGCCTGTTTCAACGCAAACTCCTCGATGCGTCTTCAATTGCGGGCAGGACCGCCCTCAAAGGAGACGGGAGCCTGCTGATTTTGCGCGGCTCCCGGGAGAGCGACCTCGCGGCATACGTCGCTCAGTTGGCAAGGAACAACAGTGCATTTCACCCCTTGTGCCTGATTGCCGACAAGCGAAGAAGCCTCGACGACGCCATCATACAAGAAGGGCTTCCCAGCATGGGATTACTGTCTACGTCGTTGTCGCGGCCTACATTGCAAGTGCTTAAACTCGTTACCGCATTTTTATGGCAGCCGGCGGATCCCTACAAAATCATGGAATTCGTTTCGCTGCCGGTAAAACCGCTTGAAGAAGAATTATCGTATCGCATTGCCGCACAGATGGCCTCAACTCCCGGCATCAATAGTGAAAGCTGGTATGCTATGGTACGCCGTTATTTCGAAGAATTGGAAGCAGGCGCCATACGTGCCAACGGCCTGTCATCAGTCGCCGTTCGCAAGCAATACGATTTTTGGTTTGAACGAAAGCGCTACGACATCCAGCAAGTTGCTCCCAAAGAAGATGCTATTGAAATTTTCTCCTATCTGGAAGAATGGGCCTGGAGAACTTTTGATGAAGGCGGGGGTAAAAACCTTTCATTGCTTGTACTTCAGCAGCAAGCCAGGCGTGTTCGCGAGTTGCTGGAAGCATTGCCGGAAACCGACCTGCCCCATTTATCGCTGGAGCGTATTGTGCGTACGATTTACCAGCCCGCTCCCGTACAATTTAATGCGGTGGAAACCGGCGCCTTGCATGCCGTACATATGCCCGGCGCTGTATACGGCGCCACAGAAGAATTGCTGTGGTGGAATTTTTTACACCTGGATGCGCCCCATTTTTTCTCCCGCTGGTATTATCACGAAAGAAACTGGTTGCAACAGTCCGGCATCCAACTCATTGAACCGCAGGAGGAAAACGAAATGGATTTGTGGCAGCGCAAACAACCCCTGTTGTGGACCCGTAAACGCGCAATTTTGGTGGTGCCCGACACGGTAGAAGGGGAAACTGCAACCCCTCACCCCTTGCTGGGCGATATGGAGGCCGCTTTTGGCGATCTCAGCCCGATTACGCTGCGCATCGGCGCACACACGGTCAATGCCGCCTGGCAACGATCTTTTCACCTCCCGGGGTACGTATTGCTGCCTACCCGGCAGCTGGGCCGTCCACAACCTTTTTTGCGCATCCCCAACGCAGATCGTCTTGCGGCAAGGGAAGAAGAAACCTTTACAAGCCTTGATGCCCTGTTGTATTACCCTTATCAGTGGGTATTCCGGCACCAGATCAAACTGGTCAACTCATCGATTCTCAGCCTGGTCAAAGACCGAACGCTGATGGGCAATTTGGCGCATCGCTTTTTTGAACGGCTGCTGCGCCAGGATATCTACGACTGGTCGAGGCAGGATGTCGTTAACTGGATAGATAAAGAAGCCGGACAATTGCTTCACAAAGAGGGCGCGGTGTTGTTGATGTACGGTCGCGAGCCGGAACGGGTAGCTTTTATCAATCGCATCAAATACGCTGCCTGGAGCCTGGTCAGCCTGATCGTGCAAAACGGCTGGCGCGTAGCGGCAACAGAACACCCGCTGGAGGGCGGCATTACCGGCCTCAAACTCAATGGCCGAGCCGACCTGATACTCGAACGGGGAGGAGAAATCGCCGTGGTCGACCTGAAATGGTCGGGCGCTAATTTCCGCCAATCCCTTATTCGCAACGAAGAAGACCTTCAATTGGTCTTGTACTCCAGGCTGCTCAGCAGCGATAACCAGTGGGCCCATACGGCATATTTTATCATGGAAAGCGGCAAACTCATCGCCCGCAATGCACTCGCCTTTAAAGAGGCTGTCGCCGTATCGCCGCAGTCCGATCACATTGAAGTTAACCAACGCATCATGCAACGCCTCGAAGCCACCTACTCCTGGCGCTTGTCGCAAATCCAGGAAGGACTTGTGGAGGTACGCTGCCGCCAAACGCTCCAATCACTCGAAGATCACTACGGCGAGTCGCTCCTGTCTCTTCTGGAAATGAAATCGGAAGACGCCCGCTTCGACGACTACCGCACCTTGATCAACCTGGTAGAGTAGGGGAGAGGTTCTCTGCTCTCGACCGTGCAACCATTGTACAGGAGGGGGCGACTGTGCGAGCAAGGGCACTCCCTCCCT
>DAINSQ010000044.1:0-16624 GCA_036741235.1 Saprospiraceae bacterium | reverse complement strand
GGAGTCGAAACGAGCATTCCCGTGAGCGACTGTGCGACTTTGCCGGTCGTTGCGCGGAGTCGAAACGACCGATCCCGGGCGGGCGACCTACAACCTACAACCTACAACCTACAACCTACAACCTACAACCCCGCTCAACCCCTTTTTTTTCCCGTTCAGCATATATTTTTTCCGAATAGCGATGTTTCTATAGAAAATTGCGGGTGCGATTCATTAAAAAGACAGCTTATGAGATTGGCAGTTTGGCTTTTGGTATTTGGGCTAATATATTGTACGACAAGCGTTCAAGCTCAAAAATATGTTACCTCAAAAGGCGAAATATGGTTTACTTCCGAAGCTCCGCTGGAAGTAATCAAGGCGTACTCGTCAGCGCTCAGAGGGGCCATTGACGCCGACAACAAAACCTTTGCCTTTTCGGTAGCCGTCAACACCTTCGAAGGTTTCAACAGCCCCTTGCAGCGCGAGCATTTTAACGAAAATTACATGGAGAGCAACCGGTTTGATAAAGCCGGCTTTAATGGTAAAATTATCGAACAAACAGATTTTACAAAAGACGGCGAATACGCCGTGCGCGCCAAAGGTAAATTTAATGTACACGGCATCGAACAGGAACGCATCATCAAGGCGACTATCATCGCCAAGGGCGGCAAACTGACCGTGCGTTCCAATTTTACAGTACTACTCGAAGACCATGGCATCGCCATCCCCAAAATTGTATACCAAAAAATAGCCGACGAAATCCAGGTGAAAGTAGAGGCTGTTTTTTCAATTGCCGGACGTTGAAATACTGTCTTACAATATGGTGTTTTGCCTGCTGGTGGCTGCTCAATGCGCAAACCCCTCACTTCAAATTCCACCCCTTGGGAGGAGAGTGGGAAGAAACGCGTGTGAGCCTCGTATATGAATCAGCTTCCGGGATGCTCTGGTTCGGCGCCGATCAGGGGCTTTTCCAATATGACGGGCGCAAATATACTTTTTGGCCTTCCGGCGACTCTGTGGCCCGCGCCGTTACCGCTATTTACCAGGACCGCCAGGGCATGCTATGGGTTGGCTATGACAACGGCGACATTTACACCAAAACAAAAACAGGCCATTTAACCTTGTGGAAGGTAGAAGAGGGACTTCCCAAAGCCCCTGTCGTCGCCATTCTCGAAGACGCTCAGGGCGTATTGTGGCTGGCAACCTACGGCGAAGGGTTGTATTATTTTCGCAATGGCCGTATGTACAATCTGAATACCGACGACGGCCTGCTCGGCAATGATATTTACGCTTTGGTCAAGGACAAAAACAACAGGCTCTGGGCCGCTACCGACGGCGGTATCAGCATCTGCGCTTTGCGAAACGGCAATAAATCGGTGTACAACCTCACCCGTGCCCAAGGGCTGCCCGACGATATCGTACGCGCTATTTTGCCCGACGAAAAAGGCAATTGCTGGGTCGGTACTTACGATAGAGGATTTTGTTATTTTAATACCCAAACCTGGCAATTTGAATATCCCCCGGTTGAATGGACAAACGGCGTTATTAATTGTTTTGAACTATATGAAGACCGTGAATTGTGGATTGGCGCCGATGGCAAGGGAGTGTTTCGCTATGACTTGAATAGCAGGCAATTACAGCAATTGGCCTGCTCTGAAAAATCCCTTTCCTCCAAAGTGGTCGACCTGCACAAGGATATTGAGGGTAATATCTGGGTGATCAACAATATCGACGGCGTATGCTCTGCCAACCGCCAGTTTGAGTTTATCCTCAACAGGCTCGACAACATCCAGGCCGTTTTGGCTGATTCCCGATTTCAGCTATGGGTCTGCGCCCAATCCGGGCTTTATCGCTACCAAACCAACGGCAAAAGCGTTTTTTTACCCCAATTACCCCAATTAAATGCCAACGTATTAAGCTTATACGAAGATAATTACCAGAATATCTGGATCGGTACTTTTGGCGGCGGCGTGTATTGTTATCAGCCGGCTTCAGGCCGTTTGAGGCATTTTTCGGAAAGCGACGGCCTCACCAACGGCAGCGTACTTTCTATCGACGGGTTCAATAATAAAATCTGGCTGGCAACGCTGGGCGGCGTTACCGAACTGAACTTCAATGGTAATCCTTTGGCTGTGAGCGCTGATTTTTCCATTCGCAATTTTAATCAGGAAAGCGGATTGGGCACCAATTTTATCTATAAAGTATTCGTTGACAGCAAAGGACGAACCTGGTTTGGCGCCGACGGCAGGGGTGTCAGTGTGTTGGACAACGGCCGAATTACCCATTACCCCAAAGCCGGCAGCATCCCGCTCAGTGCAGTTTATGCCATTACCGAAGACCGGCGCGGGCATATCTGGTTCAGCACTGATAAACAGGGCATTTTTGAATTCGACGGCGAGCAGTTTGTCCAGCTTACCGTTAAAGAAGGAATCCGCGAACAGGCTATTACCAGTCTCGGCACAGACCGCAAGGGCAATATCGTTATGGTGCACCAGTCGGGCGTGGATCTGCTCGACCCCCAAACCCGCCATCTGATCTATTTCGATGAGGAAGTCGGCATCCGCAATATCGACCCCAACCTCAACGCCCTGACTATCGACAGGTTGGGCAACGTATGGATCGGCGCCCAACACCAGGTATTGCGATATACCGCTTTGAAAGAAAACCTGAGTATTCACCCCCGCATTCTGCTCGATAAAGTATCGATTTTCCTGGATCCCGTCGATATTTTAAAGCAAAACGAATTTGCGCATCATCAAAACAACTTCATTTTCGATTTTGTAGGCCTCTGGTATACCGACCCCAAAACCGTGAAATACAGATACAAACTGGAAGGCCTTAACCCCGATTGGATTATCTCCGGCGACCCCAGGGCTACTTATTCCAATTTGCCGCCCGGCAATTATACGTTTATTGTTTCAGCTACCGAAAACGACGCCTTTGATCAGGAACCGGCCGTATCTTATAGCTTTCGAATCAATACGCCCCTCTGGCGCCGGCCCTGGTTTCTTATCGCAGCTATTTTGCTTATAGGCGCATTGTTGTACTGGTTGATGAAACAACGCGAACATCGACTGCATCGCGAGGCCCTGTTGAACAAAGAAAAAATTGAAAGCCAATACGAAGCGTTGAAAAGCCAGATTAACCCCCATTTTTTGTTTAACAGCTTTAATACGCTGATCACTATTATCGATGAAGACCCCAAACTGGCGGTCGCTTATGTTGAAAAACTATCCGATTTCTACCGCAGCATTCTGCAATACCGCGAAAAAGAATTGATCCCGCTCAAGGAGGAAATTGAATTGGTAAAAAGTTATGCCTTTTTGCTTAATACCCGTTATGGCGACAATTTTGGTCTTCATATTAAGGTGAATGGCGAACCGACCTACGTAGCGCCGCTCACACTGCAAATTCTGGTGGAAAATGCCGTTAAACACAATGTCATCAGCAAAGCCAGGCCGCTAAACGTGGAAATAGCGCTGGAAGAGGACGGCTATTTGTCGGTAAGCAATAATCTGCAACCCAAACTAACCCCCGAACGCTCTACCGGCTTCGGTTTGCAAAGCGTTAGAGCCCGCTATGCGCTTTTAATTGATAAACCCATTCTGGTTGACCAAAACGATCGCGTTTTTAAGGTCAGCATCCCCCTGATTAAAAATGATTTTCTATGAAAGTGCTCATCATTGAAGACGAGGCCGCCGCCGCCAGAAGATTGCAAAAACTCATCCAGGATATCGACCCCGCTATCGAGGTAGTCGCCCAGCTCGACAGCATTGAAACTACTATGGAGTGGCTGGGCGTCCATGAATTGCCGGAGTTGATTTTTATGGATATCCACCTGGCAGATGGATCCAGCTTTGAGATTTTTCATTATGTAAAAATCAACAGACCGGTGATTTTTACTACGGCATACGACCAATACGCCATCCAGGCTTTCAAGGTGAATGCGATTGATTATTTGTTGAAACCTATCAAGCAAAATGAACTGGAGCAGGCTATTGAAAAATACAAGCAATGGAAAAGCAATGCCGTTTTCGACTATCAGCAACTGGCAAAAGCTATGCAGCAGGAAAACCAGCCGCGCAGGTTACTTATTAAGCTGGGGCAAACGATTAGGGTAGTGAATATGAATGAAGCAGCCTATTTTTATACTGAAAACAAAATCACTTTTGTCGTCACCCAGGAAGGCAAACGCTATCCTCTTGACTTTTCACTCGAAAAAGTGGAGGAACTGGTCGACGATAAGTCTTTTTTTCGCATCAACCGCCAGTTTATCGTCAATATTCAATCTATTAAGGAAATGTACGCCTATTCCAAATCTCGCGTCAAACTCGAACTCGTCCCCCCCTGCGATCTGGATACGGTGGTGAGTACCGAGCGCTCCCCCGTTTTTAAACGCTGGCTACAAGGAGGGGCGGAAACGTCGGAATAGCAACCGGTTGTTTTATGTTTAATGTTGAATTTTTAATGTTTAATATTTAATTGTTTGATGATCAAGATATTAAACCTACAACCCACAACCCGCAACCCACAACCATCCTAACAAAATCGCATATTCCGTTCAATCAGCTTAATGCGTTCCTTCACCGAAGCGGCGGAGCGCAGGCCGTCGGGCGGCGTATTTTGCGCATAATCCAGCAGGCGGTCGAGCGTAGTAGTAGCCACGTGCATGCGCGTATCCGAAGAGCCGTAGTAAATAAACACCTCGCCATCGTTATTGGCGATCCAGCCGTTGCTAAACGTCACATTCGACACATCGCCGACGCGTTCTTCACCCTGTGGGGCTATAAAATGGCCGGCGGGAAGGTGGGTAATGCGCCAGGGTTCGCGTAAATCGGTGAGGAAGAGGTACAACACATAGCGAAGCCCGGCGGCGGTATTGCGCACGCCGTGAGCCAGGTGCAGCCAGCCCTTGTCTGTTTTGAGCGGGGGAGGGCCCTGGCCGTTTTTCACTTCTTTGATGGTGTGATAAATTTTGGGGTCTATGATAATTTCTTTTGCGACCTCGGCTTTTTCCATTGATGCCGTGAGGCCCCAGCCGATGCCTCCGCCGCTGCCCACGTCGATAAAGCCGTCTTGCGGGCGGGTGTACAGTCCGTATTGGCCGTTGATAAATTCGGGGTGCAACACCACGTTGCGCTGTTGGCCGGTGTGCGAGATCAGGTCGGGCAGGCGCTCCCAGTTGACGAGGTCGCGCGTGCGGGCGATGCCGCAGGCGGCCACGGCGGCCGTCGTGTCATCGGGGCGCGACCGGTCTTTGCGTTCGGTGCAAAATAGCCCGTAGATCCAGCCGTCTTCGTGCAGCGTGAGGCGCATGTCATAGACGTTGGTATCGGGGTCTTCTGTTTCAGGCATCACCAGGGGGTAATCCCAAAAGCGGAAATTGTCAATGCCGTTGGGACTGGCGGCTATGGCAAAAAACGATTTGCGGTCGTTGCCCTCCACCCTTACAACAAGCAGGTATTTGCCTTCGTGGTATATCGCGCCGGAGTTAAAAGCCGCATTGATGCCCTGGCGCTCCATGAGATAGGGGTTGGTCGTTTCATCGAAGTCGTAGCGCCAGAACAAAGGAGTATGCTCAGCGGTAAGCACCGGGTATTTCCAGCGCTGGTAGATGCCGTTGTTGAGCTCCAGTGGTTCGTTGGGCCGGGTGATCAGCCTTTCATGGACTTCCTGGATGTTGCGCAGGTGCTGCTGATAAGCGCCGGAAGCGCCGGGATTTTTGAAAAATGCCATAATCGTTATTGTTTTGCCAATTCGTCGGGGTAATCCTGCAATTTATTCCACCAATTAAATTTAAGAAAAATACTGGAAACGGCGATAAATAAAACGCATATACCGAAGGCGCGCCAGTATTCGATTACCATAAATATCGGCGCTGCAGTGAGCGCGGTCTGCCATGCAATACCCACCGCGACATTCGCGATATCGCGGCCCAGGTCTTTATTTTTGACTAAATCAGGGTATTCAAGCGCCAGTTTGTCGTGAACGGGTTTCCACCAGCCCCAGGGGCGCACTTTGAGGTAAAAATGCTCAAGTACGGCTGCGTCGTCGGGCGGAGTAAGCAGGCTGCCGGCGATACATCCGGCGAGCGAAATGAGCAGTATGATTGGGAAGGCATAAATATCGGCAATACCGGGCATCAGCCAGGGAACCGCCATGGCGCCGCCGATGCCGCCGACCATGCCCCAAAAGTAACCGTGGCTGTTGAAGCGCCACCAGTACCATTTGAGCAGGTTGGAGGCCGTATAGCCGCCGTAGAGCGCGGCTACGATCCATTGCACGATGTCGTTGAGCGATTGTACAAACAAGCCGATGCCTATGCCGATGAGGACAAAAACAACCGATACCAGATAGCTCAAATTGACGTACGTTTTTTGCTCGGCATGGGGGTTGATGTAGTGCTTGTAGATGTCGTTGACCAAATAGGCAGGCGCCGCATTCACGGTAGCGGCAAAGGTAGACATAAACGCCGCCAGCAAACCGGCGATGAGCAGACCCAGCAATCCTACCGGAATGAAATTTTTGAGCGCAAACGGCAAAATGAGTTCAAAATCCAGTTTGTCGCCCATGCCGCGCAGGTCGTCCATGAAAAATACCAGCGCCAGCACAGTCAACCCCGCTACCAGCAAATAGCGGGGGAAAAGCAATACCACGTTGACGAAAAAACTCATTTTGGCGGCTTCGCCGGGCGAGCGGGTTGATAATACCCGCTGCATGTCGTAGTTGGGCGCCGGGCCGGCCAGGGACTGTAGCGCGCCTTTAAACAGCATCATCATCCAGAAAGCGCCGAACATCGACCAGCCGTCTTTGGCGATCTGTGAATTGGCCGATTCGAGGATGCCCGACCAGTCGAGATTCAATTGCCGGCCGAAAAACAGATCGGTCCAGCCGCCTGGAATGACCCGCTGGAGCATGTCCGGCGATATTGCGTTCATGGCAATGGCTGCCACGGCAATACAGGAAATGGTCATTAGCACGTATTGCAGCACTTCGGTAAATACTACGCTGAACATGCCGCCTTTTACTACGTAAATTGTAGTGATTAATGTGATAATGATGCCATATAAGTTGGCGTTCCAATTGGGATCTTCGGCGAGTTGCCAGGGCAGAAAGGCGGCGGCAAATTTGCCGATGCCGATAAAGCCGTAGGCCAAAAAACCAATGACGTTGAGCAGGGCAAATACGACTACGATGAGGTGGGAAAGCCGGGCGCCCCGCCCTTTGCCAAAGCGAAAGGCGATCCACTCGGCGCCGGTCATCACGCCGCTGCGGCGCAGCCATATCGAAAGGAAGACCATCATGAATATCTGGTTGAAAACGGGCCAGAGCCAGGGTATCCACACACTTTTCAGGCCATAAACAAACAGCAGGTATACCATCCACATGGTGCCGCTGATGTCAAACATGCCGGAGGCGTTGGACAACCCCAGCATATACCAGGGCATGGTATTGCCCCCGAGAAAATAGGCGCGCATATCTTTGGATGCCTTTTTGGAGATCCAAAAGCCGATGAGCAGAGTGGCCGCGATGTAGGCCAAAATAATGGCCAGGTCGATCCAGTGTAGTTGCATGGCGGTTTTGTTTAAGGTTTATTGCGGGATTTGCTTTTTTTTGGCAGTCGGTACATACGGGGTAAATCGCTTTCCAGCAAAATATGCTTGTCATTTGCGAAAGCTACAAAATCGGGCGCACTTGGATGACCGGGGTAGGGGCCGTAGTGGTGCGATAGGCGGGCATTTCGCCATACCAATACGTAGGCCGCGCGTCTTGCGTCGGGGTCATTGAGCAAGGGCTGGAGCAACTGCCGCGTCCACCATTGCGGATCAGGAATTTTCTCAAAGCCGGTTTCGGTGAGGGCGGCTATTTTGCCGCGACTTTCGGCCAGCCGGACAACCGTTCCAAGTTTGTGCATCGTAGTATCGAGGGTCCGGGTGCTAAAGTGGTACATATCGAGCCCCAGCAGGTCTACGTATTCATCGCCGGGATAATACGCCAGATACTCCGCTTCGTTTTCAAAAACATCGGGGGAATAGGCAAACAGGATGTTGTTGAGCTTTTTGGCTTTTAGCAGGTAGGTTACGGTAAACCGGTACAGCGCCTTGTATTCTTCGGGTGTGCAGTGCGTTTTTCCCCACCAGAACCACCAGCCGTTTTGCTCGTGAAATGGCCGGAATATCACGGGTATGCTATGCCGGAAAGGAAATCCCTTTTTGAGCCGGCGGAAAAAGTCGGCTACCTGGTCAAGTTGAGTTTTGTAAAAATTGTGCAGCGACCCTCCCGGCAGAATATCCCGCACAGCGGCGGTTGTATCCCACGAACTGCCGCCTGTTTTGGGGTTTTGCAAATGCCAGCTGAAAGTGTGGATGCCGCCGCGGCGATAGGCCTGCTTGATCCAGTAGCGCATGGAATCAAAGCGCACCGTATCTATATTGAAAGGAAAAAGGCCGATGTTGCACAAATCCCACCCGTATACCGCCGGGTAATCGCCGCATACGCTTTTTACATCGGAAGCGCCCGGTATGTTTTTCCAGCCGATGCCGTAGGCTACGGCGTCTTCGTGGCCGAAAAGTACTTCGCCCCGGCTCGCCGTTTGCGAAAGGTTGTACAACAGCGCCTGGGTGCGCTTTGTGGCGCGCGGGTTGACCGGCGTTTGGGCGCCTGCCCATGGTAGTAGTATAAAAATCAGCACTGTGGCAGGTAGCAGCCGGCGGGTATTCAGGCGCATATCATCGGTATTGGTATTCGATTTATTCAGTTTTGCGACAGCAAAATAATGTTTTAACTTGTGGGAAAACGATTGCTGTGAAACAAATTTTCATTACGGCGCTACTTGGCTTTTCCTCGTTTGCGCTGACGGCGCAACTCTCTCCCGTTCAGGTAAAAGACGGTCAATTTGTCCGCAACGGGCGGCCCTATTATTTTGTGGGCGCCAATTTGTGGTACGGTATGAATCTGGCCGCCGAAAAAAGCGGCGGCAACCGCGAACGACTGCTGCGCGAACTCGACTCGCTGCAAGCGCTGGGTATCAACAACCTGCGCATTATGGCGGCCTCCGAAGGTCCCGACACGGAGCCTTATCGCATCCGGCCCGCCCTGCAACCCCGCCCCGGCGAGTTGGACGAAGGCTTGCTCCTGGGGCTCGATTTCCTGCTCGTGGAAATGGGCAAACGCGAGATGTACGCCGTTTTATGCCTCAATAATTTTTTCCAATGGAGCGGCGGTATGGCGCAATACGTGTCGTGGGCTACCGGTACGCCCATTCCGTACCCCGATGTCAATGGTAAAGATTGGGACGATTTTCAGCTGTATTCCGCGCAGTTTTTTGCCAATAAAAAAGCGCAGCGCTTATTTCGGCATTTTTTGGAACAAATCATTAACCGGCGCAATAGCATTTCCGGGGCGCTATACAAAGACGACCCCGTCATCATGTCGTGGCAACTCGCCAACGAACCGCGCGGGTTTAAATACGTAAAAAAATATCGGAAATGGGTGGCCCGGACTTCTGCTTTTATCAAAAAACACGACCCCGACGCCCTGGTATCGCTGGGCGGCGAGGGTAAATTGCCTTACGAAAGTATCGGCACAGCCTTCGAACGGGTGAGCGAGATACCTACGCTGGATTACCTGACCATGCACCTATGGGTGGAAAACTGGGGCTGGTACAACCCCAAACAACCCGAAACCTACGATGACGCCATGCAAAAGGCTATGGCTTACCTCGACGACCACGTAGCTATAGCCACCCGGGTGCGCAAGCCGCTGGTGCTCGAAGAATTCGGCATTTCCCGGGACGGGGGCGAACACCGCCCCGAAGGCGCTACCCGGCAACGCGACAAGTATTTTCACACTATCCTGGAGTATTTATACAACAAAGCCCTCGGCGGCGCCGCTGTGGGCGGCAGCAACTTCTGGTCGTGGTCGGGTGAAGGCAAACCGTATCAACCTGAAGCTTTGTGGCAAGACGGCCACCCCTTCACCGGCGATCCGCCACATGAAAAACAGGGCTGGTATTCGATTTATTTTGAAGATGGAAGTACCTTGGGGGTGATCAGGGAGTTTGTGCGGAAAATGAGTAATTTGTGAACAGATAAGACTCAAAACCGAATCATGTCCTATTTTCTTGAATACCTGACTGACTACCACCCGGCCCAACAAGCGCTTTTTGCTACCTTATTCACCTGGAGTGTCACAGCTTTAGGGGCTTCGCTGGTATTTTTTTTTAAAACAATAAACCAGCGGGTGTTGGACAGTATGATGGGGTTCGCTGCTGGAGTGATGATTGCCGCCAGCTTTTGGTCGCTGCTGGCCCCTGCTATTGAAATGACTCCTTCAGTGAGCAATTTGCCTGTCTGGGCCCCCGCCCTGATCGGATTTATGGGGGGAGGCATATTTCTTTATATCATTGACAAAATACTGCCGCACCTGCACCCCAGTCTGGCATTGGAAAAGGCCGAGGGTATCTCTACCAATTGGCGGCGCAGCGTATTGCTGGTACTTGCCATCACGCTCCATAATATCCCCGAAGGATTGGCAGTGGGTGTGGCTTTTGGCGCCGTGGTGCATGATATGCCGACGGCGACTATCGGCGCCGCAGTGGCATTGGCCTTCGGCATCGGTTTGCAGAATTTTCCGGAAGGCACCGCAGTGTCGGCGCCCTTGCGCCGCGAAGGGATGTCCAGGTTGAAAGCATTTTGGTATGGGCAACTTTCCGGCGCGGTAGAACCTGTTTTTGGCGTGCTAGGCGCCCTTGCCGTACTTACCGTCAAACCCATGTTGCCCTTCGCTATGTCATTTGCAGCAGGCGCCATGATTTTTGTAGTTGTTGAGGAACTTATTCCTGAATCACAGCGAGCGGGTAATACGGATTTGGCTACGCTTGCTACGCTACTCGGTTTTTGCGTAATGATGACATTGGATGTAGCGCTTGGATAATAACAGATAGAAAAACAGGGAGAAAACCGATATGCGTTCCGGAGGAACGATATTTAAATACCCGGTATAGCCTTCCTAATGGAACGCATCAGCGAGGGCGTGGTGATTCTTGGTAATATTAATCCAGATTAATCCAACATCCAGCATCTTTTTGTTTTTTTATTCGAATTGACATAAGTCATTGTTATTTAGGTTGTTATTTTTTAAAATTGAAGAAATAATTATTTGCTCTCCTTTAAAATTGCCGCACTTTATTTGAAGTAAAGCCCAATTATGGCCATGAGTGATTTTTCCAATTTTAAAAATTGCTAACTCATGAAAACGGCAATAGCTCGAATCGCAATTTACCTGCAAACAACAGTTTTAGCCTTTGCAGTTACAAGCCGGGTAGTAGCCCAGGGCGAATTCTGGCAGAATCTACAAGGTCCTCCTGGCGGTAATATATACGACTTGGCAGTAAACCCGCAAACGGGCGATATATTTGGACTTGGCACAAATGCCGTATACCGTTCTGTTGACCATGGTAACAACTGGACCGCAGCAGGTAGTTTTTATAGCGAAAATGGCGCCATTGCAGTCAATGAGGGCGGATGTCTTTTTATGGGCAACCCCACCGGCGTTTATCGATCCTATGACGACGGGGCCAATTGGATGAAAATAGGCGAGCAACCTGTAATGATGGACCAGGCCATCGCTATAACCCCAAACGGCGATTTATTTGCGGCTTCAAGCAGTTATAATTCACGCGTTTATCGCTCAACCGACAATGGCGATACGTGGGAGGACGTCGGCTTGAGCAATGCCACGGCACTGGTTGTACACCCCAATGGCCTTTTGTATGCTGCTTCCACCAATGGTATTCGCTATTTTAACGGCGCCGGTTGGACTTTCGTTGGTTTGTACGGCATCGATATTATTGATTTGGCCATTAATAACGAAGGGTTTCTCTTTGCCGCTACCTACAACGGATTCTATCGCTCCATGGATGGCGGCGCCAACTGGGACCAGTTGATGCCCAATACTACGCGGGTCAGGGTAGTAGCGGTTAATACAAACAACGTAGTGTTTGCCTGCAGCGAAAGCGGTAATGTCTATTACTCCTCAGATAATGGCGGACAATGGGCCTGTGTCAATGTCGATGAAGCATATGTAAGCCGGTTGGTATTCGACCCAGACGGCCGCATTTTTATGGCCGCGCCAAGCGGCGTTTTTCGTTCTGATGACGAGGGCGCACACTGGTCCGTGGTCAATAATGGCATTGTCTGCACTACTATCACAAGCCTTGCCGCCGGCCCCGGCGGTGCAATTTACGCAATAGGGGTTAATATCGGGTTATTCAAATCTGTAGACCAGGGGCAGACCTGGACCTACCTGGGCTTAAGGCACGAAATGGGGTCTTCTATGAACAACCCATTGGTCGTCAATGACCAGGGACACATCTTCGTAGGGGCTCTCGACGGGATCTATCGCTCATTAGACGATGGTACAACCTGGTCCTATACTATGTTCGGACATATCTTTTTCAATCAAGACGTTTTGATTGATCAGGAAGGGCGCATTTATTTTTGTGGGTATACTTTTGGGGCAGACGGATTTGTATTCCGCTCAGACGACAACGGCGATAACTGGTTGAGGGTTGACGCCGGGCTTACCCCCATAGTATTGACATTGGCCATCAACAGCCAGGGCGTTTTATTCGCCGGAACCGGAAGCGGCGTTTTTCGATCCTATGATCAGGGAGCGCATTGGGAGCCCGCCAAACTTGCAGGCGCAATGATCGGGAGTATCGTTGTAGGTAACGACGATATTCTGTTTGCCGGCAGGATAGGAGGGAGTGGCGCCATTTACAAATCCACCGACAATGGCGAAAACTGGACGATCGCTCACCCCAACCTCAGCGACGAAGGCATCGTAGACATGGTAGTTAACAGCAACGGCCATATTTACGCCGCAACATACTTCGCCGTCTTCCGCTCGTCAGACAACGGCGATTCCTGGACGGCCGTTAATGAGGGCCTGAATAGCCCTGTAATTGCCGTACTTGAAGTCGATGAAGGCGATTATCTTTACGCAGGCAGCTATGGCTATGGCGTTTTCCGCAGCGTATTCACCACAACCGGTATTGGCGAGATAGTCCTGCAGGCGCATAACAATGCTGTATTATTCCAGAATTATCCCAACCCGTTTAGCTACCTCACTACGATACCCTTCAGTCTGGCCAATCAGGCCTGGGTCAACCTCAGGATCATTGACGGTACGGGCCGAGTATTGGCCACGCTCATTGATGACAACCTGATGCCCGGTGAATATGAGGCTGTATTTAACGGCGCCAAACTGGATCCCGGCTTCTATATTTATCAGTTGCGGGTAGATGGCGTCATATTGAATAAAAAAGCGATTTTGTTGCGATAATTTTGTCAAAATACCATAGCACATCGACGGTAGTGACAACCGTCATCGCAATAAATGGGGATAGATGGTTATGTTTGTAAAAATGCGACAGCATGCGACAGCCACTTATCCCCATTTTTTTTCCCGACCGGCCGGCGTTGTTGCCTGGCACTACCATTCTCGCCGCCGATGTTGGCGGCACCAAAACTGACATTGCCCTCTTTGAATACCAAGACGGCCAATTGTCAATGGGCCGGGAAGCTATTTTCCCTTCTGCCGAATACCCTTCTCTGGAAGCCATTATTCTGGAATTTCTCGGCGGCTTGGCCCCGCCTTCCAGGCTGTGTATTGCCTTTGCCGGCCCCGTACAACACGGCAAAGCCAAAGCCACTAATCTCTCCTGGGAGATAGACATCGCCCAACTGCAAAGCGAGGTGGGAATTCCCGGGGTGTATATCATTAACGACCTGGAGGCGGAAGCTTATGGACTGGCGGCCCTGCAAGGCGGCGACTTTTCGACGGTGTATGCACCCGCCGCCCCCGAACCCGGCAATGTGGCTATTATCGCCCCCGGCACCGGGCTCGGCGAAGCCGGCATGTTCTGGAATGGCCGGGTGCTATACCCCTTCGCCACGGAAGGCGGTCATACCGATTTTTCCCCCCGCAATACCCAGGATTGGGAGTTTCTGCTTTTCCTGCAACATCAATTCGGACATGTGAGCTGGGAACGCATTATCTCCGGCCCCGGTATCAACCAAATTTATAATTTCCTGCGCGATGTGAAAGGCTGGGAAGAATCGCAATGGATGAAAGATAATTGGCAGGAACACAACCGGCCCGCTATTATCTCGCAAGGCGCAAAAAACGGCTCTGCTTTATGTGTGGAAACCCTGCGGCTGTTCATCAGGTACCTGGCCATTGAATCATCCAACCAGGCCCTTAAATTCAAAGCTACAGGCGGACTCTTTATCGGCGGCGGCATTATCCCCAAAATTTGGAACGATGAACTCAAAGCCGTATTTTTTGATAACTTTTTTGAAGTGGGCCGACTACGCCATCTCCTCGAAGCCGTGCCGGTTCATATCGTGCTCAATCCCAAAACGCCCCTGCTGGGTGCAGCGCACTTCGCCTGGGGCAATCGGCAGCCTGCGGGGTAGGTTGTCCGTTGTGGGTTGTCGGTTCTATGTTGTAGGTTGTAAGTTGCTAGGTTCTCCCTATGTTTGTTTATTGGTTTATTGGTTTATTGGTTTATTGGTTTATTGGTTTATTGGTTTATTGGTTTATAGTACTCTTATTCATAAACCTATAAACTATTAAACTTATAAACAAACCTACAACCTACAACCTACAACCTACAACCTACAACCTACCTCCCCTAATGCCCCCCCGCCGGCATCATGGTTTCCTGCTCGGCATTAGCGTTGTATTTAATAAAATAGACCGCTACCGCCGCACAAATCATCAGCGAACCTGCCAGGCGCATAGCATTTACGGGGTTATTGCCCAGCCACGATTCGTAGTACATTGGAATAGTAAAGGTTTCTATGAGCATGGGTATCACAATGAACATATTAAAAATACCCATATAAACGCCCGTCCTGGCCGGCGGAATACTACCTGCCAGCATAATATAAGGGTTGCCCATCATACTGGCCCAGCAAAGCCCGATGCCGATCATGGGTACAAACAACATATTTTCGCTGCCGATGGCCGGTATTGACAACATGCCGACGCCGGCAAGCGCCAGGCAAATGCCGTGAATCAGCTTGGGGCCGTACTGCCTGGCCAGCCAGGCCATGCCGAAAGCCGAAACAAACGCGACGGCATTGTAAAAAGCGCCGAGGGGGCCTACTAATAATTCAGCCTCTCGAAATTGCGGACTGGCGGCGTCAACGGTATCGTACAGCGACTTCGACAGGCATTTGGCGATGTATTGCCAGTAGATAAACATGGCGTACCAGCTGAATAACATCATCGGGCCCATCAACTTCATGGTGAGGGGCATCTCTTTGATGGCGTGGCCTATCTCGGCAAACGTAGCGCCCAAACCCGACGGCGACTTGCGTATCGCTTCCCGCTCGGCTTCCGTCAGCGGGATTTCTTTGGTGGTATACAGCGTCCACATAATGGAGGCGATAGACACGACCGATCCAATGATAAACGCCATAAAAGTAGTGGAAGGCAACTTGCCGATCTTATCCGCCGGGTCAATAGCGAGTAGATTGATCAGCAGGAAAGGCGTGAGATAAGAAAGCGTTTGCCCCAATCCGGTAAAAGCGCTTTGTGAAAGAAACCCCAGCGAATGCTGGCTTTTGTCGAGTTTGTCGCTCACAAATGCGCGGTAGGGTTCCTGCGTGATGTTGTTGGCGGCGTCCAATATCCAAAGTATACTCGCGGCCATCCATACGGTACTGCTGTAGGGCATGGCAAACAGCGACAGGCTGCACAATACGGCGCCGATAAAAAAGTAAGGCCTCCGCCGTCCCCACCGGCTGAGCGTGCGGTCGCTGATAGCCCCGATAATGGGCTGCACGATGAGGCCGGTCATAGGTCCCGCCAGCCACAACAGCGGCAGTTTACTTTCTTCTGCGCCGAGATAGGAGTATATCGGGCTCATGTTGGCCTGCTGCAGGCCGAAGCTGTATTGGAGTCCGAAAAAACCCAGATTCATATTGAGGATCTGAGAGAGCGTCAGCAGTGTTTTTTTGTTGGCCATGGCCTGGGAAAGTAATAGTGAATTAGGTGTTGTTGTCGCTTACAAATATAGAATCTTTTCCCAAACTTCATGGGCCGACAAAAAACAGGAAGCCGCTGCGAGTTATTACGATCGCAGCGACTCGGAAAAGATTGTTATGTTACATGTCCATACAAGGCTTGTGGCAATTGGCCGCCCTTGATACAGCATCTTTATAGCATTTCAATCTTTCATCTGCATCTTCAATTCTAGCACATGCGCTGCGATGTTGTTGCAAGGCGCGGATACAGCGGTTGTGGCATTCTGCCTGGGCTACATCTATCGGGTTTTCCCAAAATTCGTCGCTTGCAAAAAACTGTTCGAGTGGAGAAGCAAAGATAAAATCGTTGGTAATTCTCGTTTTCAGTTTTTGATCGGCCAGATCATTGGTGAGCTGATCTACCTTTTTCTCCAGTGCGGCTACTTTTTGTGCAAGTTGCGTGTCGTCGTTTTGGGGTTGAGAACAACTCATCACAACAACGGCTAACAGGCAAATTGAAAAAATAATGTTGGATTTCATGGTCATGAAGTATATGTGAAAAATAATTTACTTTGTAACTATAAAGCAGGTATCAATTAACGAGG
>DAINSQ010000043.1:1736-30138 GCA_036741235.1 Saprospiraceae bacterium | reverse complement strand
GTCACCTTGTCACCTTGTCACCTTGTCACCTTGTCACCTTGTCACCTTGTCACCTCTTCAATATCTTAAACGTCTTCACATCTGTTTTGCCGTACTTCAGGCGCACAAAATAAGCGCCGGCGGGATAATCGGCAAAATTGAGCGTTAATCGCTCCGCATTAGCCGGCGATTTAGCCCTGTGCAGTATGGCGCCTTGCGCGTTAGACAACTCAACGAAAACGTCCTCGTTGAAAGTTTCAAACAACTCGATTGTGAGCTCATTGTCAACCGGGTTGGGGTAATACAACGCCAGTTCAGAGTTGCCGTAGATCACTGCCGATGCGATATTGGAGTGAATCGGTTCGCCGACGCTGCGCTCGGCCCTCACGCGATAGTAGGTTCTGCCGAGTTTGTGGGCGACGTCGAGGTATTCGAAGTGATTCATCATACCGGAAGTTCCTGCCGGATCGGCAACATCTGCAATCGGGTCGAAGTCAATGCCGTCGGCAGAGCGCTCAACGATATAATGCACCATATCGGTTAATTCCGGTACTGCCCAGTGTACGCTTACCGTGCGCTGTTGCTGATTCATGACGTTGACGTCAATGCTCAACGAGTTAAAGCAGTTGTTAACAGTCACCGTTTTGAAATTCGTGGCGGTACAACCGTTTTCCGTAACAGACGCAAATAGCGTAAAGGTACCGAAAGAGGAAAACTGTACCGTAATATTAGCCTGGTTGAGCGGCGTTTGGGCTACCATACCGGGGCCTAAGGTCCACTGCACTTGCGGGTTGGGCGTATTGCCGCTTACGCTGAAGTTGACAGGCTGGTTGGTGCAGGCAAACGAATTGCCGGTGATATTGGCCACGGCTACGTCATCAACGATAATAGCAACCGGGCTGGGTTCAATATAGGTTGAACAACTATCGCGGCGCACACAACGCGTGTAATAAGTCGTCTGATATACTGGCCCCAAAATCAGGAACGGCGTATTTGAGTTGGGTATGGGCGTCCAGGTAGAGGCGTTGAAAGGCCCGGGCTGGGTACTCATCATCCAGAGGTATTCCAGGTTGCCGTAGCCGCCAGAGGGGTCTTCCACACTGATAATAGGATCGGGAATATTACCTGGGCCGCACAATACCTGATCATAGCCGATGATGCCGGGGTCTGTAACGTTAACGCAAGGCGGATAAAAGCCCTGGTCGAAGGTGAGATTGGTTTCACCTGCCGAGATCGTAAACAAGTCGGTCATCAGCATCACCAGATCGCCGTCGCTGTCCAAAGCATCGTTACTACCGGTATTTTGCGGTGAGGGCGTAAAGGTGGAACCCGGTGTGATGAACGTAATCTTGTATGTCCCCGGCGGCACCTGGAAGTAATACAAGCCGCTGCTGTTGGTGGTCGTCGTATCGGCATACGGCGTACTTTCAGCCGTACCCGATATGATCACCGTCACATTGGGAATGCCGACTTCTCCGGGATCCTGGATACCATCGCGGTCGATATCGAGCCAAACAAAATCGCCAACAAGCGCCGGCAGGCCGAAAGTGACAGAGCAGGTAGAAGTACAGCCATTGCCGTCAGTAACGGTTACGGTATAGGTACCCGAATTGAGGTTGATAGCTACAGGCGTGTTCTGGCCGTTGCTCCAGGCAAACGAATAGGGCGGCGTGCCGCCGCTGGCCGTACAGGTGGCCTGGCCGTTGCCGTTAACATAATCGGTGATGGGCTGGGTAATAGCAATCGTACAACCGGGATTGGCAAATGCCGACACATTGACCGTTGAGGTAGAAGAACAACCATTAGCGTCGGTCACCGTCACGGAATGAGGCCCGCTGCTCAATCCTGTTGCCGTAGTTGTGGTTTGACCGTTGCTCCAGTTAATGGAATACGGCGGCGTACCGCCGCTGGCACTAACGGAAGCGGAACCTGTTGAGCTACCCTGGCAGGTGCTGCCCAGCGGAGTAGTCGTAATTTGCAGGGCAGGCGGCTGAGTAATCGTCACGGTAGCAGTTTGCGTACAACCATTGGCATCCGTTGCGGTTACGGTATAGTTGCCCGCAGGAAGGCCGCCGATATTGGGCAGCAAGGCGCCGTTGCTCCATGTGAACGAATAAGGCGGCGTGCCGCCGCTGGCCGTACATCCGGCCGTACCCGTAGCGCCGCCGAAGCAGGCTACATCAGTATCAGTAGTCGTTAGGGTAATCTGCGTGGGTTGCGTAATGGTAGTGGTTGCCGTACCCGAACAACCGGCGGCATCGTTGACAGTCACCGAGTAGGTTCCCGGCGTCAGGTTGTTGATGGAAGCAGTGGTTGCGCTGTTGCTCCAGGTAAAAGTAAACGGCGGGGTGCCGCCCACTACGTTGGCAGTGGCAGAACCATTGTTAAAACCAAAGCAACTAATATCTACATCGGCGATAGTAACCATAAGGCTGGGCGATTGAACAACCGTTTCGGAGCCGCTGGTCGTACAGCCGTTGATATCCGTAACGGTAAGTCCGTATGTGCCCGCCGCCAGATTGTTAATAGTGCTGCTGGTTGAGCCGTTGCTCCACAAGAAGCTGTAAGGCCCTGTTCCGCCGGTTACAGTTGCGCTAATAGCGCCGATTGGCGTATTTACGCAAATAATATCAGTTACATTAAAGGTAATTTGCAATTGAGGCAGTTGCGATACGGTCACGGTCTGGGTACTATTGGAACAACCCAATGCGTCGGTAACCGTGACTCCGTATGTGCCGGCGGGCAATCCGCTTACGTTTGCCGTAGTGGCGCCATTGCTCCACAAGTAGCTATAGGGCGGGGTACCACCGGTTACGATCGTAGTTGCCGAGCCCGAACTTGCGCCGAAACAATCGATAGTGGAAGTTGTTACTGTGATATTCAGCGTTGGCGGTTGAGTGATAGTCACACTGGTAGTTGCGGTACAGAAATTGGCATCGGTGAGGGTAACGGAGTAAGTGCCTACCGACAGGTTGGTAGCCGTAGCAGTTGTTTGGCCGTTGCTCCACATCACGCTATAAGGCGGGGTGCCGCCAAAACCCATTACAGTGGCCATACCGTTGCTTCCGCCAAAGCAATTGACGTTAACGCCGTTGGCTGAGGCCATCAACACAGGAGGCTGGGTAATGGTGATAGTTTCTGTAAGCGTACATCCGTTGGTTTCCGTAACAGTAACGCTATAGGTACCAGCGGGAATATCCGATAACTCGTTGCCGGTAAAGCCGGTACTCCACTGGAAGGAATATGGCGGCGTACCGCCTGCGGGAATGATGAGAATTCCGCCTGAATTATCGCCGTTGCAGAGCAGATTGCGTGGAATAACGCTGAGTGAAAAATCGCTAACAATATTAATATCCACTTCTGCAACATCCGAACAGCCGTTGGCGTCAACAACAGTGACACTGTAAGTTCCATCACCCACATTTTCAATCGATTCTGCCGTGCTGCCATTGCTCCAGGTGTAGCTGAAGGGGGGGACGCCGCTGTTGACGACTACAGTAGCCTCACCGCTATCTTCCGGTCCGCAGAATACCGAATTGGTTTCGATTTCTACTTCAACCGGGGGCGCTTGATTAATCGTTGCGCTGGCGGTTTTGGTACAGCCGTTGGCGTCGGTGACGGTCACAGTAACGACGCCCGCACCAAGGTTGTTTGCAGAACTGCCGCTGCCGCCGTTGCTCCAGGCATATGAATAAGGCTGCGTACCGCCTGTCGCCGTAGCCGTTGCAGAGCCGTTATTGGCCCCGGGGCAAACCAGTGCAGTGGCGTTGAGCGTAACGTTTAGTACCGGCGGCTGCGTGATCGTCGTTGTGCTGGTAGCCGTACAGCCATTGGCATCAGTGACGGTCACGGAATAAGTTCCAATTGTAAGATTGCTGATAGCCGCATTGGTAGAGCCTGTACTCCATACAAAAGAATATGGCGCTGTGCCTCCCGAACCGGATGCCACGGCTGATCCAGTATTACCGCCAAAACATAATACATTTTGCTTAATGATATTAACAGCGAGGTTATCGACCACATCGATAAAAAAGTCGTCCTGGCCGGAACAGCCGTTAGCGTCGGTGACGGTCACCGAATAAGTACCTTCTACAAGTCCGGTTACGCCAACCGTAGTAGCGCCGGTGCTCCACAAATAGGTAAACGGCGGTGTGCCGCCATTCACCAGGGCAGATGCAGAACCAGTATTGCCCGGGCCGCATACAATGCTGGTGCCTGCAATATTGACAATAACGGCTGGAGCAGCGGCGATAACCGTAGTGGCGTCATCCTGGCAACCTACGGCATCCGTTACGGTTACGGAATATACCCCCGGCGCCAGGCCGGTGATTGTTTGCGTGGTAGCGCCAGTATTCCAAAGGAATGAAAACGGCGCTGTGCCCCCCGTCACTACGGCTGTTGCAGTGCCTGTGGCGGCGCCCACACAAACCAGCGGCGTAGCGTTAATAGTCACAAAAACGGGCGGTGGAGCGGTGACGGTCACCGAACCCGTAGCCGGGCATCCGGCGCCGTTGGTGACTGTAACGCTGTAAGTGCCGGCTACGAGTCCGGTAATAGTAGCCGTATTGCCGCCATTGCTCCAGGCATAGGTAAACGGCCCTACACCGCTGATGATATTGGCAGTAGCGGTGCCGTTGGAAGCGCCGCAGGTAGTGACATTTGTTCTCGTTACACTGATTTGGAACGCCGGCGCCGGCGCTACGGTAGCTGTAGCCGTTCCGGAGCAACCCACTGCATCGGTCACGGTTACTGTATAAGTACCCGGCGCTATGTTCATCTGGTTTTGCAAAGTGCTGCCATTACTCCACAAATAGGTGTATGGCTGTATACCATTGCTGGCAGATGCAGTAAGAAAACCGTTGTTATAGCCGGGGCAAGATTCGGGCGTACCCAGGGCGCCTACGGTGAGATTAGAATAAGGTTGCAGGCTTATCGCCGTCGATTTGGTACAACCATTTGCATCGGTGACCACCAGCGTATAAACGCCTGCAGGCAGGTTGTTGATTGTAGCCGTGGTTTGGCCAGTGCTCCAAAGGTAGGTATAGGGGCCGGTGCCGCCTGTGACCGTAGCGCTGAGGCTGCCGTTGGTATACCCTGTACAGGTAGGTTGAGTCGCAGCTACGTTAATCACAATAGGCGGTTTATTGGCCACAGTCGCCGAGGCCGTTCGCGTACAACCCTGGGTATCGGTGACAGTCACCGTGTAGGTTCCCGGGGCCAGGTTGTTTTGCGTTGCGGTGGTAGCGCCGTTGCTCCACAAGTAAGAATAAGGGGGCACACCGCCGGTAGCAGTAGCAGAAACCGTTCCGTTATTCACTCCCGGACAAGTAATGCCGGTAGCCGAAACATTAAGGTTAAACGGCGTATACGTCAGCGTGATACATTCAACGGCGCCGCAGTTTTGGTTATCGGTCACCGTAACGCAATACGTCCCGTTGGGAATATTGGTGAGGGTAGGCGTCGTTTGCCCCGTGTTCCAGTAATAACCGTAGGGCGGCACGCCTCCTCCGCCCACAGCCGTAAGCGTAAATGGGAAGGTACACTGATTCACAACAAAATCGATAACCACCAAAGGCGGCTGATTGACCACCACGCTCTGGACAATCGAAGCGCTGGTAGCATCGGTAACCGTCACGCTATACGTGCCGGCAGTAATGCCCGACAGGGTGGGTCCCACCACGCCGGTATTCCAAACATATACATAGGGCGCCACGCCTCCACTGGCCGTAGCGGTAACGCTGCCGTTCGGCAGGCCGTAACAAACTGGTTGCGTCACACTGAAAGACACACTCAGCATGGCATAACTTTGCACAGCAAGCAGCATAGGGATGATGAAAGACAATAGCCGTCCAGCCCGTTTAAAGGCGGCAACTGTCAAGTGTAGAGTTTTACACATGATGGATGTATAATTTGTTGTACAAAAAAAATTCTTTGCGCCTCTCACATGGCGCGATTGCTAAATACTCCGGAAAAGTGTGGCTTGCCTCCCGCTTTGCCGGAGGATGTCCTGATACGAATGAAGGGTAAAAAAGAAGAGAACACAAGTGCTCTCACACGGAGAACGGTGGGGCTGAAAAAGTTCTCTTATAGCAGGCTTAATTTACCTACGATGATGCAAATAAACACATTTTTTATTTAACAACAAAAATAGGTTCCGAAATAATTGGTGTAACCATGTAACCATGTAACCATGTAACCATGTAACCTTGTAACCTTGTAACCTTGTAACCCTGTAACCCTGTAACCCTGTAACCTTGTCACCATGTCACCATGTCACCATGTCACCATGTCACCTTGTCACCTTGTCACCTTTTTTAATAAACCAATTAAACCTCATACGAAACCCAAAGTCTAAAGGTTGCGTAATACATCATATTTTTTCTCTAAAACTCATATTATATGGACAGAAGAGCTACGCTAGCCGCTTTGTTCGGCGCCAAAGGCTCCAGGGCCAACCTCAAAGCGGGGCAGCACACTTCGGCGTTGAAGCCTTCGCTTGGATTAACATCCGGCCTGGAACCCTATGCAGGCCCCTGGGGGTACGACGAAGCCGCCCACCTGTTGCGACGCAGTATGTTCGGCCCCAGCCGCACACAGATAGAACAAGCCTACAGCCAGGGGTTATACCCAACGCTTGCCCAACTATTTGCCGACCACCCCCAGCCGGCGCCGCCTGTCAATCCCAGTTTTGCCAACGACCCCAATGTACCCGTAGGGGAAACCTGGATCAACGCCCCCTACTCTACCGATGTCAACCTGACCCCCTACCGCGCCCAGAGTATTCGCGCCTGGACCATGGAGTTGCTCCGCACGGAGGGCGTCAGCCTGCGCGAAAAAATGACTTTGTTTTGGCATAATCATTTTGCCGTCAGCAATGTCAATGACCCCAAATTTAATTACAAACATATCAGCCTGCTGCGCTCTTTTGCCTGGGGCAACTTCCGCGAATTGATCAAGCAAATTACGATCGACCCGGCCATGTTGCGCTTCCTCAACGGCAATCAAAATACAAACGTAGCCCCTAATGAAAACTACGCCCGCGAACTGCTCGAATTGTTTACAATCGGCAAAGGCCCGCAGGTCGGCCCCGGCGATTATACCAATTATACCGAACAGGATGTAGTACAAATGGCCAGGGTGCTCACCGGCTGGCGCGACCGCGGGTTTAATACCACTAACCCCGATCAGGCAGTGACCTCTATTTTCCTGGCAGGGCAGCACGATACCGGAGTCAAGGAGCTTTCGCATCGTTTTGACAATATTACGATCAGCAACATGGGCAACCAGGAATACGCCCATTTGATTGATATTATTTTTGAAAAAGATGAGGTTGCCCGCTTCATCTGCCGCAAATTGTACCGCTGGTTCGTTTATTATGTGATCGATGACAACGCCGAGGCCAATGTTATTCAACCCATGGCGCAAATACTCATCGATAACAATTACGAAATCAAGCCGGCATTGGAAGCCCTGTTGGGCAGCGCCCACTTCTACGATATACTCAACGTGGGCCCCATGATCAAAAACCCGCTCGATTTCAGTATTTCAGCGCTCAAACAACTGGCGGTTCCCTTCCCTGCAACGCTTGCACAGCGCTATACCCTGCATTTTCGCATTTTCCAGGCTATTATTCCAATGGACATGGAGTATTTCAACCCGCCCAGCGTGGCAGGTTGGAAGGCATACTACCAAGAGCCCCTGTTTTATAGAAGCTGGATTAATGCCACCACCCTGCAAACGCGAATGGGATATACCAATTTGCTCACCGGCGACGGCGTAGGCCAAGGCCAGTTGCGCGCGCGCATCGACCCGTTGATTGCCATAACCCTGCTACCCGATCCCTACGAACCCAATGCGGTAATTGAAGGATTTGCACAACTCCTGTTCCCGCAACCTATTACCGACAGCCAGAAGGCGGCGCTCAAAGAAGTTTTACTGCCCGGCTTGCCCGATTATGTGTGGACGTCGGAATATGCGGCTTACGAGGCCAATCCCAACGATCCCGTCTATGCAGACGCCGTGGAAGTCAAACTCAGAAGCCTGCTGCAGGTCATGCTCAGCATGCCCGAATTTTATCTGAGCTAATTGTTGGTATAAAAAATTGCAAATCATGAAAAGAAGACAATTTATAAAAGCGGCAGGCACAGCGGTAAGCGTTCCGCTCCTGCTCAACGGCATGCGGGTATCGGCAATGCCGCGTTCATTCCTCTCAAGCATCGTTAGCCCCGAATCCGACAGGGTACTGGTGCTCATCCAACTCAACGGCGGCAACGACGGCCTCAATATGGTGGTGCCCCTTGATCAATACGACAACCTGGCCAATGTGCGCAGCAATATTATACTGCCCGAAAACAGTATCCTCGCTATTGAAGATACGGTAGGCCTTCACCCGGCCATGACGGGCATCCGCAATCTCTACGACAACGGCAAGATGGGTCTTGTGCAAAGCGTGGGTTATCCCAACCAAAACCGCTCGCACTTTCGCTCTAGCGATATATGGACCAGCGGTTCGCCGGCAGAGGAAGTATGGACCACGGGCTGGCTGGGGCGCTATTTTGAAAGCCTCTATCCCTCATATCCCAACGATTACCCCAACAGCGAATATCCCGACCCGTTTGCCATTACTATGGGCACTATCGTATCGGAAACCTGCCAGGGTACGGCCACCAATTTTAGCCTTACACTCAACGACCCCTTCTCTCTGGCGCCGCTTACCGAAGGTAGTCCCAGCGATTTACCCAATACGCCATACGGCGAAGAGTTGGCATTCCTGCGCCTGTCGATCAGTCAGGCCAACGAATACGGCGACGTCATTACCGATGCCGCTCAAAACGGCGCCAGTATGGCCGCTTACCCCGAAGGCAACAGGCTGGCTACCCAACTCAAAAACGTGGCCCTGCTGATGTCGGGCGGATTGCAAACCAAAGTATACGTTGTAAGCCTCGGCGGCTTTGATACCCATGCCAATCAGGTAGACCTCAACGACGTTACCGCGGGCGACCACGCAGAACTGCTCCAGCAGTTGTCGGATGCCGTTGCGGCGTTCCAGAGCGATTTGCAGATGCTGGGGCTGGAACAACGCGTGGTATGTATGACCTTCTCGGAGTTCGGCCGGCGTATCCGCTCCAATGACAGCCGCGGCACCGACCACGGCACGGCGGCGCCGCTGATGCTTTTCGGCTCTTGCGTCAATCCCGCAATTTTGGGCGACAACCCCGAAATTTCCACCGACGTAAGTATTGACGAGGGCGTGCCGATGCAACACGATTTCCGCGACGTATACGGTTCTCTGCTCATGGATTGGTTTGGCGTAAGCGAAGACAACGTGCGCTCGTTGCTCTACAACGACTTCCAATACCTGCCGCTGCTGGTCAATTGCTCGGTCACCTCTACCAGGCCCGATCCCAAAGACGAGGCCGTTCAACTCGGCGCTTATCCCAATCCCTGCCGCAACTGGACAACCATCAGTTTCACTTCGGCCAACGAGTGGGTAAAACTTAGCCTCTTTGACGCTATCGGCAATGAAATCAAGGTGATCACCAATCAGCGCTTTCAGGCCGGCGATCATACTATACAGGTCGATATGCACGGCCTCCCCACTGGTACGTATTTCTACCGCCTGCAATTACAGGGCCGGCAGAAGACGAAACGGGTGGTGAAGGGGTAGGTTGTAAAGTTGTAGGTTGTAGGTTGTAGGTTGTAAGTCTTTTAATAACCTAGAACCTACAACCTAGGAACTTTTTTTTCAAAATTGTTTTTATTTTACTAAATATACCCATATCTTTGCATCCGCATTTGAGAAAAATGGCTCCGTAGCTTAATGGATAGAGCATCTGACTACGGATCAGAAGGTTGGAGGTTCGAGTCCTCCCGGAGTCACTCTGAATTACTATCGTACAAGCGAAAACGATCATGTCAAAAGTTTGTCAACTGACGGGAAAACGTCCGGTTTCGGGCAACAAGGTGTCGCACTCTAATCGCAAGACCAAGCGTCGCTTTTTGCCCAACTTGCAGACGAAGAAATTTTATGTGCCGGAAACGGGCGAATGGGTTTCGCTCAAAGTATCGGCCAGCGCCATTCGCACCATCAACAAATTGGGCTTGTATGCTTATGTTAAGAAGCTGGAGCGCAAAGGAGTGAATACGGGCGTTGATTTGTAAAACTTACAACTACTAATTGAAGCACAATGGCCAAGAAAAGTAAAGGCAACCGCTTGCAGATCATACTGGAATGCACCGAGCACAAGAAAAGCGGTATGCCGGGTACCTCGCGCTATATCACGCAAAAGAACAGGAAAAACACGCCGGATCGTCTGGAGTTGTTGAAATACAATCCTATTCTGAAGAAAAAAACCGTACACCGCGAAATCAAATAATGCGTTTCGTTGTTGTATGTAAGGTATACAATTGCTAACAATAATAAAAAACATACGCTATGGCAAAGGTTTCTAAAAACGCCAGGGTTGCACAGCGCTCCGCCAATGCAGGTTCGGGTCGCGACTTTGTCAAGATCGTACAAAGTGTCAAAAACCCCAAAACCGGCAAGTACACCTACAAAGAGGTGATGATTCACAAAGACAAGGTGAACGAATTTCTGAGCGGCAAGAAGTAATTCCGGCTCGCTTTTATGATATTTCTCATGAACAAAGAGGCGCTTCCAAAGGAGTGCCTCTTTGTTTATTTTATCACACCCCACCATCCTCATCATGGGCTTCTTCGATAAATTTTTCAACCGCGATAAAAAAGCGGACCTCGACAAAGGCATAGAAAAGACCAAGACCACATTTATCGGCAAACTGACCAAGGCCATTGCGGGCAGGTCGACGGTAGATGAGGAAGTGCTCGACGAACTGGAGCAAATCCTGATTTCCTCCGATGTGGGGCTGGATACTACCGTAAAAATTATTGAGCGCATTGAAGCCCGGGTAGCCGCTGATAAATACCTCGGCACGGAAGAACTCAACGCCATGCTCCGGGGAGAGATTGTCAACCTGCTGGCGGAAAACAATATCGAAGACCTCGAAGACTACGCCATTCCGGCGGTTCCCAGGCCGCACATCATTATGGTGGTTGGCGTCAACGGCGTTGGTAAAACAACCACTATCGGCAAGCTGGCCTGGCAATACAAGCAACAGGGGCTGCGCGTAGTGATGGGCGCCGGCGATACTTTCCGCGCCGCAGCCGTAGATCAGTTGAAAATATGGGCCGACCGCGTCGGCTGTGATTTTTTCAGCAAAGGCATGCAGGCCGACCCCGCCGCCGTAGCCTATGAAACGGTGCAGTATGCCCTGCAAAACAAATGCGACGTGGCCATCATAGACACTGCAGGTCGCCTTCACACCAAGATCAACCTGATGCAGGAATTGGGCAAAATCAAACGCTCTATCAGCAAAAGCCTGGAAGGCGCGCCCCATGAAGTTTTACTCGTGTTAGACGCAACTACGGGCCAAAATGCCATCGAACAAGCCAAACATTTTACCGACGCCACTGAAGTATCGGCACTGGCCCTCACCAAACTCGACGGTTCGGCAAAAGGCGGCGTAGCTATTGGCATTTCCGATCAGTTTAAAATTCCCATTAAATACATCGGCGTTGGCGAAGCTATTGATAAGTTGCAGATATTCAACAAAAAAGCATTTGTAGACGCTCTATTCGAATAGCACAACTTCCGCTATGGCCTCCTGGAAACGACGCTTGCTATATAGCATCAGAGCGATCGGTTACCTGATCGACCTGCTCCGTTTCAGGTTCAGCGCTATTTTGGGCATGGGCCCCCATACGCCGCTTGTCATCGCCGATTACAAAGGCTTCGGCAATGCCGGCTATGTTTCTATTACCGGGCGAGTGCTTCAAGACAAATTCATCCGCAGTGAAGAAGCCGATAGTTCCTGGAAAAATTTCATCAATACGGCCAAACGCTTCAACAGCAACGAAATAACCGATGCCCAGGTGGTCATCCGAATAGGCGATAATGTTTTTGAATTGACCACCGACGACGAAGGCTATTACCACGTTTCGAGTAAACTTCCCAACCCACTGCCCCCCGACGCCGCAGGCTGGCATAGCTACGAGGTACGCCTCACCCGTACGCCCTGGCAGGAAGTAGACGTGCGTATTCATTCCGAATTACTTCTGCCGGCTGAAGCCTCTTTTGGCGTCATCAGCGACCTCGACGATACCGTAATTCAAACCGGCGTCACTTCACTGCTGAAACTCCAGATGCTGTACCTCACCATCCTGAAAAATGCCAGCAAGCGGCGGGCTTTCCGCGATGTGGACCGATTTTTTAACGCTCTGCAAAAAGGCCGCTCCGGCAACGACAACAATCCGTTTTTTTATGTTTCCAACAGCCCCTGGAATATCTACGACCTGCTCGACGAGTTTTTGCACCTCAACAGGTTGCCCAAAGGCCCCATCCTGCTGCGCGATTTCGGCATCAGTGACCGCAGGGACAGACCCGGCCACAAATACCGGCAGATATCGCATATACTCGATACCTACCCTACCCTGCCCTTTATCCTGGTAGGCGACAGCGGTGAAAAAGACACCGACATCTATCTGTCTATCGCCCGGGCCTATCCCCGGCGTATCCTGGCCGTCTTTATTCACGATGTCACCCACCGCCGAAAAGCGAAGCGGGTAGCCAGGCTCATCCGCCAGACTCCTCAGGTACCCGTTTTTCTTTTCCAGCGTTATAGCGAAGCAGAAGAACGGGCGATAGCGCAGCAACTTATCTGACGGCTGCAATGAGCGCTTGATAATTTTTTTATGCTAAAAAAATTACTATTTGCAACCCTCACGCCAAAAAAAGTACCTGAGAAAGCGAAAACGTCCTGGTATATTTGGACATCAAAATGAATTTTCACAAAAACAGCATTGTCGTGATGAAACACTTTTTTCTTTTCTCTTTGTTTGCACTTTTGGCAGTTAATATAATAAATGCTCAACAGCGCAATTGCGCATCGATGGAAGTACTCGAACAACTCATGCAGGAAAATCCCGGCATGCAGCAACAAATGGAGGCCATCGAACAACACACCAACAACTTTCTGTCAAATAGCTTCCTGGAAAGCAGAGACGTAGTCACAATTCCGGTAGTTGTGCATGTTGTTTATCGCACCACCACGGAAAACATCAGCGACGCGCAGATATTATCGCAAATTGCGGTGCTGAACAACGACTTTCGCAAGCTCAACGCCGATGTGGCCAATACGCCGCCTTTATTTGCCGGCCTGGCCGCCGACTCAGAGATCCAGTTCTGCATGGCCCAACGCGATCCCAACGGCAATGCCACCACCGGCATCACGCGCAAATATTACAATCGCACGAGTTGGGGTACCAGCAATGCGGTGAAAAACCCTTCACAAGGCGGCGTGGCCCCCTGGGATGCCACCAAATACCTCAACATCTGGGTATGCAATATCGGCGGCGGCGTGTTGGGTTATGCGCAATTCCCCGGCGGGCCTGCCTCTACTGACGGTATCGTGGTTGATTACAGGTATTTCGGCACTACCGGCACGGCTACTTCGCCTTACCACCTGGGCCGAACGGCCACCCACGAAGTAGGCCACTGGCTCAACCTTCGCCACATTTGGGGCGATGCCACCTGCGGTAATGACTTCGTTTCCGACACGCCGGTGCACAACGCTTCCAACGGCGGTTGCCCAAGCTATCCGCATTACAGCACCTGCACAGGTACGCCGGTTGAAATGACCATGAACTACATGGATTATACCTACGACGCCTGTATGTATATGTTCACTTTTGGACAAAAAAACCGCATGCAGGCCGTTTTTGCTCCCGGGGGTCCCCGCTTCAGCATCACGACCTCCAACGGTTGTGTACCGCCTGACGCCGTTGCATGCGGCCCGCCTGCCGGGCTCGCTGCTTCAAATATCACTACCGGCAGCGCAACCATTAGTTGGACGGCAGTAAGCGGCGCTACTTCCTATATACTGCAATACCGTCCAACGGGCGCTACTACCTGGTCAACAGTTTCTACAGCTTCAACGACTTATAACCTGACCGGTCTGGCAGCCTCCACTACTTACCAATACCAGGTACAAGCTAACTGCAACGAAACGCTGGGCGCCTTTTCTGCAATCGCCAACTTTACCACCAGTACCCCGGCGCCCAGTTGCGGCACACCGAGCGGGTTATTTACCACCAATATCACTGCTACAAGCGCAACCTTGAACTGGTCGGCGGTATCGGGCGCTACGTCCTATAATATTCAGTACAGGCCCACCGGTACAAGCACCTGGACGACCGTTTCTACTGCTGCTACAACCTATAATTTGACAGGGCTCGCGTCTTCCACTACTTATGAATTTCAGGTGCAGGCCAACTGCAACGGGACTTTAAGCGCTTATTCAACCAATAGCGCCTTCACAACCAGCACAGACAGCTCGGGTTGTGGAATCCCAACCGGATTAAGCGCCACCGGTATTACCCAAAACAGTGCTACGTTAAGTTGGGCATTTGTAAACGGCGCCAGTAGTTATAATTTGCAGTACAGGCTGGTCGGCTCTGCTAACTGGACGACCATCAACGTATTCGTCAATACATACCTGTTAACTGGCTTGACCGCTTCTTCAAACTATGAATTCCGCGTGCAAACGCTCTGCAAAAACAGTACCAGCTCGTATTCTACCATCGCCACCTTTTCTACCCTCGGCGGCGGCGCCAGTTGCGGCACGCCGGGCAGCCTGAGCGCTACCAATGTGACTACCAACAGCGCCACGCTTAACTGGGCTGCGGTGGCGGGCGCTACTTCTTACAATGTACAGTACCGCCTTTTCGGAACAGCAACCTGGACTACCATGACTTCGGCCGCCAATTCGTATAATGCCACAGGGCTTTCACCGGCATCTACTTATGAATACCAGGTACAAGCCAATTGCAATGGTACGCTGAGCGCTTATTCGGCAATTGCGAGCTTTACTACCAATAACCCGGCCCCGAGCTGCGGCACGCCGGGCGGTCTGAATACCACGAACATCACATCCAACAGCGCTACCCTCAACTGGTCGGCTGTTGCGGGCGCCACTTCATACAACGTACAGTATCGACCGGCGGGTACTTCTACATGGACAACCATGACTTCGCCCGTCAACTCCTACAATGCAACGGGTTTGACTGCTTCCACCAACTACGAATTCCAGGTACAGGCCAACTGCAACGGCACACTGGGCGCTTATTCGGCAGTGGCTACCTTTACCACCTCTGCCGGCGGCGGCGGAACCTGCAACGATATTTACGAGCCCAACGAAATTCAATTTGCAGCGACCGGCATCCAGGTAAATCAAACCATTTCGGCGGCTATCAGCTCAACCGGAGACAATGACTGGTTCAGGTTTAACAATACATCGGCTCAGCCCTACATCAAAGTTGACCTGACCAGCCTGCCTGCCAACTATGATATACGGCTTTATCAATCGCTCAGCCTCGTCGGTGAATCAACTAACCCGGGTACGGCCAACGAGTCGATTACATATAATGTCGGAACCGTGCGCTCCTACTATATCCATGTTTTTGGCAACGGCGGCGCCGCTGACCCCAACGATTGCTATGACCTTACCGCCACCATTAGCGGTTCGCCGTTGAGAGAAGATGGCGGACTGGACAACATTCAAACGGATGAAATTCCCAGCTTTGTGATGTTCCCCAACCCTGCCGCTACCGAAGTGATGATCGATATCCTGTCGGCAAGCGAGACGCCTACCGAAATTGTCATCTTCGATATCAACGGCCAACTGGTAAAACGTTTGACGCAGCAATTTACCGCCGAGGCCACGATGACCCGTATTGCAATAGACGACCTGGTATCGGGCGTTTATATGGTACAGGTGAAAAACGGAGAACGAAACGCCGGCCGCAGGCTGGTGATAAGCCGATAGTATAGAATTGTTTACACACGTTTACTAAACCGGAAAGGTTTGGTAAACGTGTGATTGTATTAATGCTGTTTCTTTCGCGAATAATTGAGCAGATAACCGGGTACTGTCAGCCCGGGTACCGCATCTTCGCGTTCTTCCGGGGCGCCGGCGGCATATTGTATCGGCAATACCCCCGACCAACCCGGCCAGTTGGCGTCTTCTTCTTCATCTTTGGGCGGGCCGCTGCGCATTTTGGCGCTAGCCTCATCAATGCGAATGCCAAGTACGGCGGTTCTTTTGAGTTCGGATGGCGAAGGCTGCCTCACATCGTTCCAGCGGCCAACGGCGAAATGCTCCGTCAATTGCTCCAGGACCCTCATTTTCTCCGCCTCATTTTCTACTAAAAAAGGCTGTCCAAAAAGAACAACAGACCGGTAATTGATGGAATGGTGAAAAGCCGAACGAGCAAAAACAAGTCCATCTACCAGTGTTACGCTGATGCACAAATCGGCCCCGTGCTGAATACTGCGAATCATATGACTACCCACTGAACCATGCAGATAAAGCATATTGCCGATGCGGCAATAACCGGTGGGCAACATAAACGGTCGGCCCTCCAGCACATAAGCCACGTTGCAATACAGCCCCTCGTCGAGGATTTCATAGATTAACTCCAGGTCGTAACCCACGCGGTTGGGCAGTCGCGTCGGTTTGGTGCGATCGGTAGGATTGAGTCGAGAATTCATGGGCAGTTCTTTTTTATTCATGCAAATGTGTGGCTGAATTTACTGATTTTCAAAATAATTCCTACCAATTCAAGTCTTTGGGGGGTAAAAGGCGTTTTTGAAATGCCTGTATTTTTTTATTAATTTTGAATCTTCATCAAAAATCGATTTGCAGCAATGAAAAAAACATCCCTGTTTATAGCTTTCTGCTTGCTACTCGTATGGCAAGCTCAGGCGCAATTGAAGCCGAATCTGCCCAAGCCCGCCCAACCTTTTCACCGCGATATCAATAAGATCAGTATTTCTCCCATCAAACCCGTTGTGCCGACTGCCGACGCCCCATTTGTACCCTCATTTACCCCCAAAGCCAGCCCCCTCAAAACTACAACCGGGCAGCTACAAAACGCCCGAATAACCCGCGATCCGGCAACAGGGCTGCCAGTGAGTATACTTGGAGACATCGAATACCAACCGCTACCCGGCAATAGCCGACCCGAAGCGCCGGCTCATAGCCTGGGTTATCTCGAAGCCATCAAAGACAAGCTCAAGCTGACGGCGCCCGTTGATGAATTTTCAGTTACCGCTGTTAGTACCGACGAACTCGGCATCACTCATGTGCGGCTGCAACAAGTAGCGCGGGGAATCCCTGTATACGGCAGCGAAATAGCATTGCATCTCAAGAATGGCCGCGTTTTCATGATGAACGGCAGGTACTATTCTACGCCGCAACTCAACAACTACACGCCTGCCTTGTCGCAACAATCAGCCCTTGAGATTGCGCTGGAAGATGTGTCCAGATCAACCAAAATAAAAACCTTGACATCAGCCGAACAAGCGCTGGCCGGCGGCCCCCAAACAGAAGTGCAACTCGTCGTTTATCACCTCGATCGCAAGCCGGTATTAGCCTGGGCTATCACCCTGCGCCCCAATTTGGCTGCTCATTGGACTTATATCATTGACGCGCAGAACAGCGCCATTCTCCAGCGATTTGACAATATTTGCAGTATTCACGGCGCGCATCATGCCGAACACAAAGCGCATGCGCTTCCGCCGCCCGACGGGCCCTCCACCGCCAATGCCAATGATTTATTCGGCATCAGCCGAACCATTAACACCTACCAGAAGGGCAACCTCTTTTACCTCATAGACGCCTCTCGCAGTATGTTCAACGCGCCGGCATCGGTATTTCCCGACGAACCGGTGGGCGTTATCTGGACCATCAATGCGCAAAATACATCGCCCCAAAACAACAACTTTACAGCAACGCATATCACCTCCTCCAATAATACCTGGAGCAACGCTACGTCCGTCTCCGCTCACTACAATGCAGGCAAGGCTTTTGAATATTTCCAACAAACCTTCAACCGCAACTCCATCAACGGCCAGGGCGGCAATATCATTTCTCTCATTAACGTAGCTGATGACAACGGCCAGCCCATGGACAACGCCTTCTGGAACGGCGCGGCTATGTTCTACGGCAACGGCAGCACGGCTTTCTCTTCACCGCTGGCCAAATCGCTTGACGTAGCCGGCCACGAAATGTCGCACGGCGTAATTCAAAATACTGCCAACCTCGAATACTATGGAGAATCGGGGGCGATCAACGAATCCTATGCCGACGTATTCGGCGCGATGATTGATCGCGACGACTGGCTAATCGGCGAAAACGTAGTAAACACCAACGTATTCCCGTCGGGCGCCTTGCGCAATATGGCCAACCCCAACAACGGCGGCAGCAGCCTCAACGACAACGGCTGGCAACCTGCCCATACCGACCAGCAATACAACGGCACGGCCGATAATGCCGGGGTGCATATCAATAGCGGTATCCCCAACCGCGCATACTACCTGTTTGCCGAACAGGTTGGTAAAAATACTGCCGAACAAGTGTACTATCGCGCGCTAACCAACTACCTCACGCGCTCCTCGCAGTTTATCGACCTGCGCATCGCCGTCATACAAGCCGCCACCGACCTGCACGGCGCTAATTCGACGGTAGTCAATGCGGCTATCTCGGCATTTAATACAGTAGGCATCGGCGCCGGTCAGGGCGGCAACTACCAGGACGACCTCAACACCAACCCAGGAGATGAATTTGTGCTGTTTACCGACGGCTTCCAGGAACAACTCTATCTGATCACACCCCAAGGGCAGACGGTGGCCAATCCCCTTTCTATCATCGGCCCCGCCAGCAGACCCAGCGTAACCGACGACGGCACGGCCATCGTGTACGTTGACGCCGACCAAACCCTGCAAGCCGTGGTAATCAACTGGCAAAGCGGCAACATACAGCAAATCACCGTCAGCTCCGAACAAATCTGGCGCAACGTAGCCATCTCCAAAGACGGCAACAGAATAGCCGCAGTAACTACAGACAACGACAATTTTGTATACGTATACGACTTCATCCAAGAGGAATGGGGCGAATTTGAACTCTACAATCCAACCTACACCCAGGGCATAGAAACCGGCGACGTAGTATTTGCCGATGTATTGGAGTGGGACCACTCGGGGGAATATGTGATGTACGACGCACTCAACGAAATCAATACCACTACCGGGGTTATCGAGTATTGGGATATTGGCTTTTTGCGGGTTTGGAATAACGGCGCCGCCGATTTCGGCGACGGCTATATTGAAAAACTTTTTGCCGGCTTGCCGGAAAATACCAGTGTTGGCGACCCCAGCTTCTCTAAAAACTCGCCCTATATCATGGCTTTTGATTTTATTGACGACTACGATGATACGTATTACGTGTTGGCCGCCAATATTGAGACAGGCGACGTGGCCGAGGTTTTTGAAAACAGCGACCTGGGGTATCCCAATTACTCAGTAGACGACAGCAGGCTGATCTTTGACGCGTACAATAACCTGGGTGACCGCGTCATTGGGCAGACTGAGCTGGCCAACGACAAAATTACGCCCGTAGGCAACCCCGGTATTTTTATTTCCGACAACAATGGCGCGCGATGGGGCGTGTGGTTTGCCAATGGCGAGCGGGTGCTGGTTTCGACTAAAGAAACTGTTAGCGACAAAACACTGGCTGTATTTCCCAACCCTGCTACAGCTACCTTGCATATCGCATTGGAAGAAATTAGTGGCGACAGCGAGGTGTTTGTCAGGGTTAGCGACCTGCTTGGCCGCCTGGCGCTACAAGCCAACCTGTATATCGGCGCCGACAATACCGCAACCTTGCCGTTGGGCAGTTTACCCGCAGGGCAATACGCTGTAAGCGCTCTTATTAATGGCGAATGGCGAACGGCGCGCGTGGTAAAAGAATAGTGGAAAAGTTATTGTTGTGTTAATCGCGGGCAACATAGCTGCCCGGGTCGTAGTTTTGTGAAAAATCCAAACCGCACATGCGCTTATACATCCTTATTGCCTTAGCCGGGTTCATACTGGCGGCCACTCCTGTTTCTGCGCAGGAAGGTTTTCAAAAAATGAAAGACGTAGCGGGTTTCAAGCAAAAACTCGACAACATCGCTAAAGTCACGGAAACTATCCAGTGCAGTTTCGTGCAAGAAAAACAACTCAGCTTCATGAAAGAAAAAATGGTAGCAAAAGGGTTGTTTTATTTCGATAAAAAAAACCGGCTGCGCTGGGAATACAACTCGCCTTACCAATACACGATATTGCTCAACGACAAGCAACTCACCGTCATTGACAATGGCAAGGTGAGCAAAATCGACGCGGGCAAAAACGATACTTTCCAGAAAATACAAGGTATGTTGACAAGTACTTTACAAGGCGACGTACTCGACGGCAACGACAAATTTTCGTACCAGCTTTTTGAAAACGACCAGCAAGCGCTAATAAAGCTCACACCTACCGACAAAGAGATCAAAAAATACCTGTCGGGCATCGATCTTTATTTCGATAAAAAAGACCTGCTGATGGCCCGTATTGATATGCACGAAGCCGGCGACCTCACTACTATCCGGTTTTCTAACCGCAAGGTGAATCAGGCGCTGCCTGCCGGGGCCTTTTCTGTGAAATGACAGAGAGAGGAGTGTGGGAGTGTGGGAGTGTGGGAGGGGGGGATTAACCTTAACCTTAAGCAGAGAAACATCCCCCCCTCTCACCCTCCCACTCTCTCACCCTCCTACCACAGCCACCCCAATCTCACATCAATGACATCCGCCACATGACGGTGGCATTTCATTGAAGTCCCGACCATCAGGTGATCGCCAAAGCGGTAGAGGAGGCTGTAACGTTGGTAGACCGGATCCACATCGCCCGAAGGGTTAAACACATAAGCCCCGAAATGGATGCCGAAGCGGGTACGGCCTGCCAACACCTCATATCCCAGCAACATCGAGCCCTTCCAGGCGCTTTTATTGATGCCTTGCCTGTTCAGAATTTCCCGTGCCCATCCGTCGTGCACCCACTCCGTGCCTGCTGAGACGCCGCTGAGCCTGCCGATTTGCCGGCCCACGACGCCCCAGGCGCCTAGTAAATAAGTATATTCGTTGACGGGAAAATCGGGCGTAGCCTGTGCTGTTTTGATGCTCCCTATGCCCAGTGCGTAGGCATAATTGCGGGGTTGTTGCTTCCAGTCATCGGTTTTGAGCGGGCGTTGTATAGCAGTCGGGCGCAGGCGGTATTGTAGCCCCGCATTGGCCATAGGAAAATTCATGCCTTTATTCGGCAGTTTCATTCCGCCATTTGAAATATGGTTATAATTATAGCCGATAGAAACTTCCCATTGCGGGTTGATTTTGAAGTACAACTTGGCGTTAACCATGCCTGTAAAACTCAGCAAAGTGCTGAAAAACAAATTGGCAGGGTTAGATTTTTCATCATAAACCTTACTCAAAAAAGTAACCCCCGCCCCCATTTGTATTGAACCGTACAGCCGTCCCCGCGGTCTGATCAGCGGTTCGACCAGCGCCACCGCCGAAACGGAGTAGCCGAGTACCTCCGGGTTGTCAAAATTAATGTAATTGATCAAAAAGCCGCGCTGGGTTACGATTCCGGAATTTCTGGTGTGTTCCTCCTCCGCGCGCAGCCACATACCGCGGAGTTCGACGCCATAGGGGTTAGAATAAGCAACATCAACAATAGATTTGGAATGCGGGAGGATAAAGCCGCGGTGGGCTTGGAGGCCCAGGAGGAAAGGTTTATTCCTGTTGGCGGGCAATGTATCTGTTTGCGCCGCAACTGCCCATGTCAAAAACAAACACAAACAGGCGCCCAGGCTTACTCGCAATTCAGGTGATTTTTTATCATTCAAATGGACAAGCATAGAAAGACACTTTACTACAAAATAACGGGAAAAAATCTTTTTCTTATCTTACTTCCGTAAATCACCCCCGGATGGATATCCTTATCGTCATATCGCTGCTCATCATTGCCATTATCTTATTCGCCACAGAAAAACTACCCGTTGATCTGATCACTATTGGTTTGTTGATCATATTAACAATTGCAGGAATTCTGACACCGGCGGAGGCTTTTTCCGGCTTCGGCAGCGATTTCATCATTATGCTGGCCTCTATATTCGTAACCGGAGCTGCCATGCAAAAAGCTGGTTTATTGGAAATCATAGGAGAGCAGTTATTCAAATGGAGCCACAATCGCGGAAAGTGGCTGCCCACCATAGTCATGTCGGCGGTAAGTCTTACATCAGCATTTATGAACAATACGACCGTCACCGCCGTATATGTTGCGCCTATGGTGGGTTTGTCAAGGCGCCTGGATATCAGCCCTTCCAAGTTGCTCATGCCTGTTGCTTTTGCCTCTATCCTCGGCGGCACTTGCACTGTTATTGGTACATCGACCAATATCGCCGTCAATTCGTTTTTAACGGAAAACGACTATCCCGCTTTCAGCATGTTTGATTTTTCCATATTGGGAATCATTCTTTGTATTATCGGCATTGTATACATGGCCACCATTGGCATGCGGTTATTGCCCGACCACAAAGAAGTGGATATGATCAGCGATCTGCAAACCCAGCATTATTTCACCGAGATTTTGGTCAAACAGCGCTCATCATTAATCGGCAAAAAAATAAAAGATACCGACATCAGTCAAATCGGTTTGCGTGTACTCAATATCATCAGAGATAAAAAAAACACTATTGCCAATGCCAATACATTAATTGAAGCCGGCGATATATTGCTGGTAGAGGGCCGGCTTGATGATCTGCTGCGCGTAAAAGAAACCAGCGGCATAGACATCCTGGCCGACACGCTCATTGAAAAAGACCTGGTGAGCGATGATATTCAGATTGCCGAGATCATCGCCATGCCTGCCAACGATTTTATCGATTCGACGATTCGGGATGCCCAGTTTAAAAACCGGTTCGGGTTGATGGTTATTGCCATTAGCCGGGCGGGACAGACCCTGTCGGACAAAATCGGCGATATTGAGGTAAAAATCGGCGACAGGTTGCTGGTGCAAGGCCCTGTTGAAAACATCCGCTACTGGAAAGAACAAGGAGACCTCGCTATTATTCAGGAATACACCTACGAACCGGGAAAAAGCAAGCGCAACGCCATTTTGTCGGGGTCGTTTTTCGTTGGGGCCATTGCGCTGGGCTCGCTGGAACTAATTCCGCTTTCAGTAGCTTTCATGCTGGCTGCATTTTTGTGTGTGCTTTTCAGGTGTATCAAACCTGAAGAGGCATATGAGAAAATTGAATGGAAGTTATTGGTGCTCATCGGCGGTATGTCGTCTTTTGGCATTGCCATGAAAAAAACCGGCGCCGCCGACTATCTGGCCGACCAGGTGATTGCCACCTTCGGGCATATGGGGCCGATAGCCGTATTGGCCGCTTTTGCCGTATTGACCATTATTCTCACCCAGCCCATGTCAAATGCCGCGGCAGCACTCGTAGTTTTGCCTGTTGCACTGCGCACGGCTGCTGAAATGCAGGTCAATCCCCTCACATTTGCGCTGGTAGTTATGCTCAGCGCTTCGGTATCGCTGATTACCCCTTTCGAACCGAGTTGTATACTTGTATTCGGCCCGGGGCGTTACAAGGTCAAAGATTTTATTGTAGTTGGATTGGGCGTCACCATTATTTTGGTCATCGCTATTTTGTTGCTGGCGCCGGTATGGTATCCTTTACAGTCATAATAAGGGCTATCTCCCGTATTGTTTTTCGTAATACTCGCGATAAGTCCCCGAAGTCACGTGTTCCAACCATTCGGTGTTGTCTAAATACCATTTGGCGGTAAGGCGCAATCCTTCTTCCGCTTGAATGCCGGGCTGCCAGCCCAATTCGTTTTTGAGTTTGGATGCGTCTATGGCGTAGCGGCGGTCGTGGCCGGGTCGATCTTTGACAAACGTTATTAACTGACGCGAAGCGCCGGCGGGGCGCTGCAGCAGATCGTCCATGATATCGCAAAGCTTGTGTACCAGATCGATATTTTTCCACTCATTGTTACCGCCAATGTTGTAGGTTTCCCCTACCCTTCCTTTTTGAAAAATGAGATCAATGGCTTCTGCATGATCGCCCACCCATAGCCAATCGCGGGTGAACAAACCATCGCCATAAACCGGCAGCGGTTTCTGGTGGATAATGTTGTTGATCATTAACGGTATCAACTTCTCTGGAAATTGATACGGCCCATAATTATTCGAACAATTAGAAATAATAACAGGCAAGCCGTAGGTGTGGTGGTAAGCCCTTGCCAGGTGATCAGAACTCGCTTTGGAAGCCGAATACGGAGAGCGAGGGTCGTAGGCCGTTTTTTCGGTAAAAAAACCGGTATCGCCCAATGAGCCGTATACTTCATCGGTAGAAATGTGGTAAAACAACTTACCGGGTTGATTTCCCCAGTAGTACCTGGCGGCATTCAACAGGTTGACAGTCCCGATGATGTTGGTCTCGATAAAACTCATAGGGTTTTCAATCGAGCGATCTACATGCGACTCCGCCGCCAGGTGTATAACACCGTCAAATTCATACTGCTTGAAAACCGCCGACACCTGCTCGTAATCCACGATATCGCCTTTTACGAAATGGTAGTTGGCAGACTGCTCTACGTCGCGCAGATTCTCCAGATTGCCGGCATACGTCAGTTTATCAAAATTGACAATCAGGAATTCCGGATAATTATTGACAAGCCGTCGTACCAGGTGCGAACCTATGAATCCGGCGCCTCCGGTTATGAGGATTTTTTTTGTGGATGAAGACATGGAATTGGATGTTTAGGAGATTAGTTATCTCACGATGACCTCTTCGATGTAGGCTTCGCCGAGGGTTTCGTTAAGCAGGTTTTTAATTTTTTCGCGGCCGTAGGACAATTCCTGGCGCAACGGGGCCGAATCGATGGTTATATACAGGATTTTGCCCGACAATTTGACCTCCCTCGTATATTTTGCAATTGCAGGCCCCATCAATTCCGCCCAGGCGCTGCGAATATTGGTTTGATGCAGCTTCGGTTTAAGTTTATAAGCTGCTATTAATTCTTGCAAAGCCTCTTTAATGGTCATGATTCGGTTTGGTTGTATAAAGTGGCAACGCCATTTTCAATCACAAAATTGTGAAAAGAAACCCCCATTTTGGCGGCGATCCCTGCAATGCGATCGGGGTGCGTATCCGATACGAACAATTGCCCGTAGGGCCCCTCCAACAACAGTCGCATAAGATGTTCTACCCTTTCCTGGTCCAATTTATCAAAGATATCGTCCAACAGCAAAACAGGATACTGGTTTTTCTCCTCTCGCATCAAATCATACTGCGCCAGTTTAAGCGCGAGCAGGAAAGACTTTGTTTGCCCCTGGGAAGCGAAGCGTTTCACCGGCTGGCCATCGAGCAAAAAGTGAAGATCGTCGCGGTGAATGCCGCTGCTGGTGCGGCCCAACATGCGATCTTTATCCATGTTCAGGCGCAGCAACCCGGCCATAGGGTGTTGTTGCAGCGGCGACTCATAGCGGCAATCAGCCGCCTCTCGTTTGCCGGATATCGTATGATGATTGGCTTGTAGCAGTGGCAAAAAGCGCTCCATAAATGCGCAACGCCGCTCGTAGATATACTGAGCCGGCGCCGCCATTTGCTCATCGTATACAGCCAGTAGTGCAGCATTAAACGTATGCGTCTCCGCAAATTGCTTAAGCGCGGCGTTGCGTTGCTTAAGCAAGTGGTTGTAGCGCAACAGTTGTTGAAGGTATTGCTGATCAAGTTGCGACAGCGTATTGTCGAGCAACCGGCGGCGAGCCTCGCTGCCTTCGTAAATGAGCTGAATATCGTCGGGGGCGGCAAAAACCACAGGAATAAGCCCTACGTGGTCGCCAAGCCGCTCGTAAGGAACGTCGTTGCGCTCCATCATCTTCCGCTGTCCCACCGGCGCCTTCACTACAATCTTTTCGACATGGCCATTCGCCACAGCATGCCCCTCCAGGCGAAAAAACGAAGAATTGTGATAAGCAAGATATTGGTCGTTGAGACCAAAATAACTCTTGCCCATACACAAATAATATACTGCGTCAAGCAAGTTGGTCTTGCCCATGCCGTTGAGCCCCACAAAGCAGTTCAGGCGCTGATTGCAGCTGATTTGCTGGTAGTGGTAATTCTTGAATTCGGTCAATATGACGCGTTCGAAAAACACGGGCTTTTGTTACTTTTGCGCAAAGCTAAAGAATAGAATCGGTAATAACCCCACCAGAAATTTGCATGGCGCTTTTTCCGGAAGTATATTTGCGCCGGCAATAAACACCCAACGAAAAAAGTTGTTACTTCATAAAAATAGAAAAGCTATTGACCATGGTAGCAGACAAAAATAAAGGCGGCTCGAAAAAGGAGAAAGCCGTTTACAGCAAAGAACTTCACCTGTATTGGTACGAGCTTATGCTCCGCATTCGCCGCTTCGAGGAGCGCGCACTGGTGGCCTACGGTCAGCAGAAAGTACGCGGTTTCTGTCATGTCTACATCGGACAAGAGGCTGTCGCCGCCGGTATTGAAGCCGCTCTTCGCCGCGAAGATTGCATCGTGACAGCCTATCGCCAGCATGGCACCGCTATCGGTCGCGGCCTCTCTACCAAAGCTTGCATGGCCGAATTGTACGGCAAAAGTACCGGCGTAGTGAAGGGCAAAGGCGGCTCTATGCACTTTTTCTCCGCCGAGCATAAATACTTCGGCGGCAACGGAATCGTAGGCGCTCAAATTCCCATCGGTACAGGTATCGCTTTCGCCGAAAAATATAAGGGCACCGACAACCTCTGCGTGACGATGTTTGGCGACGGCGCAGCCCGCCAGGGCGCCCTGCACGAGTCGTTTAATATGGCTATGACCTGGAAACTGCCGGTCATTTATGTGTGTGAAAACAACGGCTACGCCATGGGCACCTCGGTAGCGCGTACCAGCAACGTAATGCACCTGCATAAATTAGGCCTCGCCTACGATATGCCCAGCATGCAGGTAGACGGCATGAGCCCCGAAAAGGTATTCGAAGCAGTAACGAAAGCCGCCGAGCACGTACGCGCCGGCAACGGCCCCTACTACCTGGAAATCAATACTTATCGCTATAAGGGCCACTCTGTATCCGACCCCGCCAAGTACCGCCCGAAAGAAGAGGTGGAATCCTACAAAGAACGCGACCCGGTTAAGATGGAGGAAAACCGCATCCTCAAACACCATATCGCCACCAAGGAAGAGATCGAAGCGATTAAAGAAAAAATTAAACTTGAAATAGACGAAGCTGAAGCTTTCGCAGAAGCATCGCCCTACCCCGATCCCTCGGAGCTGTACACCGACAATTACGTACAGGCCGACTATCCGTTTATACGGGATTGATTGGGCCGGACTGTTGGACTATCAGACTTTGGGACCTTGCGAACTCATGCGCTTCTCGTATCTTTACAAGTCCAACAGTCCAACAGTCGTTTTTTTTCCAAAACCTGCCTTCCTACCAAAACTTTATTTATTTTTGCGACGCTTTTTTGGAATCCATTCCACAAAAGTGATCAACTAATACGTGCACATTCACATAATTGCTTGCGAAATGGCGAGAAGAATAAAAAATCAGAAATCGGACGAAACGCTGATCAACCTGGTCGAAGTAAAAGACCAGGCGCAAAATTTTTTTGACAGAAACCAGAAATACATCCTGGGCGTCGCAGGCGCCTTCCTGCTGATCGTAGGCGGATACTGGGCATACAAAAACTTCTACATCGAGCCCCGTCAGAAGGAGGCCGAAGAGCAAATGTTCCAGGCCGAGGTGCAATTCGAGCGCGATTCTTTTGCGTTGGCCCTGACCAACCCCGGCGGCGGCTACTCGGGTTTCCTCGATATTATCGACAATTACAAAGGAACCAAAGCAGCCAACCTCGCAAGTTATTACGCCGGTATCTGCTACCTCCAACTCGGTCAATTCGACGCCGCTATCGACTACCTGAAATCATATAAAGCCAAAGGCGACGTTACCCCCGCCATGAAATTCGGCGCCTTGGGTGACGCTTATTCCGAGAAAAACGACCTCGACAATGCCCTCAGCTTTTATTCGAAAGCCGTAGGCGCTACCAATAACGAAGCTATTACGCCCTATTACCTGAAAAAACTGGGCATGCTTCAGGAAAAACAAGGCAATTTCAGCGACGCTAAGTCCAACTACGAACGCATTAAACGCGAATTTCCCAATTCCCCCATCGCTACGGATATCGAAAAGTATATCATCAGGGCCGGAGCGAAAGGTTAATTAATGAGCTGATGTGCTGATCCCGAACTTTGTTCGGGACAAGTTGTGCTGATGGCGTAATCCCGAATTCCATTCGGGGCAAGTTGTGCTAATATTTTTGTTCATATTAATATTATTATCAGCAAATCAGCACATTAGCAAATCAGCACATTGGCAAATCAAAAAAATGGCCAGC
>DAINSQ010000043.1:0-1636 GCA_036741235.1 Saprospiraceae bacterium | reverse complement strand
AGCAAATCAGCACATTAGCAAATCAGCACATTGGCAAATCAAAAAAATGGCCAGCGCATTAAAAAACCTCTCGAGTTACGACGACGCCTCCATTCCCGATGCAGGTGAAATGAGCTTTGGCATCGTCGTAGCTGATTGGAACGCGGCCATTACTCACGCCTTATACGAAGGTTGCTACGATACGCTGCTGCGCCACGGCGCCAAAGCCGACAAGATTTTCACTGCGCAAGTACCCGGCTCTTTTGAATTACCTGTAGGCGCCAAAATGCTGGCAACGCGCCATAACCCCGACGCTGTGATCTGCCTTGGCTGCGTCATTCAGGGCGAAACCAAACACAACGAATATATCAACAACGCCGTGGCTTCCGCCCTTACCTACCTGGGCATAACCACCGGCAAACCCTTTATCTTCGGCGTTCTCACTCCCAATGACGAGCAACAGGCCCTGGACCGCGCCGGCGGCAAATACGGCAATAAAGGCATTGAAGCCGCCGTAACCGCCATCCGAATGGCCGCACTGAGCAAGAATTTGAATGGTTAAAGATGGATATCCACGTAATACCCACCGGATACTTCAAGCTCGACGGAGGCGCCATGTTCGGCATAGTGCCCAAACGCTTGTGGAATAAACTCAACCCTGCCGACGACAACAACCTTTGCACCTGGTCAATGCGCTGCCTGCTGCTGGATACCGGCGACCGCAAAATCCTGATAGATACGGGCCTGGGCGATAAGCAGGATGCCAAATTCCGCTCACACTTCGAGCCGCATGGGGAGGAGACATTGATCGGTTCTTTACAACAAAAAGGGCTCCGGGTTGAAGATATCACTGATGTATTCCTCACCCATCTCCATTTTGACCACGCAGGCGGGGCCGTCAGCCGCGATACGGATGGCCGCCTTGTGCCCACTTTCCCCAACGCCCGCTATTGGAGCAACGAAATACACTGGCAATGGGCCCTGCAGCCCAACGATCGCGAGCAGGCTTCTTTCCTCCAGGAAAACTTCGTCCCCCTCCAAAAAGCCGGCGTAGTGCATATGCTGCCCGTAACAACCGAAGATTACGAGTGGCTGCCCGGCATCCGCATCCGCTATGTCTACGGCCATACAGAGGCTATGATGATCCTTTTCATCGACACCGGCGAGCGCACCCTGGTATACTGCGCCGATCTGCTGCCCTCGTCACACCACATCGGCATGCCCTATGTGATGGCCTACGACGTCCGCCCGCTAATCACCCTCAAAGAAAAACGCCGACTACTCAACGAAGCCGTCGACAATAACTTTCTACTCTTTTTTGAACATGACCCAAGTGTAGCGGCAGCTACAGTGCAAAGGACGGAAAGCGGAAGAATAGTACTTGACAAAGTCACGATGTAACCCCGTCTTTGGTTATTCGGTTATTTGACCTCCTGAATTATTTTCCGGTTAGTTATGGCTATTGGAAAACTGACTAAGCCTTAGTTTTATCAGAGACATGATATGCCTATGCGCCGACACAAACACTTTTAAAACTTTTTTTTTGATGTAAAATATACACGAAAGTAAAAATGTTATATTTTTGTATAGAAAAAAATACCCAAAATAACATTCAAATGAAAACAACATGGACGAAAAGACGCCCAAGGAAGGCAAC
>DAINSQ010000042.1:20862-30962 GCA_036741235.1 Saprospiraceae bacterium | reverse complement strand
AGCCAAATCGAAGATTCGACGAAGTCAATTGACGAATGTCCAAACATGCTCTAAGTCTGACAGTCTAATGTTTAAGTCTCCAGCATTCAAATGAAGGGCAATATCCTGCTCATCGACGATGAAGAAAAACTGCGGAACCTCCTTGCCAGAATCATCAGGCTAGAAGGATTCGAAGTAATAGAAGCCGGTGATTGCAAAAGTGCGATGCTCAAATTAGAACAGCAGCGGGTTGATGTAGCATTATGCGATGTAAAGCTGCCCGATGGCAATGGCATCGATCTCACCAATGCGATAAAAGACAAATATCCTCACATCGAAATAATTCTTCTTACTGCATACGGCAATATCCCAGATGGCGTTCAGGCTATCAAAAACGGCGCATTTGATTATATTACCAAAGGCGATGACAATAACAAGATTATCGTATTGCTGGAACGCGCCACGGAAAAAGCAGCCCTCACCCGCAGGGTACAATCTTTAGAAAAACAATTAAACAAAAGCTATTCTTTCGACAATATTACCGGGCAATCCAAAGCCATTCGGGAAGCTATTGATGCAGCGCAAAAGGTAGCCGCCACTGATGCGGCGGTACTGCTGACCGGCGAAACCGGCGTAGGCAAAGAAATTTTTGCCCAGGCCATCCACAGTGCCAGTCCTAGAAATAAATTCAATTTTGTAGCGGTGAACTGCTCTGCATTTAGCAAAGAACTATTGGAAAACGAATTATTCGGCCACAAAGCAGGCGCTTTTACCGGCGCACTAAAAGATACCAAAGGCATTTTGGAAGAAGCTCACCGCGGCACGGTTTTCCTGGATGAAATCGGGGAAATGCCCCTCGAATTACAAGCCAAACTGCTGCGGGTAATTGAAACCGGAGAGTATTTTAAAGTTGGCGACAGTAAGCCTTCTCATGTCAATGTCAGGCTTGTTGCAGCCACCAACCGTAATTTGCAGCTTGAAATCGAAAAAGGTAATTTTCGAGAAGATTTGTATTACCGGATTTCTGTTTTTCAAATCTTCCTGCACCCCTTAAGAGACAGAATCGAGGACATTGAAGAACTGGCTCACCAATTTTTACTGCTATTTGCAAAAAAAACGAATAAATCCGGATTGTTTTTTTCCGCCCAATACATTGCAGCGCTAAAACGACATCGCTGGAAAGGTAATATTCGCGAATTAAAAAATATAATTGAACGAAGTGTCATCCTCGCTGACCACAAAATGATCGATACTGACTCCCTGCCTTCGGAATTTTATCAAGCTTCCGCAGCGCCGGCTAGTACGCCGCTTGCCTTCGAATTAGCCGCCGCCGAAAAAGTCCACATCCAAAAAGTACTCGAATATACCCGCGGCAACAAAACAGAAGCCGCCCGCCTGCTCAATATTGCGCTCACTACCCTCTACCGCAAAATCGAAGAGTACAAACTCAATTAACCCTTTCAAAACGATAGGCCTACCCTATCGAAATGAAAGTCTTTTTCGCTTCTCACCCTTTCAGCTTCCAGTCTATACATTTGTTTATCAATTACTTATAGCTCCGGCACGCATATTGGCCCGGAAATTGTCCTGTCTTCATAAAAAAGAACAGCTATGACCGCTTTACTCGTAATTACCGGAATAGCCGGTTTCGCTTTGTTTTTCAAAACTATTCCATTTTTCGAAAAAATCTGAAACCATGACACTACTCTTCGTCATTGCACTGGCAGTTTTTGCCTATATGTGCTACGTATTGCTCAAACCTGAAAAATTCTGATCTATGCAAAATGAAATATTTGGGATTGTGCTGATGTATGCCGCAGTTATTGCCTTCGCCATTCCACTGGGCCGATACATTGGAAAAATAATCAACGACGAGCCGACATGGCCAGATCGATTATTCAATCCTGTTGAACGATTGTTTTTTCGTATCAGCGGTATCGATCCGCAGGTTTCCATGACCTGGCAGCAAAACCTGTCTGCGCTCCTGGTCATCAACCTGGTTTGGTTTCTTATCTGCATGTTTGTGCTGACCAATATGGCTTGGCTCCCGCTCAACCCCGACGGCAACCCTTCGATGAGCGGTGATCTGGCATTTAATACCGCCGTAAGTTTTGTGACCAATACCAACTTGCAACACTATTCAGGAGAGACAGCCTTGTCATACTTGGGGCAGCTCACGCTGATGTTGTGGCAATTTATCAGCGCTGCAACCGGCATGGCAATTGCCGCGGTGGTTTTTCTCGCTATGCGCGAAAAAACAACTGCCGAATTGGGCAATTTTTACAACCTTTTTGTAAAAATGGGACTACGGGTATTATTCCCGCTGGCATTGGTGGTGGCGCTATTGCTCGCTTTCAATGGCGTTCCTATGACTTTCGAAGGAAAAGACACGATTGTCAATATGCAGGGCGACACCGTACAAGTAAGCCGGGGACCGGTGGCGGCGTTTGTCGCCATAAAGCAATTAGGCACCAACGGGGGGGGCTTTTTCGGCCCCAATTCGGCTCATCCGCTCGAAAACCCCAGCTACTTCACCAACCTGGTAGAAAACATCAGCATTTTCCTGATCCCCATTGCCATGGTATTTGCACTGGGCTATGCGATCAGAAAAAGACGGCTGGCATTGGTGATTTTTGGCGTTATGACTTTTGGCTTCCTGCTTTTACTGGCGCCCTCCATAATCAACGAAATGAGGGGCAACCCTGCTATTGCTGAAATGGGAATTGACCAGCCTATGGGCAGCATGGAAGGCAAGGAAGTGCGCTTCGGCGCCGCGGCATCGGCCTATTGGGCCATCAACACCACCTGCACCAGCAATGGTTCGGTCAATGCTATGCACGACAGTATGACGCCCCTCACCGGTATGTTTGCCATGCTGGGTATGATGGTCAATGCGTTTTACGGGGGCGTAGGCGTGGGTTTCCTCAATTTTTACATATACATCATTCTAGCCGTTTTTATCAGTGGTTTGATGGTAGGCCGTACGCCCGAATTTTTAGGTAAAAAAATAGAGGCGCGCGAAATGAAAATCGCGATGATAGTTGCCCTGCTTCACCCGCTACTTATCCTTGCAGGTACTGCAATATCGAGCTATTTATATGCTAATGACCCTGAGCAGTATGCCGCCTGGCTCAACAATCCGGGGTATCATGGTTTTAGCGAGATGTTGTACGAGTTCACCTCTGCCAGCGCCAACAACGGCAGCGGATTTGAGGGACTGGGCGACAATACGCCCTTTTGGAATATCGCTTGTGGGATAGTCATGTTGTTGGCCCGTTATCTGCCTATTATCGGCCCGGTGGCCATTGCCGGTTTGCTGGCGCAAAAAAAATACATTCCTGAAAGCGCCGGTACCTTAAAAACGGATACTTCCACATTTGGAATCATGGTATTTACCGTGATCGCCATCATTGCAGCGCTGGCATTTTTCCCTGCCTTGGCGCTGGGGCCCATTGCCGAATATTTTACCATTTATTAATTCCAGTCAAAAATGAAACGCATAAAAAATACCTCCCTGTTTCCAAAAGAGCTGGTCATCGAGTCGTTGAAAGCCGCCTTTTTGAAACTCTCGCCGGTCAAAATGTTCTACAACCCGGTGATGTTCACCGTTTGGTTGGGTACCCTGGTTATGGCTCTCGTTTGCGTAGGTATAGCCGCCGGCGATAACAGTCAGGGAAGCCTGGCTTACAACCTTGCCGTCACGCTGTTACTGTTTTTAACCGTATTATTCGGCAACTTTGCCGAGGCTATTGCGGAAGCCAGGGGTAAAGCTCAAGCTAATAGTCTGCGAAAAACCAGGGAAGAAACCCCTGCAAAAGTGATACACCAACTGGGCGACGCTCCGCTAAACTATTACAAAATGGTATCGTCTGCCGAATTAGCGAAAGGCGATATAGTCATTTGCGAAACCGGCGACATCATCCCCGCAGACGGTGAAATCATTGAGGGTCTGGCCACTATTGATGAAAGCGCTATTACAGGCGAAAGCGCCCCGGTGATCAGAGAAGCCGGCGGAGACAAAAGCAGCGTAACGGGTGGCACCCGGGTTTTATCTGACAAAATCAAAGTGCTCGTTACGGCTGCACAAGGCGATAGTTTTTTGGATAAAATGATTGCACTTGTAGAAGGCGCCAACCGCAAAAAAACGCCCAATGAAATTGCGCTGACGATTTTGCTGGCGGGTTTCACCCTGGTGTTTATCATCGTAACCATAACGCTGAAACCTTTTGCCGACTATGCCCAAACGCCCATTACTATCGCCGCTTTTATCTCGTTGTTTGTATGCTTGATCCCAACCACTATTGGCAGTCTGCTCTCTGCCATAGGCATAGCCGGTATGGACCGGGCACTAAGGGCCAACGTAGTAACCAAAAGCGGCAAAGCTGTTGAAACCGCCGGCGATATCGACGTTTTGCTACTCGATAAAACAGGCACTATCACTATCGGTAACCGCCGGGCCACCCATTTTTACCCGGCTGAAAGCGTGGATGAAAAAAACTTCGTGCAATCTGTGGTATTGAGCTCACTGGCCGATGAAACGCCGGAAGGCAAATCTATCGTCGAATTGTCGGGGCTCAACCCCCAGCATTTTCACCTCAATAACCCGCGTTATATCAAATTTACAGCCGAAACCAGAAGTTCGGGTATTGACTTTGACAATACGCGTATACGCAAAGGCGCAGCCGACGCCATCAAACAACTGGTAGAAAAAGCCGGCAATCCATACCCTGCCGAGATCGAAAAAAAGGTCTTTGATATTTCCAGCAATGGCGGTACAGCCCTGGTAGTAGCAGAAAATGAAAAAGCAGTAGGGGTTATCGAGTTGCAGGATATTATCAAGCCGGGTATCCAGGAGCGCTTCCAGCGACTGCGCAAAATGGGCATAAAAACGGTGATGGTTACCGGCGACAATCCCCTGACCGCCAAATACATTGCTGAAAAAGCCGGCGTTGACGATTTTATCGCTGAAGCAAAACCCGAGGACAAAATGAATTACATCCGAAAAGAACAGGCTAAAGGCCGGCTTGTTGCCATGATGGGTGACGGCACCAACGACGCCCCCGCCCTTGCCCAGGCAGATGTAGGCGTAGCGATGAACAGCGGTACGCAAGCCGCAAAAGAAGCCGGCAATATGGTGGATTTAGACAACGACCCCACCAAACTAATCGAAATTGTTGAAATAGGTAAACAATTGCTGATGACCCGCGGCACGCTAACTACTTTTAGCATAGCCAACGATGTGGCTAAATACTTCGCTATTGTTCCGGCTTTGTTTATCTCTTCAATACCTGCCTTGCAGCAATTAAATATCATGCAGCTACACAGCCCCGAAAGCGCAATTTTGTCAGCAGTTATTTTTAACGCCATAATCATTCCTTTGCTCATACCGCTGGCCTTAAGAGGCGTGACTTACAAACCGATAGGGGCATCGGCATTATTGCGAAGAAACCTGCTGATCTACGGCCTGGGCGGCGTGATCGCTCCGTTTTTCGGCATCAAATTGATCGACCTGGTCGTCTCATTATTTTTATCCTAAAATTTCACCGTCATGAATGATCATATTTTTCCTGCTATAAAACTCACTTTTATTTGTATGCTTTGGTTTGCCGGGTTTTACCCCCTACTTGTATGGGGTGTTGCCCAACTGGCGCCTAATAATGGCAAGGGCAATATCATCTTGCATAAGGGTAGCTACCACTACAGCAACGTAGGCCAAAAATTCACTGACGACAAATACTTTTGGTCTCGACCTTCAGCAGTAGATTACAACGCAGCAGGCGCCGGCGGCAGCAACAAGGGGCCCTCCAATCCGGATTACCTGGCCCAGGTGCAGGCCCGAATCGATACTTTTCTGGCGCACAATCCCGGGGTAGTTAAGGCTGATATCCCCTCCGAGCTGGTCACTGCCAGCGGTGGCGGGCTTGATCCTCACATTTCAGTACTAGCGGCTGAAATTCAAGCGCCCCGTATTGCCAAAATCCGGAATTTACCCGAACCCGATATCCGGGCGCTGATTGCCAGGCACACCAACGCTCCTATGCTGGGGCTATTTGGTACCGAGACAATCAACGTACTTCAACTCAACATCAGTTTGGACCAACTCAATAAACAATAACAACATGAAAAATATTATTACGGCCTTATTATTCCTGGTCTGCAGCTTCAACCTCATTGCGCAATCCGGCGAATCGAATACATCGCCGGTAACTTTCAGCGCCTATGCGGAAACATATTACAGTTACGATTTAGGTAAACCAGCTTCGCATAACCGTCCAAATTTTGTATATTCCCACAACCGGCACAACGAATTCAACCTCAATCTGGGCTTTGTAAAGGCAGCATTCAACAACGACAAAGTAAGGGCAAACCTGGCATTAGCCGCCGGCACCTATATGAATGCCAACCTGGCAGCCGAACCCGGCGTATTACGCAATATTTTCGAAGCCAATACCGGCGTAAAACTGGCCAAAAACAGCGCCTTATGGCTCGATGCGGGTATCTTTGCTTCACATATCGGATTTGAAAGCGCCATCGGTAAAGATTGCTGGAACCTTACCCGCAGCATTTTAGCTGATAATTCTCCATATTATGAAAGCGGGCTAAAATTGTCGTACAGCTCTCCAAACGAAAAGTGGTTTATCAGCGTATTAGCGCTCAACGGCTGGCAGCGAATACAACGGGTTGACGGCAATAATACGCCGGCATTCGGGCACCAACTGACTTTTAAGCCCAATGGAAAAATCACCCTCAACAGTAGTTCGTTTATCGGCAATGATAAACCTGATGATTTAAAACTAATGAGGTATTTTCACAATTTTTACGGACAATTTTTGATTAGCGATCAATTTGGTCTGATAGCTGGATTTGATATCGGCGCTGAACAAGTATCGAAAGGCAGCGATGAATACAACACCTGGTACGCGCCGGTGCTGATCGCAAAATACAGCCCGAACGCCCAAAATAGCTTTGCCGCCCGGATTGAATACTACGAGGATACAAACGGTGTAATTATCAGTACCGGTACGCCTGACGGATTCAGAACAACAGGATATTCGATAAATTACGACCGTTATATTACAGAAAACGTTTTGTGGAGAATAGAAGCCAGATCGTTCATTTCTAAAGACCGGATATTTGTTTTGAACGATAAAACGTCTACCAACAATTTTTTCGTCACCAGCTCAATTTCTATTTCGTTTTGATGCCCAATAACGACCAGGCGGCGCAGTATTTCCTCGATCTGATAAAAAGGTCGCGAAGAGGTAAATTCAAAATCTACATCGGCATGAGCGCAGGCGTAGGCAAAACCTACCGCATGCTGCAGGAAGCGCATTCCTTGCTCAAAAACGGCGTTGATGTCAAAATCGGATATATCGAGACGCATGGCAGAAAAGAAACTGCCGAGCTCTTGGAAGGCCTGCCGGTCATACCCCGGAGAACGCTTTTTTACAAAGGTAAAGAGCTGGAAGAAATGGACAGCCAGGCCATTATCAATTCGAGACCCGAAGTAGTAATCATCGATGAACTGGCACATACGAATATTGAAGGCAGCAAAAACGAAAAAAGATGGCAAGATGTGCTGGATATTCTCGGCGCCGGCATCAACGTTATCAGCGCTGTTAATATCCAGCATATCGAAAGCCTCAATGAGGAAATCAAACAAATTACAGGGATTGAAGTCAAAGAACGTATTCCCGATAGCGTTGTTGCGCAAGCAGACGAAGTAGTTAATATCGACCTCACTGCCGACGAACTCATCCTGCGGCTCAAAGAAGGAAAAATTTACCAACAGGAAAAAATTCAGACCGCGCTTAATAATTTTTTCAAAAGCGATAATATCCTGCAGTTGCGGGAACTCGCCTTGAAGGAGGTAGCATCACAGGTTGAACGAAAAGTGGAAGCCGAAGTCAGCGCCAGACAGCCTACCTTCCGACACGAAAAATTTTTGGCCTGCATCAGCTCAAACGAAAAAACGGCCAAAACCGTGATCAGAAAAACAGCCAGACTGGCTAACTACTACAATAGCAATTGGTTTGTATTATACGTGCAAACTGCTTCTGAAAGATTGGATAAAATTCCGCTCGACAAACAACGGCACCTGATCAACAATTTCAAACTAGCCACTGAGTTGGGCGCAGAGATCATCAAAGTAGAAAGCAACAACGTAGCCAAAGCAATTATCGACGTATGCGAACAACGCAATATCACTACGATCTGTATTGGAAAACCCCATTTCAAACTCATCAATATTGTGCTGGCTACTAACGTTTTTAATGAATTATTAAAAAAAATGTCAACCAGTGACGTTGACCTCGTAATTCTCAGCTGATGAATATTAAAACCAAATTAATACTCGGCATTGGCGCCCTGTTTATTCTTATCGCGCTGTTTACGGTGTTGAGCGGTATTTTTATTAATAAAATGTCAATTGATACTAAAAATATTCTGGAGGCTAATTATAATACGCTTGATTACTCCAGAAAAATGCTCAATGCATTAAACGAGGGCATTGCCGATAGCAGCCAAATGGTTATTTTTAATGAAAATTTATTCAAACAACAACGGAATATTACAGAAATCGGCGAACAGGAATTAACCGAAAAATTATTACTCAACTACGAAAAACTGCTCACCGCTCCAAAAAGCGAAATCCTTTTGAAAAATGTACGGAGCGATATCACCGATATCATGTTGCTCAATATGCAAGCCATTCAACTTAAAAGCGCCATCGCAAGGGAAACAGCTTCCAAAGCAATTATCTGGGTCACATCCGTAGGAGCTTTTTGCTTTATTATCGCGTTGATTTTGCTGATTAATCTACCCGGCTCAATTGCTAACCCTATTAAAGAATTAACTCGCAGCATAAAAGAGATCGCGACTCATAATTATTCGCAACGGGTTAATTTTGAGAAAGCCGACGAGTTTGGGGAAATGGCTGCCGCTTTTAATACTATGGCCCAAAAATTGCAGGAATATACGGCCAGCAACCTCGATAAATTACTCATTGAAAAAAAGCGCATCGAAACCCTGATAGATAATATGGCCGACCCCGTTATTTGTCTGGACGATCAAAATAATGTGCTTTTCATGAACCATGTAGCCCTGAATATAACAGGACTAAAAAGAGAAGATGTGGAAGGCCGGCAAATCCAGGATATTGCCGTATACAACGATCTGATCCGCTCTCTGATCAAGGAATTATTTGATCGTTCAGAACTCACAAAACCCGCAGACCGCTCTGTCATGCAAATTTATGCCGATAATAAAGAAAGTTATTTTGAAAAAGAAATCCTGCCCATTAATATTATTCCAACAGGCGAACAAAATGAAAAACTGATCGGAAACGTAATTCTCCTTCGCAATGTGACTCCATATAAAGAAATGGATTATGCGAAAACAAATTTTATCGCCACTGTTTCTCACGAATTAAAAACGCCTATTTCTTCGATTAACCTGGGCGTCCAGTTGCTAGAGAACCAACAAATCGGCCAACTCAACGAAGAACAGCGCAATTTGCTAGAGGGCATAAAAGACGATGCTGACCGCCTGCTTAAAATTTCAAGCGAATTGCTGAATATGACACAAGTAGAAAGCGGTAGTATTCAACTGAATATTTTGCGGGCCGACACAGCCGAAATAGTCAATTACGCTATGCAGGCCAATCAAGTAGCAGCCGAACAAAAAAAAATACGGTTTAAACTAATCGTGCCTCCCACAACGCTTTATATTATGGCAGATAGCGAAAAAACGGCCTGGGTAATGACTAACCTGATTTCCAATGCGGTTCGCTATTCTCACGAAAATGCCGAAATCCAAGTCCACATCCTCAAAAACGGCCCTTTTGTTCGCCTTTCCGTCTCCGATACCGGACAAGGTATTGCTCCTCAATTTATCGATAGAATTTTTGACCGCTATTTTCGTATCCCTGGTTCGAATAAGGAAGGCACAGGGCTCGGTTTGTCTATCAGCAAAGAGTTTATTGAGGCGCAAGGCGGAAAGATTTGGGTGAAAAGCGATATCGGCATTGGTAGCACATTTACAGTGGAATTGCCGGGAGCCTGATGCGACATTTGACCGTTTATCACAGTGAAGAAAACCAGCCGGGAGCGACTTGGTAAAGG
>DAINSQ010000042.1:20671-20762 GCA_036741235.1 Saprospiraceae bacterium | reverse complement strand
AAGGTTGATAAGTTTACGCAGCGTCGTACAGTCTAAAAAAGTGACCCCGCCAGGAATCGAACCCCGATAGGCCGGCAAAATCCTGGCGGAT
>DAINSQ010000042.1:0-20571 GCA_036741235.1 Saprospiraceae bacterium | reverse complement strand
TACTTTGATCTACTACTTTATTCAGATGAAAAGTGACCCCGCCAGGAATCGAACCCCGATAGGCCGGCAAAATCCTGGCGGATTTTTTAGCCTATCGGGACCAAGGCCCTTGCCTTTCGGCTTAGGGCCTTGGCCTGATACTTTGATCTACTACTTTATTCAGATGAAAAGTGACCCCGCCAGGAATCGAACCTGGATCCTAGGCTCCGGAAACCTATGTACTATCCGTTGTACTACAGGGCCATGTTGGCAAGCAAAAACTGAGGGCACAAAGATACAAACTTATTGCTTAAGTGCAAAATGCTTATCATTGCAGTGAAAAGTAAATCTCTGCATGGCAAAATTTAAATTGACCCTCGAATACGACGGGTCGCGCTACAGCGGGTGGCAAATACAACGCGAAGAGCGAAGCGTAATGGGCGAGGTGGTTGGAGCCGCGCGTAAGGTATTCCAAACCAACCTATTGGACGTATACGGCGCGGGGCGTACCGATACCGGCGTTCATGCGCTACAGCAGGTAGCCCACCTCGAAGTGGAAACCAAACTTGCCCCGGCAGCCATCAGAATGAAGCTCAACGACGAGCTGCCGCACGATGTGAATATTTTAAAAGTGGAAAAAGCGCATCACCGCTTTCACGCCCGCTTCGACGCAGTGGCCCGCAGTTATGTGTACCAAATCACCCGGCGTCGCCATGCTTTCGGCAAGCGCTATATGTGGTGGATAAAAGACGATCTGGATGTTAAAGCCATGCAAGAAGCCTGTTCGCTTTTTGTTGGTAAAAAAGATTTTCGCTCTTTTTCCAATGATGATCCCAATGAAAAATCTACGGTAGTCCAATTGCAACATTTGCAAATCCACGAAGAAGGCGACCTGCTGATCATACATGTGATAGGCTCTCACTTTTTGTGGAAAATGGTGCGCCGCATTGTCGGCGTGCTGGTAGAAGTAGGCCGCGGCAATTTAACCCAAGAAGATATTCGCGATTTTCTGGCGCATCCTACCAATGCCCCGGCGCAATACACGGCGCCGCCCAGCGGGCTTTTTCTGGAGCGGGTGTATTACGACAAAGACCCTATTGATAAACAATACCGGATTTTATTTCGGGGATAGGCCCGCTTAAAACAGCGGCCATTCCAAATCCCGGGGAGCAATAATGAGTTCTCTCGCAGGTAATTCCCAATCGATGCCCAGGGCAGGGTCGTCGTATCTCAATCCGCCTTCGTGGGCTTTTGAATAATAATTATCGCATTTATAAAAAAATTCGGCGTAATCGCTCAGCACCACATAGCCGTGGGCAAAACCCCGGGGCACAAACAGTTGAAGTTTGTTTTCAGCGCTAAGCCTGATGCTGTAATATTTACCGAAAGTTGGAGAATCCCGGCGCATATCGACCACTACATCCAGCACTGCGCCTTCAAGTACGCGCACCAGTTTGGCTTGGGCAAATGGCTCGGACTGGAAGTGCAAGCCGCGCAAAACGCCGTGAGAAGAGCGGGCCTGGTTATCCTGAACAAACGTTGTATTAATACCGGCGGCCTCCAGCGTTTTTTGGTTAAACGCCTCAAAAAAATAGCCGCGTTCATCGCGCCACACCTGCGGTTCAAAAACCATCAATCCCGGGAAGTCAGTAGCGATAAAAGGCATAACAAATTATTTCTGCCGGAAAAAAATACTGATCGGCACACCCGTAAACTTAAAATGTTTTCGCAGTTGATTTTCGAGATAATTACGATAATTTTCCTTTACCTGTTTGGGGTGATTACAGAAAAATGCAAAAGCGGGGTGGCCCGCTGAAAGTTGAGTGACGTATTTTATTTTGATATAATTGCCCCGGTATGCCGGCGGCGGGTAACGCTCAATGACGGCTTGCATGACCTCGTTCAATTCGGAAGTCTTGATCTTGCGATTTTTATTTTCGTAGACTTCCAGCGCGGCTTCAACTGCTTTGAATATACGCTGTTTTTCGAGCGTAGACACAAACACGACGGGTACATCGTCGAACGGGGCAATTTTTTCCCGGATGCGCTTTTCCATATCGCGGGCGGTGTTGGTCTCTTTTTCCACCAAATCCCACTTGTTTACCAAAATAACAACGCCCTTGTTGCGGCGTTGCGCCAACCTGAAGATGCTCATATCCTGGGCTTCTATACCGGTTTGTGCGTCGATCATCAGGATGCAGATGTCGGACTCTTCCAGCGCTTTGATAGCCCGCATCACCGAATAAAACTCGAGGTCTTCATGTACCCTCGATTTTTTGCGTATCCCGGCTGTGTCTATGAGCAGAAATTCCTTGCCGAATTTGTTGTAGTGCGAGTGAATGGCGTCGCGGGTAGTGCCGGCTATTTCGGTAACGATATTGCGTTCTTCGCCCAGCAGGGCATTTGTCAGTGAAGACTTGCCCACATTGGGCTGGCCCACGATGGCAATACGCGGCAGGCCGCTTTCATCGGGCACTTCATCTATCACCTGCTCGGCAATGGCGTCGAGCAATTCGCCGGTGCCGCTGCCGGTGACAGACGACACAAAAAACGTATTTTCGATGCCCAGGCTCCAAAATTCGTTGGCCTCCATCATGCGTTGGCCGTTGTCGACTTTGTTGACCGCCAGAAAAACCGGCTTGTCGCTGCGGCGCAACATGGCAGCCATGGCCTCGTCCAGGTCGGTAACGCCGGTGGTCACATCAACCATAAAAACCAATACTGCCGCCTCTTCAATGGCAATGCGCACCTGCGAGCGGATGGCCGCCTCAAAGACGTCTTCCGACTCGGGCACAAATCCGCCGGTGTCAACAACCGTAAATGTTTTGCCGTTCCAAACACAGGTACCGTACAGCCGGTCGCGCGTCACGCCGCTGAAGTCGTCCACAATGGCCTGCCGCTCGCCTATCAACCTGTTAAACAAGGTCGACTTGCCCACGTTAGGCCGCCCTATTATCGCTACAATATTACCCATGCTTTGCTATTCAGCCTGCAAAGATATAATCCCAAGCCGGTTTAAGGTAGTTTGCACAAGAAAAATGATGAACGCGGTATTGTTCTTTGTTTATTTACAAAGCATCCTGCATTATAAAAATATAAATATGTGAAAATTAAAACTTTATACGCGGGTAAATATTGCCAAATCCCCGATTTTTTAATAACCTTGTCTTGTCATAATTTCATAAACATACTTCAGCAACTACACAATGAAACATCTACACTTCAAAAGCTGCTACAAGTTAGCGCTGCTTTTCCTGGCAAACATATTGTTTAACTACATTTCCATAGGGCAAACTGCCGGCGATTACCGCACTGCCGCCTCCGGCGACTGGAACGCTTTATCAACATGGCAACGATATGACGGGAGCAACTGGCAAACGCCAACGGCGGGCCAAGGTACCCCCAGCAGTGCGAACAGCCTCATCACCATTAGAAATGCACACTCGGTCACTGTCACTGCCAACGTTACGATTGATCAAACTACTATTGCAGCAGGCGGACAGGTTACCGTCAATAGCGGGGTTACACTTACCATCAATAACGGCGCCGGTCTGTACGACCTGACTATCAACGGCACATTGGTCAATTCAGGCGCAATAGTAAGAGGCAGTAGTACCATCCGCACAGGTATCGGCGCCGTATATGAACATGCCACAGATGGTGGTATAGTGCCCTTGATCAGTTGGAGTAGCAATTCCACGTGTTTGATCACCGGTAGAGTCAGCAACAATATTTCAGGTCTAAACCAAACTTTCGGCAATTTAATCTGGAATTGCGCGGGCCAAACCAATTTTCAAAACTTACCCAATATGATGTTCATCGCGGGTAACCTGGAAATCATTAATACCGGGACAAGCGAGCTTCGACTCACCCAGAACTTTTTGACCATACAAGGCAATTTCATCCAATCGGGCGGACAATTCAGGGTCGCTAATGCTAACAACACCCGAATCATCACAATTAACGGCGACTTCACCGTGAGCGGCGGTATATTCAATTTAGCCCAGGGCGCCGCCGGCGCAACAGGTGAAGGAAGTATTGACATCAAAGGAGATTTCACCTTTTCAGGCGGCAGTATTGAAGAAAACAGCGGCAGCACCAATGAAATCTTTCTAAGCGGTGTCGGCGCTATGCAAACGTATTCCAGAACAGGCGGCACATATGTCAATTCTGTGCATTTTACCGTAACTGCCGGCGCAGATGTTGATTTCGGCACATCCATAATTGACGGCACCACGGGCAATTTCACAGTGGAAGCCGGCGCCAAAATTACAACTGCTAACCCCGGCGGATTCGGACTATCGGGCACAATCCAGATTGCAGGGCCCGGCTCGGCATTCTTCAGCAGCGACGCCGAATACGAATTTCAAGGCTCCAATACCGGTATTTTTGCCACAACCCCCACTGCCAACACGGTAAGCAGCCTGGTAGTCAACTCCCCTGGCGGACTTACCCTCGATATGCCCTTGGCAGTCAAAACCACTTGCCTGTTTATTGCCGGCGTATTGAATACAACAACAACTAATCTACTAACATTCAATAACGACGCCACCGAAGTTGGCGCTTCCGCAGGTACTTATGTCAACGGACCTGTTAGCAAAGCAGGCGACGACGATTTTACGTTCCCTATAGGCAAGTCCGGTATTGGGTACGCCCCGATAGGTATCTCTGGTCTCACCAGCAATACGACATTCCTGGCTGAGTATTTCAGCGCTACCCCGGTGGACACGATAGACAGAGAAGCCGGAATCACGCATGTCAGCGCTATTGAATATTGGTCGCTGGACAGAACCTCCGGCGCTTCCGGCGCTATTGTGACTCTAAGCTGGCGCGGCAGCAGCAACGTGACCGACCCGTCTTCGCTATTGCTCACCCGCTATGACAGCGGCGCTTCCCAATGGGTTAATCACCCGGCCTCCGTTGACGCCATGGCCTCAACGCTTACTACCAACGCCCCGGTGACCAGTTTCAGCTTTTTCACCCTGGGTTCGTCACAGCCCCGTCCTACCAATCCACTACCTGTTGAATTGCTCTATTTTACTGCAGCGCCAAAACAAGATAAGGTTTTGCTAGCCTGGAGCACCGCCACAGAAAGCGACAACGCCTATTTTGAAATAGAAAAAACAAAAAACGGACGAGATTTTGAACAGGTACTTAAAGTGAACGGCGCCGGATACAGTTCGTCGGTGCTGACTTACGAAGCCGAGGATACCCGTCCATTTCAAGGCGTTTCCTACTACCGGCTCAAACAGGTTGATTTCAACGGCGATTATTCCTATTCCGATTTGGTACAGGTAGCATTGTCTGACGAGGCCGGTTTTACCTGGAATGTTTTTCCCAATCCGGTTGAAAATCACATGGTAAATGTGACCATCAGCGCGCCTGGTGATGCCGAAGTTGAATTGCAATTAGTTGACGCCATGGGCAAAACCCATTTCCGCTCAATGCTTGCCGGTAGTCAGCTGATACTGCCTGGCGATCTGGCGTCAGGGCAATATTTCCTGTCGGCTATTTCTCAAGGTAAAGTATTAGGTCTCAAGTCTATCATTATCAAGTAAACAGGTGTTTGTAACCGCAGCGTTAAATGAGTATTGCGCTGCGGTTACAATCCCTCCGCCCTTTTGAGTTGATAAAGACCGAATCGCACCATATCCTCACAAGTCAGTCCTTTCAATGTTGGCCATGACTGCCCTCCCCAGTGATCCATTGCCTGGCGGGTCTCTGCTTCGTTGCCGGTTTGATAAAGTGCCAGGATCAGGCTCACGCCGCCCTGCTGCAACATCCCGTAATTATCCAGGCTCTTCCGGGCCAGGGCCAGCGCACCGCTTTTGCCTTGCAACATTAACAGGTAGGCCTGTTGCGCATAGCAATAAGCCAGGGTGCGCTGCATATCGAGGCGGCCCGGCGACCGGGTTACTACCGCTTCCATCATGCGTGTAGCCACCTGCAACCGGAGTTCCCACTCGGCGAGCGTTACTTTATCCGGACAGATGAATACTACCTCTGTAGCCTCTACCATACGTCGGGCAGAGGCTGCCACCGCCTCAGCATCTGTTTCGGGGGGAAGGGGCTTGACCGGTTTATCCAGGCGGACTGCAATATCGGTCAGCCAACAGGCTATTTCAGCCAGATCGTCATCAAAATACCCGGAATTCAGATACGGCGCCTGCAAAAACTGTAATATCCACTGCTGGGCCGCCGCCAATTTGTCGCGCCATTGTTTTTGCCCCTGTTGCTGTGCCAACTTTCCTTCTTCATAGCGCAACGTAGCTTGCTGAAGTATCTCAAGTCCCTTCGTTAATACAGCGGGGAAAGGTTTCCGGCCTTCCAGCATCGCCTTTGTCTCTTCAATATCTGCATTGGGGCCATACAAAGTTTTCAGGTGCTCTAAATCCGACAGAAAGGCCGCTTCAAATGGAATACTTGCATCAAGTGTAAACGTAATACCCTTCCATTGGGCATAGATGCGCCATGCTTTTTTGGCCTGACCGCGCATCAGATAGCCGTGGGCTTCGTTGCCCCGTATCCAATGCTGGCTTGGGTCTATTTGCAGTCCTCGTTGCGCATACGCGGCGGCCTCCAGGTATTGCCCCCTTTGCAGCGCATACCAGGCTCGGTTGCCACAGTTGACAGCCAGGCGCTCCCGCACGCTCGACGCTACATTACAATCCGACAATAAAAGCCGCTCTTCCAGCCACATCTCTTTATCGGTATATTTGACAAGGCTGTCGAGTTGATCGCCGGATTGTGTGGTGCGCCAATCGTTGTACATAGTTTCCAATACCAACGCATGAGTGGTAGTAAATCGCATATCCAGAAACTGTTCCAACGATTCCATCGCCTTATAGTAATGATGGCGAATGGCTGCTTCGTCTTGTCGAGCCCCGGCCAATCTGAATTGCCTTAGATTTTCTTCATATAAATAATAGCCCAAAAATTCGCGATGATTTTCCGTCTCTTGAAATGCGCGATTGAATATGCGAAGTAAATTCAGAATTTCCTCCATCATCGGCACGCGGTCATATTTGACGAGGGTACTATCGGCAGCGGCGCCTAACAGCGCCAGTTCTTCCTTATCCATGCCGCATAATTCGCCCTTCGACACATAACACAAGGCATGTGCGATATACAATTCTGCCTGGACCAGGCTTTTCAAAAACGGATACGATGGATTGCTTTTGATAAAAGTATCTTCAACGATTTGCAGCCCTTCTCCCAATAAATCAAAGGCCTTATCGTGTTCTCCTTGCAGGCAGTAATTAAAGCCCAACCAGGAAGTATATTCCGCTTGTCGCGAAATGTAGCGCTCGCGGTTCTGCCCCGCCAACAAACGGCATTTATCCACCACCATCTGCAAAACGGAAGCCACGCGCCGGGGATCGTCCGGGTTGTTGGCGCCTTTGTACAACCACCAGATCTGAACGCCAGACAACAAAATATTTACAGGATAATCCGAGTTATTGAGCATCGCGGCAAAATCGGGCAACTGTGACGGCCCGTTGACGACAAATCCGATGTCGGGATAGCTGCGCTGAACTTTGCCGAGTAGACTGATCACCTCCTGAATACCGGATTCAAATAACTCATCGGATTGACGAACCAATGTCCGTACTTCCTCCTGGTCGCTTTCCAATTTGCCGGCTTCCTCCAACATCAGCGAGGCATTCAACAGCCGGCATACGCTGAGAAAAGCGGCATAATTGCCGGGACTGGCAGCATCCAGCCGCTCGAATCCATCAATTGCCTGCAACAGTTTGCCGCGATCGAAGTTAAACAGCGCATTGGCATACAACGACCAGCTGTAATAAGGCAGATAACGTGCCGTATCTACTTCCAGCAAATGACCGAAAATAGTCTCTGCATATTGAGCAATTTGCGCTGCTGCTTCGCCATTTGAATTAAAAAAATGACCGGTAGCGCAGGAGATCAGCGCCACCCCCATAAAAGGGCCGTAGGACAATGGCTCTTGTTCAACCAATTCGCCATAAGCCAATACTGAAGCCGTAAACGCTTCGATAGCCGGCTGCATCTCCACCTGGTTCATAAACGCCATGCCCAGCATAAGCTGCGTATAGGCCAAATGGGGTTTGTCATTGGCTGACAGGGCGGCGGTACGCTGCAGCAGCGGAATGGCCTTCCAGGCCTGCTGCTGCCCAATAAGTACTTGGGCCAGCTCCAGGTTATCGTCAAAAGCCATCGAATCGCGCGCGGCAATGGCCTTGCCATAGGCTGCAATAGCTTTGGGAAAGGCCAGGTTGGCCAGGTGCATACGGGCCTGCAAAAGATAAGTGTATGCGATGTTGTCAATTTGCTGCCGGGATTGCGCTAGCATTTGCTGGCCTAAATCCCGCTGATTGCGAGCTTTGGAGAGCTGATCATCCAGATTGGCCTGCTCAATAAGTTTAATGGCCTCATCCAGGCGGCCTTTTTCAAATAAGTCGAGCGCCTGGCGGTACAGCCCCGATACTTCGTCAAGATTTACAGCGGCCAGCCGCGCGGCAATTTCCTGAAACTGGCGCAAGGCTGCATTTTTCTCGTCTTCGAGTTTGAGCAATAGCGTCGCTTGCGCTTTATTTTCTTTTTGAAGGCGGGTAATTTTTTCCTGATATCGGGAGGTAATCTGCTTTTCAGCAATGCCTCTAAGCTTGAGTACACTGGCGGCTAATTGGTCGGGATTGGCCATGTAGATGCGCAGTTCGCTGTCGGCATCGCGGCGCAATACGGCGTGCAGAACTTCCTTGTTGACTACTTCCAGCCCGGATTTTTCCACCAACAACCTGACCTCGACGCCCGGCTCGCTGTCGATAAATGTCAACCTGAATTTGCCCTCGCTATCTGTGAGCGCTGGATTGGCTTTATCGGCAACCACGGTGGCCGCCTGCACGTATTGCACTTTGCCGGTACGGGTTTTACTGTTCAGGATGGTAACAACGCCGTTCAAGGGCGCAATTCCGCGATCCTGCGATAGCGCCGCGCCAACGACGCCGCACCAGCAGAGTGCGGCGATCCAATATCGTTTTCTCATTTTTTGGCTTTAGTCAGCATTATAGGAATTTCTTCCTTTGTTTCGGGATAAACGCGTTTTTCCCAGATAACGTATCCTTCTTTGTATGCGCTCAACAGCTGCTCCCGTTTTTGCTGATCGGAAGGAATATCAATTTGAAAATACCCGAGCTCGTCGGTTTTAACCGCGGTTGAGCCAATAGAAACCGCCACGCCGGATAAAAACCGGTTGTTTTCTTCATCGCGCACCCTGCCGGATACTTTTGACAGGCTGCCGTCGGGTTCGATGGCCAGACTGGCGCTTTTGTCTGATAGTTTAACAGTTGTTTTATTACTATGCGTGGAGGCAAACTGCCAGCCGTTGAAATCCAATTCAACAGGAACCTCTTTTCCCTGGAATCCGGCGTCAATATTTTTAAAATCGGCGGCGCCGTGTTCGTCGGCTTCGTCTGTTCTTACGTCGTTATTCAATTTCAACTTGACGACTGCCGGGTATTCGCTGTTAAACCCGGGTTTTGCGCCTGCGCCATCAAGGAAAATAGTGTATTCAAAAGGCCCGCCTTTGGGCACCAGCTGAAAACCGGCCACAATCACCAACAGCGCGGCGACTGCAGGGCCGCCCAATTCCAGCTTTTGATCAACTGCTGAATGGGTGTATGCCGCATAAGTACGCATGGCGCCGAATAGAAACGCAGCCGTTGAAAAAGCCAGGGGAAACAGCAGAATATAATAGGCCCGGTCGCCCAACTGCCCGCTGAGCCGGTCTTGAAAAAAAGCAAGCCCCACAAAAAGCAATATCGACAACAACAAGGCGCCGCCACTGATGGCCAGGTAACTCCCCGGCGACATAGGCTGTTCTATGGGCTTGTTAGTTGAATTGGGTGGAACAGGCGGACTGCTCGTCGTTGTGGCAGCAGGTGTAGGCGCTGTATTTTGTTCCTGTTGCTGTAAATTATCCGGCAATTGATCAATCAGGTAGAGTAGCGCCTCCGTAAGTCTGGCTTTAGTGATGCGTTCTTCCTGTTCGCTCAATACCCCTGCTGCCTGCTCGCGCCGGAATGTCTCCCATTTCGCCGATTGCGACACGACGTCGTTGTGCAAATCGTTGTCGCGAATGGCTGTTGACGCCGCCAGTAAGCCTTTAATTACGTCTCCTGTTTTTCCTTTAGCTACGAGTTCCTTCAGTTCAGTTTTGTTAGGTAGCGCCATCTTTGCGTTCGTTGATGTGTAGAAAAGGCTAAATTCGATATTCTACACAGTAATTCAAAAAAAATATTGTTTTCGTTATGGAATTTGAGCAGGTCCTGCGTCTATTTTAATGTAGCGCATTCCCTTTTTGCCCCGTGTAACCCGGTATATGCCTGTTGGACTGTGAGGCCTTATGCTGGAGGGGGCCATTTTTGCCGGTCGTTGAGCGGAGTCGAAACGAGCATCCCCACGGGCGACTGTGCGACTTGCCGAGGGGGCCATCTTTGCCGGTCGTTGAGCGGAGTCGAAACGAGCATCCCCACGGGCGACTGTGCGACTTGCCGAGGGGGCCATCTTTGCCGGTCGTTGAGCGGAGTCGAAACGACCGATCCCGGGCAGGCGACTATGCGACTGCCCCTAAGCCTTAGTGGTACTTCGTGTCCTTTGTGCCTTTGTGGCAAAAAACCAGGGCATAAGCCATCTCTCTAACACAAAGGCTCAACAACCACACAAAGGCACTCAAGCTTAGCCCTTTTTGTTGAACTGTTGAACGCTGCATAAACCAATAAACCCATAAACCTATAAACAAACTTACCTAAAACCTACAACCTACAGCAACCAATGAAAACAACTCTTTTTACCATCGTATGGAGTATCGCATTGATAGCTGCCGAGGCCGCCAACTACCGCAGCCGCGGCGGCGGCGACTGGTCGGCGACGGCGACATGGGAGTGGAACAACGGCGCCGGCTGGGTAGCGGCTACCGTGCCGCCCGGAAGCGCAGACCTGGTCACCATCCGTAGTCCGCACATCATCCAGATTGCCATCAGCGACGCTCATGCAGCCGCTGTGACGGTAGACTACGGCGCATCCCTGCTCCTCACCGGCGCCGCGCTGGAACTGTTTGTTTACGACGGCCTCCCCGGCGCAGATCTGGTTGTCAATGGACTGTTTCAAGACAACGGCAGCAGCGCCAACGGCTTTAATCCGGTTGGCGGCACATGGCAATTAGGGCCGTCAGGCACGTTTGTCAAAACAAACAACTCCAGCGCCGCCGTTTACCGCGACTATTACCACAACGGCATGCAGAATATACCGCCGACAGCCCGGTGGATTGTACGGCGCGTTGCCGGAGATGTTTCATTTACTACGGTGGGCACCTACTACCCCACCCTGATCATCGAAAGTTTCAACGGCAACTGGAATCCGTTGGTAGGCGCCAGCCGGTTTCAAGGCGCTGCCGGCACGGCTTTTATCCTTGGAGATTTTGACGTGGGGGGCAGCGGCAGCGGCGGCGTCACGATTTACAATGAAAATACATTTTTTCAGCCTATTACCATATTGGGGCAATGTATTATTCGCCCGGGTTCAGTATTGACCAACAACGGCAACGCTGCCGGCGCCGGCTTTGAATTCAGGGGCGACGTTCAAATAGGCGGGTTGCTCCAGGTCACGGCAGGCAGCGGCATTGTGCGGTTCAGCGGGGGCAGCCAGTCGGTGAGCGGCAACGGAAGCGCCCTGATCAACTATGCCGAGGTCAATTGCAGCAACGGGGTTTACCTGCAACGCCCGTTGACCATCAATAACGACCTCAGCCTCTTTAATGGAAAAGTCATCCTGCAACAATACGACCTCACCGTCATGGGCGAAGTCGTAGGAGGTTCCACCGGAAAGTATATTCAGACAACCGGCATCGGCGGCACCGCCGGCAGCCTCGTCATGCCGGTCAGCGGCAGCCGGTTGTTTCCGGTGGGCAATAACTCCTACAACCCGGCTATTCTGCAGCAAGGCGGTTACAGTTTGCTCAAAGTGCGCATAGAAGATTGGGTATTGAGCCAGGGCTCAGGCGGGTCGCCCGTCATTGCAGGAATCGTCAGCCGCAGTTGGCATATCGGAGGCGCCGTTTCAGGCAACCTCAACTTAAGCCTGCAATGGGCCGCCATCGACGAATGGCCTGGGTTCGACCGTTCGGCATGTTATGTATCGCAATACACCGGCGCTAACTGGCAGTCCTTTTCACCCGGCCCCGCCTCCGGCGGCGACCCCTATCTGCGAAGCAGGCCGGGCATTTCGAGCGCCGGGGTGTTTGCCATAGCCAGCGGCAGCGCACTGCCCGTAGAAATGGCCTGGTTTGAAGCCCAACTGCAAGGCGAAACAGTCGCGCTTGCCTGGCAAACCCACACCGAATTCCAGAATGAGCGGTTTGTCATTACCAGAAGCGCCGACGGCATTGTATTTGTCGAAATAGGCGAACTAGCCGGCGCCGGCGCCTCTTCTACGCCCCAGCAATACCGATTTACAGATTTCAGTCCTATACCCGGGCCAAATTACTACCGGCTGCAACAAATTGATTTTGACGGGAGTGTACACTACTCCGAAGTCCGGTTTGTCGAATGGAAAGCGAAAAACAGTGAAATGAAATTATTCCCTTCAATCACGCATGGAACGGCGACCTTGCAATTCGACGAACCTGTCGCACAAGCGTTAGAAGTGCTGGTTGTCGATCAAAAAGGGAATACGGTGGAGAAAATAAGCTGGCCGGGAGAACAACGCCAGGTAGAATTGGATGCCAGTTTACTAACCCCGGGGTGGTATTACGTGTGCATTCCTCGAATAGGCCAATCGGCGAGATTGCTGAGGTTGTAAAGGCTGTGCGGAGTTGAGATAAAACGCTGCGGCCGGTCATTTCGACTTCGCGAAAAGACCGGCCGCACGGTTAACTATAAAAGTTGTAGATAAGGCAAAACTTATGGCTTGCCTGATTTTTCTACGCGTTCAAAATCACCGGCTTTCACATACACCATCTTCTTGGGATCGATGTATTTTTTCATAGCCTGGTGGATTTGCTCGGGCGTGAGGGCCTGGATCTTCTTTTCCAGGTCGGCATCCCAAGCCATAGTACGATCGTAATCGAGGTATGCGTTGAGGCGCGAAGCCAGGCTGCCGTCTTGCGAGCGGTTGACTTGCTGCGACTGCAGGAAGCCCGACTTGGCTGCTTCAATTTCTTCAGCAGTAAAGCCTTCCGCCACCACTTTCTCGATTTCTTCATTAAAAGCGGCTTCCAGGCGTTTCACATTTTCCGGCGCATAAATAGCATAAGCGCGGAAACCTGCCGATTCATCCTGTGCGCCTGCAAAAAAGCTGGATCCTACGCCGTAGCTGAGTCCTTCCTTCTGGCGGATGCGAACTGCCAGGCGCGAGTTGAGGAAACCGCCGCCCAGCATATAATTGCCCAGCAACAAGGCCGGATAATCGGGGTGGTCGTTTTTCATCTTGATATTCATACCGGCCAGGAACATCGCGTTAGCTTTGTCGGGGGTATTGATCATCTCGTTACCGGCGGGCACATCAATATGTTTGCTTTCAATGCGCTTGTATTTCTTGGGACTTTTCCAGCTCCCCAGTTGCTCATTGACGAGATTCTGAGCGGCTTTGTCGTCAAAGTCGCCTACCACCGTTACAGAGGCATTTGAAGCGCCGTAAAACTCGCTGTAGAACTTCTTGACATCGTCAAGTTTCACGCTGTTGAGCATTTCCACCTGTTCGTCAAAAGTAGGCGTATAGCGGATATCGTCTTTGGGATACGGGCTGAGTATGCGGCTGAAAGCGATATTGGCAAGGGCTGTCGGCTCTGAGCGTTGCGACTCGATGCCGGCCAGTTCTTCCTGCTTGAGTTTTTCGAACTCATCGGCGGAAAACGCCGGCGACTTGAGCATTTCACCTACGAGTTTGACCACGGCATCCAGATTGTTGCGTTCGGTTTCGATACTGACATTCACCGACGAGCCGGCGCCGAATATCTGAACGCGGGCCTTGAGGCGGTCGAGTTCGTCCTGTATCTGCTGGCGGCTGTGCTTTGTAGTGCCTTTATCTAGCATAGATGCCGTCAGTTGCGATACGGTAGCCTTGCCCTTGAGCGTTTGTTCGTCGCCAAAGCGAAGCGTGACGCGTGCTACAACCACATCGCCGCGGGTTTCTTTGGTAAGCATGGCGTATTTGGTAGCGCCAAGCGTGCCGCGGGCCGTGCGTTTTTCGATATTGTCGGGAGAGGGGTCAAAAGCTTCGCCTTCCGAAACGGCGGCTTTGCCTTTGTAGTCTTTCACCAACATAGCCACATTGGGAGTAGCAGGAATTTCTACGCGGTCGGATTTTTCCTCCGGAATGAAGGTACCCGTCGTTCTGTTTGAAGGTTTGAAGTAGGTTTTTGCTGCCTGCAGCACCTGATCAGCCGTTACTTTCTCCAGTTGATCGCGATACAGGTAAGCCAGACGCCAGTCGCCCTTGGCGATAAACTCGCTCATTGTAAGGCCTACACGCTCGGAGTTTTTGAGCAGCAGCTCTACATTTTTCAGCAGGCGGGTTTTGGCGCGGTTGACTTCTTCTTCCGTGGGCGCCGTCGTAGCCACTTCGTCGAGTACTTTCAGCATCGTCGCCTTGGCGTCGTCGAGCGATTTGTCTTTAAGCACATCGGCAGAGAAGTACACAAAACCCGGTTCTGCCAGATCGGCAGCCATGCCCCACATAGAAGAAGCCTTTTTGGTTTCCACCAATGCTTTGTAGAGGCGGCCCGAGGGTTCGTTGGTCAATATTTCCGTGAGTACGTCAATAGCTGCAAAATCGGGGTGCATACCGGCGCAGATATGGTAAGCGCAAGACACCACCTGCACATCGCCCACGCGCTTGAGCACCACAAAGCGCTCGCCATCCTGGGTAGGTTCAGCCGTATAGGTCGGAATAAGTTGACGCTCCGGTTTGGGGATCACGCCGAAATACTCCTTAATCATCTGCAGGGTCTTCTCTTCGTCAATTTTACCGGCTACCAGCAACACTGCGTTGTCGGGCTGGTAGTATTTGCGGTAGAAAGCCTGCAGCGCTTCGATGGGTACGTTTTCGATATCCGCGCGGGCGCCGATGGTTGATTTGCCGTAGTTGTGCCAGAGGTAGGCCGTCGACAGGACGCGCTCCATGAGTACGCCGCTGGGGTCGTTTTCGCCCGATTCAAATTCGTTGCGCACCACCGTCATTTCGCTTTCCAGGTCTTTTTTGGCCACATACGAATTCACCATGCGGTCGGCTTCCAGGTCGAGCGCCCAGCGCAGGTTTTCTTCGGATGCGCTAAACGTTTCGAAATAGTTCGTGCGGTCGTACCAGGTAGTACCGTTGGGGCGGGCGCCATGTTCGGTCAACTCCTGCGGGATATTGGGGTGGCGCGGCGTGCCTTTGAACACCATGTGTTCGAGCAAGTGAGCCATACCCGTTTCGCCGTAGCCTTCGTGGCGCGAACCCACCAAATAGGTGATATTCACGGTAATCGTCGGCTTGGATTGGTCGGGAAAAAGCAACACGCGCAAGCCGTTGGAGTTGATCCGATATTCGGTAATACCTTCCACAGAAGTAACGCGTTCCATCCCGTCGGGGATTTTCACGGGTTTCTGCTGACCGAAGACGGCATTACCCACAACCAGGCTCGCTAATACGGTTAGGAGTAATTTTGAGAAGGGTGATGGTAATCTCATTATAATACCTTTTGGTTAAAAAATGCGATAAGCTTATTACACGCGGTAAAGATGATGAAGTGGCGCGACTTGTTCATAAAGAAAAGATGATTGGTACGGTTCTGTCTATGAAAAGACACTTTACAGTGCTTAAACGTTGTTTTTGCCCCGGTATTCTGTTTGGAATGGTGTTTTTTTGTCGAAGGGCTATTGATGTTATATGTTTTAGCATGCTCAAATTCAACTAACCAAATCTATACTACTACGATGCTATTCTCCAAACAAAAATGGCTGCACAACCGACAAATCGTCTGCGCAGCCATTGAGAAATATCAGATAAATAATTAAACGCTTTCCTCCACCGGCATCTCCACCGGCGCCACCCATCCATACGGATCCTCCAGTCGGCCCGAGCGCAGACCGTTGATCTCCATTTTGGCCCACTCACCTACCTTTCTGTCTTCAATAGCAGGCAGGTGCAAGAGGCGGTCTTTGTAGGCTATTTCCGATACGTGCGACACCACGGCAGCCGTGCCGGCGCCGAAGACTTCCTGCAGTACGCCGGCGTCGTAGGCTTCTACAACTTCCTGAATGGACAGCCGGCGCTCTTCTACCTTGTAACCGTTGTCTCTCAACAGGTGCAGTATGCTGTCGCGGGTGATTCCTTTCAGGATGGCGCCGTCGCACACGGGTGTGACCACCTTGCCGTCGATGACAAAAAAGATGTTCATCGTGCCGACTTCCTGAATGTATTTGAATTCGTGCCCGTCGAGCCACATCACCTGATCGAAACCGGCCTGCTGGGCCAATTTTGCCGGCAACATCGAACCGGCGTAATTGCCGGCGGCTTTGGCTTCGCCCGTGCCTCCCTCCGTAGCGCGAACATACTGCGTTTCCACACGCAGGCGCACCGGTTTGGCGTAGTATGGGCCTACCGGACTTGTAAAAATTATAAAACGGTAACTTTCCGATGGTTTTACTCCGATGAATTCATCGTTGGCAATCATAAACGGGCGAATGTACAACGCGCTTTCTTCTTGCATTGGAATCCAGTCGGCATCTATCCCGATCAACGTATTCAACGCTTCCAAAAAGAGCGATTCGGGTACTTCCGGCATACACATACGCCGGGCCGAAGCGTTAAAACGCCTGGCATGTTGATCGGGGCGGAACAACAACGGCCGGCCATCTTCGCTTTTTGAGGCTTTCATTCCCTCAAAAATGGCCTGCCCGTAGTGTAAAACCATCGACGCAGGGTGTATCTCAAACCGATCGAAGGGCTGAATACGCAGCTGCTCCCATTGGCCGTTCTGGTAGTCCGCAACAAACATGTGGTCGGAGAATACCCGCCCAAATGGCAGATGGTCGAAGTCAACTTGCGAAAGCCGCGACAATGGCGCTTTTGCGATCGAAATGTGATATTTCATTGGAAAATTTTTTACAAAATTAAAAAATTATTCTAAATTTAACAAAATTAATATTCAATTACAGAATATAATTTTTTTAATTCTTAATTCTTAATTATTAATTCTTAATTTCAAAATGCTGGATTTCGATTTATTCCCCGTTTCCGACCAAAAAGCGATTGACAGTCAATGGGTTGGGAAGTGCGAAAAAGGCGTTTTAGTGATTGCAGGCGAGGAAATCACCGGCGAGGCCAACCTGGTTTTCCTGCAAAAGGTGCTTGCCGCCATACAACTCAACCTCGATGAAGATGTCGCGCTGTGGCAGGTCAACCCCGGCGAAAATTACCATTTCGCCGCTATTCACCCGGCAAAGCCCATACGCCAGGTGATCAGCTTTGGCATCCCATTGACGCAACTGGGTATCCAGGCTAATATCCCCTTTTATACCCCCACCCCCATCGGCCCCACTTCTTTCCTGACGGCAGAACCGCTCGCCCTCATCCGCGAAAGCCGCGAAAAAGGCGATAACCGCCGCGCAGGCGCACTGTGGAAGGCGTTGCAGGCTTTGATGTAGATCACCGTTGTCGGTTGTGGGTTGTGAGTTATCTGTTTATCTTTGCTAGTTATTGCCACCATAACGAAGAACCTACAACCTACAACGATAACGGAGAACCCACAACATGACAAACCTCATCTTCGCCACCAACAACCCGCACAAAATTGCGGAAGTAAAAGCCATCATCGGCCCGGATTTCGACATTCGCAGCCTGCAGGACATCGGCTGCCACGAAGAACTGCCCGAAACCACCGACACCATTCCCGGCAATGCCCTGCAAAAAGCGCAATACGTATATGACCACTACGGCGTGGATTGTTTTGCAGAGGATACCGGACTGGAAGTTGAAGCCCTCGGCGGGGCGCCGGGCGTACACACGGCCTACTATGCCGGCCCACAGCGCAGCGCCGTAGATAATTACACCCTGCTGCTGTCGCAACTCGAAGGGCAAGCCAACCGCCGCGCGCAGTTTCGTACAGTCATTGCGCTCATCCTGGGCGGCAATACCTACACTTTCCAGGGTATAGCCCCCGGGCGTATCGCCGAACACCCCGCCGGCGAGGGCGGCTTCGGCTATGACCCCGTATTTATCCCCGACGGCTACGACCTGCCTTTTGCGCAATTGCCGTATGCGGTGAAAAATAGTATCAGCCACCGGGCAAAAGCGATGCAGGCGCTGTTGTCTTTTCTGGCGAAATTGTGAATATTTGCAGGAGCAACACAGTTTTATTCTACCACAGCGTTAAACGGAGTGACACAAAGTGAGGTTTCGACGCTGTTACTCCGTTTAGTTCTGTAGTGAACCTTGTATGGTGTAATATTTCAACTTATGAGTAAAACCAACAAAACACTCCTCATCGTATTCGTGGCTTTATTAGCCCTTTACGGCCTCAACAGGCTGCTCTCCGGCCGCGGCGACAGCAATTTCAATTCCGAGCTCATCAAAATCGATACGGCAGGAGTGAGCACTATCCATATTCAGATAAAACAACCCGAAGAATCAGATATTACGCTCAAACGCGAAGGAGCCGGGTGGATTGCTTCCAATGGACAACTCAGCCTGAAAGCTCAGGACAAGGCAGTCCAGGAGTTGCTCTCCGCCATTAGTCTGATTAAAACCAACCAGATTGCCGCCACCAAAGCCGGCAGTTGGGCTGACTTTGGCGTTGATGAAGAACATGGTACGCTGGTAGAAGTTTTTCGCAATGAAAAACGGTTGGAAGCCTTTGTCATAGGCCGGTTTTCGTTTAATCCGCAAACGCAGGCGGCGATCGCTTATCTGCGCATCGAAGGCGAAAACGAGGTATATGCAATCGAAGGCTTTCAGGCTATGGCGATTAACAAGCCTTTTGAAGGCTATCGAAATCAGGAACTGCTGAAAATGAAGCGCGAAATGGCAGTAACCAATATTATCTGCGAGATGCCGGATACCACCCTGCACTTTTCGAAAACTACCGGCCCTTGGATGCTCAACGGCAAAATAACGCTCGATTCTATGTCGGTTGAAAATTATCTCAACGTACTTCGAAATTTGCCCGGGGCTACTTTTGCCGACGACTTTGACGAAACGCTGGCAGATAGATTCCATTACGCGCGACTGACACTCGAAGGAAATAATATTCCGCAACCTTTTATAGTGGATTGCTACCGCGATACAAGCCGCCTCCGTCCTTATATCCTTCATTCTTCCCACAACCCCGACGCCTTTTTTGATAGCGACACCATCGGTGTTTATAAGCAGTTGTTCCTAAATGTCAGAAATTTGGGAGGGCGCTGATAGTAGTGCGGGAATTCCTGACCCGCACTTTGCGACGACTAATTTTTCAAGCTGAAAAAGAGGTCCCGCAGCCGCAGGTAGATGTGGCGTTGGGATTGTTGAAAGCGAAGCCGCGGTTATTAAGGCCTTCTACCCAGTCGATTTCCATTCCCAGCAGGTAAATGGCGTGGGCCTTTTGCATAATAACCTTGATGCCGTTAATTTCGTAGGTATCGTCGTTATCTTTGGGAACGTCAAAACCCAAAATATAGGAAAAGCCGGAACAGCCTCCGCCTTTTACGCCAACGCGCAAGGCGTGATCGGCAGGTACGTTTTCCTGTTCGCGGATGCGGGCGAGCTGATGAACGGCGCCGTCGGTGAGGGTGATCGGCAGTATATCGGTTTTTACTTCACTCATTGTAATACATCATTTAGCGCTGCAAAAATAGCAAAAGCCGTTGATTTTTTTAATAAGGAACGCCGCAAGCCTGCAATTGGTTGACAATTTTGACGCCAATTTCCGTTTGCTTGGTTATTTTTACCCCTCAAACAAACAAGATTATGCCGACCTGGTTATCTATTATTTTGGAAATCATCAAGTTTACACTCCCCGCGCTGGTGGTATTTTTTACGGTTAAAGTGATGCTGGAGCAGCATTTCAATTACCAGGCGCGTATGAAAGCGCTGGAAATTAACCAACAACAGCAATCGACTACCTTGCCCTTGCGCCTTCAGGCTTACGAACGACTGTCGCTATTTTGCGAGCGTATCGCCATTCCCAACCTGATTCTGCGGCTTCGAGAAGAAAATATGAACGCGGCTACTTTCAAAGTAGCATTAATGCTGGGCGTTCAGCAGGAATACGAACACAATATTACCCAACAGGTATACGTCTCCGACCAACTCTGGCAAATTATCAAAATTGCCCGCGACGAAACGGTGAATTTCATCTCGCTGGTGGCCGCCGAGGTAGACCCCAAAGCCGACGCCAAAGCACTGAGCGAAGCGCTGTTTAAGTACCTGGCAGTCCAGGAATCTTCTACGCTCAATACCGCCCTGCTGGCGATTAAGAAGGAGGCCGGGGTGATTCTGGGGAATAGTTGATGTTTGATGATGGATGTTGTAGGTTGTAAGTTTGTTTATAAGTTTAATAGTTTATACGACTGAGAGCGAACGAAGTGAGTCCCG
>DAINSQ010000041.1:0-30974 GCA_036741235.1 Saprospiraceae bacterium | reverse complement strand
TTGATGTTAACATAAATTCCCAAAATGTGTTCACACTAAAAATAAAATTGTACGCTCATATCGGCAGGAACTCAATTATACCGGGTAATGACCAAATACGGCACAATTGCAAATTTGCAGCCCAAGCGAAGGTCCTCATCAGCCAGGTCATGAATTGGTCAATTCGTCAAATTATCACAAAAAAACGACCAAACCGGTGATCAAAGATTGACTTACCCTGTTGAAATAGCTAACTTTGCACCTCGAATTTTAAAACAGTAAAATACTTCTCAATGCAGACAGTAGAAACCAAGCTACAGTACAAAGTAAAAGATATCACCCTGGCAGAATGGGGCCGCAAGGAAATCGAGCTGGCCGAAGCTGAAATGCCGGGGCTCATGGCCCTGCGCGAGCAATACGGCGCTTCCAAGCCGCTGCGCGGCGCCCGCATTGCCGGTTGCTTGCACATGACCATCCAGACCGCCGTTTTGATCGAGACGCTCATCGAATTGGGCGCAGAGGTGAGCTGGTCGTCATGCAATATTTTTTCTACGCAAGACCACGCCGCTGCCGCCATTGCCGCCAAGGGCATTCCGGTATACGCCTGGAAAGGCATGAACGAAGAAGAATTCTGGTGGTGTATCGAGCAGACGCTATACGCTTTTGAAGGCGGCCAACCGCTCAATATGATTCTCGACGACGGCGGCGACCTCACCAATATCGTACTCGACAAACACCCCGAGCTGATCAGCGGTATTCGCGGACTGAGCGAGGAAACAACTACGGGCGTACACCGTCTCTACGAGCGCGTGGAAAAAGGCGCCCTGCCCATGCCCGCCATCAACGTCAACGACTCGGTAACCAAGTCGAAATTCGACAATAAATACGGCTGCAAGGAATCGCTGGTTGACGCCATCCGCCGCGCCACCGACCTGATGCTGGCCGGCAAAGTGGCCGTCGTAGCCGGTTACGGCGACGTAGGCAAGGGCTCTGCCGCTTCGCTGCGCGGCGCCGGCTGCCGCGTGATCGTCACCGAAATCGACCCCATCTGCGCCCTCCAGGCGGCTATGGACGGCTACGAGGTGACCAAAATGAACAACGCTATTCCCAGAGCAGACATTATTGTGACCGCTACAGGCAACTGCGATATTGTGACAGGCGAGCACTTCCTGATGATGAAAGACAAAGCCATCGTGTGCAATATCGGCCACTTCGACAACGAAATCGACGTTGCCTGGCTCAACGACAACTACGGCCAAACGATGGTGAACATCAAGCCGCAGGTCGACAAGTATACCATTAACGGTAAAGACGTGATCCTGCTGGCCGAAGGCCGCCTGGTAAACCTGGGCTGCGCCACGGGCCACCCCTCTTTCGTGATGTCAAATTCGTTTACGAACCAGGTACTGGCTCAAATCGAACTCTGGAACCACTCCGATCAATACGAAAATAAGGTGTACACCCTGCCCAAACACCTCGATGAGCAAGTTGCGCGCCTCCACCTGGCCAAAATCGGCGTCCAACTCGAAGAGTTGAATGACAAGCAGGCCGATTATATCGGCGTGAAGAAAGACGGTCCTTACAAGCCGGAGTATTACAGGTATTAACAGAGATGGGAGTGTGAGAGTGTGAGAGTGTGGGAGGGTGGGAGTATAAGAAAGTATATGATCTCACCCTCTCACCCTCCCACCCTCCTCTCCAAGCCTTCCCAGCAATGTCCCGTTTCCTCAAGTGGCTCTTCATCCTTCCCATTCGCTTTTACCAATACGCTATTTCGCCGTTATTGGGGCCGAAGTGTCGATTCCAGCCTACCTGTTCGCACTACATGGTACAGGCCATCGAAGAATGGGGCGTATTTAAAGGCGTATGGCTGGGGTTGAAGCGCATCTTCAAATGTCACCCGTGGGGACCGTGGGGATACGACCCCGTGCCGCCCAATCCAAAAAAAAATCACACCCAATCATGAAAAATTGCCCACTGTTATTGACGTTCCTGTTGGGAGCGCTATTATCCTTTGCACAAAACCCAATCTTGCCCGAGCAATCGCTCAGCAAAGCCGAGATAGAAGCCCATCTTCGTTTTCTGGCCGGCGACGAGCTCAAGGGCCGCCGCACCGGCGAACCCGGCAACGACATTGCCGCCGCGTATATCGCCGCGCAACTAGCCGCCTACGGGTACCAGCCGCTGCCCGGCGCCGAGGGCTACTACCAGCCTGTGGCGCTTGAAAAAATCCAGCCGCCGCTCAGCGCTTCCATGCAAATCGGCAAAACCGCGCTGGAGCCCACCAAGAACTTTCTGTTACTCGGCGGCGGGGCTGTAGATGTAGAAACCCAGGCCGTCTTTGCCGGACAAGGCTGGGTAGATCAAGCTGCCGGCCACGACGACTACAAAGGCCTCGACGTAAAAGGCAAAATCGTATTTGTACTGCCCGGCACGCCCGAAGGCAGCGATCCCGGCATCATCTTCCGGGCTATGAAAACCAAACCCCGTCTGGCGCAGGAGCGCGGCGCCGTGGCCCTCATCGAGCTGTACCGCATGAGTTTTCCCTGGGGTATGTTTACCCAGTATTTCGGCCAGGAAAGCCTCCAATTGGCCGACAAGGGCGAAAGCTACAACATTGCCTACGGCTGGCTCAAAGAACCCGACAAAACCTTGATAGAGAGCATTCAGAACAACAAAAAGACCAAAGTTAGTCTGAAAAGCAGCGGACTGCGGCGCGCGGTCATCCAATCGCGCAATGTCGGCGGCGTTTTGACCGGCGCCGACCCCCAGTTGAAAGAAGAATACCTGTTGATCACCGCCCACTTCGACCACGTAGGCACGGGCAGCAAAGGCCCCCAGGCTACTTCCGACACCATCTACAACGGCGCCCGCGACAACGGCATGGGCACCGTGGCTCTTTTGGCCGCCGCCAAAACGCTATCCATGCAGCGCCCGGCCCGCTCGGTCATCGTGCTGGCCGTCAACGCCGAAGAAGTGGGACTGCTGGGCAGTCAATACTACGCCGAAAACCCGCTCATTCCCCTCGACAAAACCGTCTTCAACCTCAACACCGACGGCGCGGGTTACAACGACACCACCGTAGTAGCCATTGTAGGCCACGGCCGCACCGGCGCCGATGCGGCGATAGGCGATGCGGCGAAGACCTTCGGCCTCGGCGTTTTCCCCAACCCCGCCCCCGAGCAAAATCTGTTTGACCGCTCCGACAACGTATCCTTTGCCCGCAAAGGCATGCCGGCCGTCTGCTTTAGCCCCGGCGCCACCGGCTTCGACGAAGAAATCGGCAAGTACTACCACCAAACCGCCGACAACCCCGAAACGATTAATTTTGACTACCTGCAGCGCTTCTGCCAGGCTTTTGCACTGAGCGCCCGCCATATTGCCAATACCAGGGAGAGCCTGTTCTGGAAAACCGGCGATAAATACGAGAAAGCGGGGAAGGCGCTGTATAACAGGTAGGGACTGTGCGACCCTTATGCAGGCGGAGGCGACTGTGCGAGGGGGCGATTTTTGGGACTGTTGGACTGTTGGACTTTCTCCCCCTCCCACCCTCCCACCCTCCCACCCTCAAACTCGGTTTGCCCCGGTTTACCCGGCCTGCTCCTTCGCTTTATCAAAATCCGAGTCTGGTGCAGAGCGCCCTTCGTGTCTTCGTGGTGAATACCGGAGTGCAATTCAACAACCCACAACCGCCATTGCATAAATCTTGCCATCCCAATCAATAAACCAAGCCCTAACGACGTTGTTTCTACATCAAAAAATTACGCCAAACAAATACAGGTTATCCCATGTATAAATACTACGTCTTGATTGCGCTTATGATGGGCTGTTTGGTAGCCTCACAAGCGCAGGATAACGACAAAATTGCCCGCAAACTCGAAAAACAACGCGAAGAAAACTGGCCGCCGGAGCGCATCCACGGGCGCACAACGCTGGGTTATGCGCTGCAACAGACGTTTAAGCGCCACTCGGAATATTGCGGCTTCGGACTGAGCAACAACAAACGCGATTATGTGCCCGCCGATATCAACCGCTTCCTGGGCAAGCGCAACCTGCGCACTCGCGTGGAGGTGGCAGATATCAGGGGTGGGGGATTGCTGTACTACGTCTTTCAAGGCAAAGAGCGCAACCTCGCCTTTGACCAGATCGCCTATTCTCCTTCCAAAATTCTCCGCATCAATAGCGTGCCCAACCAGTTTGTGGTGAACCCCGACGACAATTTCGACGCATTTATCCTCACCAAAAATTGCAGCGGCTACCTCAAAGCCGCCCTTGACGCCGGCATCGAACCGCCCTACGTAGCCTTCAAAAAGGCCCTGGAAACCGACGAGCGCCGCGAGTCGAACGTGGTGGCCTTGTCGGGCGCCTTCCTGTCGCCGCTTCAGCCCATGCTCGACGCAGGTAATGCGCAAACTACCGAGGCAATGATGCAGTTGTGGAAATTTTATATCGACAACCCGGCATACGTCAACAACGCCTATTACCTGCGCGAATTCGAAGGTGTAATGATCAAACACGTATCGCAATCGCAGGACAACTTCAAAATCGACGCTGAACTGGGCATCAACCTTAACGGCTTGCTGCCGGCGCGACTGAAAACCAGTTTCGGCATCGGCAAAACCACATCGAGCGTTTTTTCCGGCACTGATTGGCAGACCATCGTATATGCCGATTTTGAGGGGGCTTACGCTAAAGAAAAACTTTTTGCTCCCCTACCCTCGCCGGCTCAGATCAGCGCGTATTTTGCCCAACTTAAACCCATTTGCGAAAAGTCGCGCGATTACCCGCTGATGACTGAAGGGCTCGAACACAAGCACTTTCTTACGGTGGCCGGTATTCCGGAATATATGACCAGCAATTTCTGGGAAATAGAACAGGTAAACAACGGCGTCTACGACGGCAGGCCCAGTCTGATAGCCGAACCCTACCGCAATGAAACCGACGGCAGTTTCGGCTGCCGCTTTACGGTGAGCGGCAAACCGCTGGCGTCGAATTTCTCGGGTCCGCTTACAGAACGCCCCGGCAAACTGATGGCCTCATACGTCGTCCGCAGTCGCGTGCCGGTAGGCGGCGAATTCATCCGCTTTTACATTAACGAAGAGATACAGACCAGCGCGCACCCAATTGCTACGCTGGCCGGCGGAGAATTCGACCTGACGAAAAAGGAAGACCGGAAATTTGCGCTTCAATGGACTTGCGATATCGAGGTTGAAGATGAAGAAAATCCGGTTGATTTTAATGCTCTGCCCTATATCGACAACCTCGTGGTGCGCCGCAGCGACAAAACGCTTAACGTACGCCTGGCCGCTATACAACCCGACGCCCACCGCCGTCATTTCCATATTACGCTCGAAACGGTGGACACCTACCCGCTCGACCTGATTGACGATCACAATATGGCCAACTATAACCTTTCGATGGACGTACACCTTCTCAGTAAAAGAGCAGGCACATTTTCGATACGCCCGGTAAAAGGCTCGCTGGCTTTTCCGACGATCAAAAATCCTGAACCGTCGCCGGCTACGACGCCTACGGGGAACGCGCCTGCGCAGTCGAATGGGGGGTAGGTGTTGCCGGTTATCGGTTGTGGTCAAGGGTTCAAACCAGCTTTATAACTTGGAGATGAGTTGGTCATTTGTCATACTGCGGCACAAGATGACCAGCTTCATCGCGTCAAACAAGGTGAGCGAGGGGTTACGCCCCATTAATTGACGGCGCATTAAGGGCAGCAGCGGGGCGCCCAATTTCGCGACAACACCTGCTAGTTTTTTGTTTTTCAACCAATTATAAAAAATCGTGAGCCGGGTAACTATTGGTTCTCCCGCCTCTAGCAGCATGGCCAGGTTGTCTATAGCGCGGGCCGACTTATCGAGGAAAACCGGTGCGGATTCCAGCCCCAAATGTTCAAGCGGATTATCGAAGTGAATAATCGGTACACCTCTTTTTTCAAGTTGCCGACCAAAGAGCGTATCTTCGTGGCCGTATTGGCGCAGCCGTTCGTCGAAGCGTATTTGTAAAAAAATAGCGCGGGGGATGAGAAAATTATTGGTCATGAAAGCATGATAAGGATTGTGCTGACGGATGTTTGCTGGCATTTGCTCCCTTTTACTGCCGTATAACCAGTGCAGATAATAATCGGTTTCTGCGGGGGGCGTCGCAGCATATACGCGCCCGCCGTAAAGCAGCTTGTCGGGTTGTAAAGCCACGGCGTAGCGCCGAATGTAGTCGTCGCGCACTACCCCCGAATCGCAATCCATAAAGAGCAAATATTCATACTGCGCAGCTTCGGCCAGGCAATTGCGAATAGCGGAGCGGCCCAAGTTTTGAGGCATTTCGCGATAAGTGATATGCGGTAACCCGGCAAGATCCCGGTTGAGTTTTTGATAATGTTCCGGCGAGGCGTCGTCGAAACATATTATTTCGTAGTCCAACCCCACTATATCACACTGCCGCCGCAATTCCTCCACGAGGGGCCGCACGTCGTAAGCGTATATGGGGATTAGGAGGGAGAGCATGGTGGGTTGTGGGTTGTGGGTTGTAGGTTGTAGGTTGTAGGTTTGTAGGTTTGTGGGTTGTGGGTTGTAGGTTTGTAGGGTTGTGGGTTGTGGGTTGTAGGTTGTGGGTTTGGGATTTTCTGTTAAATTTTCCTGGGGGTTGGTTGGGAATAGAGAAAATATTGAAAAATAGTTGGCAAGTTCCGACAAACCCGTATATTTGCACTCCGAATTGAGAAAAGGATTTTAAGAAGCTGGAAAGTTCACACTATTATGGCAAACCATAAATCGGCAGAAAAGAGAATACGCCAAAACGAGAAGCGCCGCACGCGCAACCGCTATTACAAGAAAACTGCGCGCACGGCCATCAAGAAATTGCGCGACATGACTGACAAGAGCGAAGCGGAAGGCTTTTTGCCCAAGGTCATCAGCATGATCGACAAATTGGCTAAAAATAATACGTGGCATAAAAACAAGGCTGGCAACCTCAAGAGCAGCCTTACCCGCCACATCAACGGCATGTCGTAACCAGCCCTGCTGTTTACTTCGTTCAGCCAATGAGTCATTTCGGACAAGCAGCCGGGATGACTCATTTTTTTGTTTCCTGCCAGACACAATCCTTTTCTTATCTCCATTGACCTTATCGGCGTGTTGCCGGGATTTGCATAATGATTATTTATGCGTACCTTTATCAATCGCGAATATCCCAAACACGCCGCAATATGGAGCAACTTCCCATTTTTGATGAAGAAGAACAGCAGATCAAACGCTATTACAGTATAAGCGAGGTAGCGTTGATGTTCAAGGTATCTCACTCCTTGATCAGGCATTGGGAAAGAGAATTTGATTTGCTCAAACCTCACAAGGGCAGCAAAGGCGACCGGCGCTTTACCCCTCAGAACATTGAACAATTTCGCACTATTTTTCATTTGCTGAAAGAACGGGGGTTTACTATTGAAGGCGCCAAACAGGAGTTGCGCCGGCAGCGCGAGCGCCAGAAAGAAAAGCAGGAATGGCTGACGCGTTTTCAGGAGTTGAAGCATTTTCTGGAGCTACTGCGAGAAAATTTATAATCACCTACACATCATTATTACTCCTTCTATGAAGCGTATTTTTATTACTGCATTTGTTGCAATTTCGGTATATGCGCAAGCGAATGCGCAAACGCCGACCATACAGGACTGTCTGGGCGCCATACCCGTTTGCCAGCCGGTATACACCGAATCGGTCTCTGCGCAGGGTAGCGGCAATTATCCCAATGAAATCAATGTCAACAACAGTTGTACTGCCGGCGAGCTCAACTCTATATGGTATGTATTTACAGCCGCAGAAGACGGCGATCTGGGTTTTGTGATAACACCCAACAACAGCAATGACGATTACGACTGGGCGCTATTTGATATTACCAACGCTTCATGCCAGGATATTTTTTCCAACCCCAACCTGCAGGTGAGTTGTAATGCCTCGGGGGGCGGCAACTGTCATGGCCCTACCGGCGCTACGGGCGATACTGCTTTTGACGAACAGGGCGCGGGCTGCGGCAACTTTCCGCCGTCTCAATTCGGTGGGTTTACCCCTTTCAACGACCTCATACCCATGCAGGAGGGCCGCACCTATGTGTTGATGGTCTCCAACTGGACGGGCTCGACTTTCGGTTATTCCATCGACTTCAGCCAGTCGACCGGCCTTGGTATTTTTGACCAGGTGGCGCCTACCATAGATAATATCACGGCGCCGGTTTCTTGCGGTCAGAATCAAATAGAGGTGACGTTCAGCGAGTTTATTTTGTGCAATACGATTAACAGCAGCAATTTTCAACTTACCGGCCCCGGAGGGCCTTATACGGTTAACTTGCTCAGTCCTAATTGCATGGGAGGAAGCAATGCCCATGCCAAAGAATTTATCCTGACGGTCAACCCGCCGATCAGTTCTATGGGCAATTTTACCCTCCAACTCACCACTAACGGCACTACGCAAGTACTCGATCTTTGCGATAACCCTGCTGTGACGGAATCCGTTTCTTTTACCGTCAATCAACCTATTCCGGTAGCCATCAACCTGGGGGTCGACACATCCCTGTTGTGCAACGGCGATGTGCTCACCATAGACGCAACCACGCCCAACAGCACTTACTTATGGGATGACGGCAGCACAAACCCGACCCTGCAGGTTACAGTAGCCGGCAATTATGCCGTTACGGTTACGACGCCATGCGGCAGCGGCTCGGATGACATGGAGATCCTCACTTTATTTGACGTACCCCAACTCAACCTGGGCCCCGACCAAACGCTGTGTACGGGCCAGACATTGCCCTTCGACCTGGCGCAGCCATTTGCGTCTTATACCTGGCAAGACGGCTCCACCAGCCCGCAATACACGATTTCCAGCGCGGGTAATTACGCGGTTACCGTTACCAATGTGTGCGGCGCCGTACAAGACCAAATCCAGGTCAACTATATCCCGCCCGTCAACCTCGAACTCGGGCCCCGGCAGGTATTGTGCGAAGGCGAAATACTGGATCTCGACGTGTCGCATCCCAATGGTATGTACCAGTGGCAAAACGGCAGCACGCAACCTGTTTTTCGCATTGATAGCCCGGGTTTATACGGCGTGACGGTCACTACGCCCTGCGAATCGCAGCAGGATACCCTGCGTGTTGATTACATTTCGCCGCCGAAACTGGCCTTGAGTAACGATACCATATTATGCGCCTGGCAGACCATTCAGTACGACCTCACGGTGGAGGGCGCCGCTTATTTGTGGCAAGACGGCAGTACGAGTCCGGTTTACCTCATTGACAGGTCGGGCGACTATGCTGTGACCGTCACCCATGCCTGCGGCGTTTTTGATGCGGCGGTAACGGTTACCATTCTCGACTCCATTCGTACGGAGTTGGGGCGCGACACATTTTATTGCCCCGGCGAATTCATCACGCTAGACGCCTCGGCGGGTACCCTGGCCGATTACTTCTGGAACGACGGTTCGACAAGCGCCTTGTTGTCGGTAAAAGGGCCCGGTATATATAGCGTAGTGGTATCGAATATTTGCGAACAGGTAACGGACCAGGTGACGGTCAGGGAGTGCGAATATTGCGACGTATATGCGCCTACGGCCTTTTCGCCCAACAGCGACGGCATCAACGATGATTTCCGGCCGCTGAGCGATTGTGTGCTTGGCAATTACAGTCTTCGGATATTCGACCGCTGGGGGGCCCAGTTATTTGCTACCGACGATCCTTCGATGGGGTGGAACGGCGAATATAAGGGCAAGCCCGTAAGCGCAGGCGTGTATGTGTGGTGGGTAGAATATACGGTGGTAGAAAATAATCGACCCCGCCAGGCAACGGAGACCGGCGGGGTCGCGGTGGTGAGGTAGGTTGTCGGTTTGTTGTGGGGTTTACTGTGCCGATTTCAGTCGCACAGGGATATTTTGGACATCGCCTTTGCGGTTCACTCTGATATTGAGCACGTCGCCTACTTTGGCGCGGCCCACGGCTTCTTGTAATTCGGGAACGGTTTTGATATCGCGGCCGTTGACGCCTACAATCACGTCTTTGGGTTGGAGGCCGGCATATTGGGCGGAGCCGCCATCGACGAGGCTTTCGATCAGCACGCCCTGGCTGATGGCCAGGCCCATTTCTTTGGCGGCGTCGCTATCCAGTTCGGAGATATTAACGCCCAGCAGAGGTCGTTGGTAGCTGCCGTATTCAATAATATCATCGACGATACGAGTAGCCAGGTTGATAGGGATAGCGAAGGAATAGCCCTGGAAAGAGCCGTTGCGGCTGGCGATAGCCGTATTGATCCCCAGGAGTCGGCCCTGAGCGTCCACCAGGGCGCCGCCGCTATTGCCGGGGTTGACTGCGGCGTCGGTTTGGATAAACGACTCGATGGCGTCGCGGCTTTCCAGCAGCCGTATATTGCGTCCTTTAGCGCTGATGATACCGGCGGTAACGGTAGAAGTGAGGTCAAAGGGATTGCCGACGGCCAGCACCCACTCGCCCACCTTGGCCTCATCGCTGTTGGCCAGTTGGAGCGTAGGCAGGTTGCTCGCTTCGATTTTAATAATTGCGAGGTCGGTTTTTTTGTCGGTGCCGATAATTTTGGCCTCGAACGTACGGTTATCGTACAGGGTGACCTCCAATTCGTCGGCCATTTCCACTACGTGGTTATTCGTGATAATATAGCCGTCGCTGCTGTATATTACGCCCGAGCCGGTGCCTGATTGCGGCCCTGGTTGACCGAACAGGAAATCGTCGTCGAAGAAAAACCGGAAAGGATTATCGCTGAGGTTGTTTTTCGCCGTAGCGGGTTTAGCGATAGCTTTGATGTGGACTACGGCGGGCATAGCCACGGCTGCGGCCTGGGTGAAATCGAAAGGCGCTGCGGCAGAGCCGGGTTTGCTGTTGACAAAATTCACTTGCCGGGCAGGCAGGGTTGAGGCAGGAATTTCGTCTTTTGACAGATAATTGTAAAAGCCCAAACCTGCCAAAGTTACTGCGCCGCCCAACATACCGGCAAAAATCATGGTTGTTACCTGCTTCATATTCCTGTTTATTTATATTTTGCTGAACATAATCGCAACACGAATAAAATAACTCAACAAAGCGTCCGTTTGTTACCCCGGATGACGGCTTTTAACTGGATCTTAACAGCAAAAAACTCGAAGCGCATGTCTTCTTTTCATGAACAGCCATCCCTTGCGCCTGCCGAAGGCTGGAACGCGGTGTCGCATGCGCTGGTACAGGCGTTGCGCCCCGAAAGTGAGTTGGAAGGGTTACTGCTGCAAGACCCTGTTTTTCTCAAGGGTTTGTTGTGGGGAGTGCCTCGTTACGGCCATCCCGAGGGCGAGGTTTACAAACACGTGGCGGAAGTGCTCGCCAATGTAGACGAATTACCCATAGAGCCCCGTCAACGTTCTCAGCTTCGCCTCATCGCTTTTGCCCATGATACGTTCAAGTATCTGGAAGACAAGAGCTTTCCGCGGAATTGGGAAAAACACCACGGCATGCTCGCCCGTCGTTATATGGAACAGCATATTTCAGACGAAGGTTTATTGGATATCATCGAATTGCACGACGAAGCTTACTACGCCTGGCGTATGCAGTTTCTTCACCACGAATCGGAGGCAGGCCAACACCGCATGCAGCGCCTGCTCGACCGCCTGGGCGATTACCGCCAGTTGTATTACCTCTTTTTTAAATGCGATACCCTCACCGGCGATAAGGTTCTCGCCCCGCTCAAGTGGTTTGAACATAGTGTAGATGAGATTCAGTTGGTGGTTTTTTAGGCTGGGGAGCGCCTGTGGGCGGTTTAGCTGTATCTGAAAATACCTTTGGTTGGTTTAACGACAGGGTTTGGTTTTTTTTAGGAAAAAAAATTGAACAGTGGGGAACTTATCGGAACGGGGTTAGGTTTAGCCTTTAATAAAACGCTATTATCATGGGCGTAGAATCAACACAGGAAACCTTGGAACAGAAAGATCTGGATCGCATCTTTGAGCGGGAATTGTTGCCCCACATCGAAGCGCTCTATTCTTTCGCCTGCAACCTGACCTACAACAGCCAGGATGCCGACGATCTGGTGCAAGAGACTTATATGCGCGCTTATCGCGCCATAGAGTCGTTTCAAAGCGGCACCAATGCGAAAGCGTGGTTATTCCAGATCCTCAAAAATGTGTACATCAACGCATATCGCAAGCGCAGCAAACAGCCTGTGCATGTCGATTACGAGGATGTATCGCTGGTGCGCGGCGAAGAGGAAACGGCAAGTTCGAGCTATACCGACTTGCGGGTCGAACTGTTCGACAAAATGCTGGGAGATGAAGTAACCGCGGCTATCAATTCGCTGTCTTCAGAATACCGGATGGTCATCGAGTTGCGCGAATTTGACGGCTTCTCCTACGATGAAATCGCCGTCCTGCTCGATATTCCTGTAGGTACGGTGCGCTCAAGGCTGTTCCGCGCCCGCGATTTGCTCAAGGAACAACTCAACGCTTATGCCAAAGCGCAGGGTTTTAAGGATAACCGCTCTTAAAGAATTTTGATAACCTGTTATCAGTCAACTGTCGAATTTATGCGTCTTTCGCTCCTGTCATCTGCCAATTTGGACATACTGCTGCTCCCGCGGCTTGTTGCAAGTTGTGGGAAATGGCATACAGGAATTACCGAAAGACCGGGTTGATATATCGCGTGAAGAATATGAAGGCACTTGTCACTGTAGCAACCGCACCGATCGCACAAACTCCCCAGGGAGGGCCGATGGTCGTTGGTTGTTACCAGGGAAAGTGCCTTCGTATTTTTGGCGGTATACAACCCTGGGCGACACAGTGTGCTGGTAAGTAAAACAAGTGCCATGAAAGATCAGCAGTATCTCGATCTCGTCAAAAAAGTCAACTTGTACCTCGACAATGAACTCAGCGAAGTCGCAGAACGCGAATTACTCAATGAGATCAAATCAAACCCCCTCTACCTCCAGGTTCTCAGCCAGGAACAAGCTTTTCGCGAATTTATCAAAAGCAGGATACATCGCCGAAAACCATCTCCCGCTCTCGTCCAATCTATTAAAGACAAAATTAAGATCAGTTCAGGTTTGGAATAGCGCAGTATGCCGTCGATTCGATTGTATATTGATGTACGCAGGCTATGCGTGCTGACGTGTATTGCCTTGTGTTTTGGACGCCCGATTGTGGTTGCCCAGGTTCCCATGCCGGAAGGACTGCTGCCGCAATTTGAAGCGGCAGGCGTAGAACTGCTATTTCCCGTTGATGCCGGCTACAAGTGGTTTATACTCGACGCAAGTGTTTCCCAACCTTGCCCTTACGGTATGTATTCCCGGCAGGAACACCTCGAGATCCGCTATTTGCTCGAGCCTTACGATACGCTGCTCAACCCGGAAGCCGATTTTCCGCATTTCTGGGCAATGCGCCAGGTAATCAACCTGGCTTCGAATGATGAAGAAGATCTGATTACCGCCCACTCTCTATCTGATTCCATGCTCTCGGCATTTAAGGCCGATTGGGGCAAGTTGTTCTTTTTTCACCCCAAAAAAAGCTTTAGCCCCCGCGAAAACTGCCAGTTTTTAGCCCTGTTCCGCGAGGGCAAAGGCGCCGTGGGCCTGTTTTTTTTGTTTGACGAGCCCACGGCGGTCCTTGAAAAACGCTTGTACGGTGTCGTTTATAAGGATTAACTATTATAACCTGTATTTCAGTCCCAACCCTGCAGTCAGGAACTGGTATTCGTATTGGGGGATGGTAAAAAATCCGCCGTCGAGCGACACTTCCAGTCGGGGGCGGGCATGCCACTGCAAGCCCAGTCGAAGGCTGTAGCCGGCGGCGCTATCGGTATTTTTGGGTTTGTAAATGCCGCCGCCGGCAGCGAAGGCCAGCGAAAGGGTATTGGCCCTCAGGTCTGTCTGCGTTTTGGCATACAGCGTAGCGCCCAGGATGTTGAATCCCTGATCAAAGCCGTAATAACCGCCCCGGGCCTCAAGCGAGAAGAAGGGCACAAATTGATAGCTGGCGTCAATTTCTGCGTAAGCGCCGCCATTGACGTACAGCGTATCGAGTTTGCCGAGAGGCTCCGTTATTCCTCCGTGGGCGCTTAGGCCCCATTTGTATTTGACATAGGGTTTATCGAAGCGCGACAATTTGCCGCGGTATATCTCTTCGTCGAGCAAATACACCTTAACCCTCGGGTCGCCTTCCGCCTGTACGCTAATGCCGTATCTGCCGCCGCATTCGTCGTTAACCGTCACGCGTTCAACGCCGGCGCCTTTTACACTGTAGGCATAGCCATAGCCTGGGCCTACGAAATAGCGGCGTCCTCTCGATTCATACTGGGGCCGCAGTCCCAGGTAAGATACCCGGCCGTCTTTTCCGAAAGTGCGCTCCTTGGGGTTGAACGAAATCGGCGGTATGCGCACGTTTACGGTTTGGTTTTTCATGCGCTCCAGCTTTCCGTAGGCGGCATCGGAGGCCTGGGCGGAGAAAATCACCTTGTGAACGCCGGTTACATTCCAATTGCCGTAGACGGCTTCGTATTTGCCCTTGCCTTTGTGCGCCAGCACCAGCGAATCGCTGAAGTAAATTTTGAGCGAGTCGAGGGCGGCGGGGTTGTTGGCGCGCAGCCAGTTCAGGGTTTGTCCGGCGCAGGTACCCAGTTCAGGGTCAACGGGCAGCGGTCCGGCCACCTGTGCCCGGGCCAGCAGGTCGCTGACGTCTACGCTGGGCTTGACGATGTAGGCTTTCACCAGCGCATTTTTGATGGGTTTGCCCTGGTGGGAGAGCGTCAGCGTGATGGGCGTTTTGCTGCCGACAGCCACGTGCGAGGCGCCGACCCGGGTGCTCATATCCACTTCGTGGTCGTCGGCGGTGGCCAGGAGGTTAATACTGGGGGGGCCGGGATAATAGATATTTTCGTCAATGATATCATCCATATTGGTCAGCACGGTAAACGTCCATTCTCCTTCGCTGGTGTAGTCGGGGAGGTCTTCAAAGTTGATGATAAAAGTGGTCAAAAAAGGCGTGTAGAGCGGCTGGGTTTTATCCAGTGGAAACGGGATGCCGTTGCGGTATATTTCGAACCGGGTATTGGTGCGGCTGTAGGGCCGGTCGAAATGCGCTTCGAGGAAAAGGCGGCTCACCTGTTTGTTGACCGAAAAGTTCATGGAATTGGACGAAGACAATTTCTGTTTTACAAATTTGATGTGCTGGGGGCTGAATTTGTTGAAAATTTCGTTGAAAGCGGCGCCGCTGAGTTCTTCTACAAATTCATCCTCATTGTCAGTTGTTGGCATAAAACACCTTGACGGACTGCCGGCGAGTCCTTGCAGCAGCGTTGAAACGCTGGGCAGGGCGCCAACTCCAATTGTATATATTTCTATGCCGTCCACATTAGCGGCATTAAGATCTAAGAGTACCGTTCCATCGGCGGCCTTTATTTGCCGGGAACCAGCCGAAATGGCTACGTCAGGCGCTGCATTTTGTTCGCCGTCGGTGAATACCACAATAACCTGCCGGAGATTGTTATTTTCTGCGCCTCCAAAACGGGCATTGACAGCCTCTAAAACTCCCGCGCCGATACTGGTGCCGTCGCGGCCCAATACATCTGCAGGTGGTGCATTTTGAACCGGCGGGGACTCCATGTTGCCTCTGATACCCGATTGAAAATTGCCGACGGTTTTCATCGTTTCAAAATCGCCGGGGGGATCCACTGTGGCGCCGGAGAAATACACCACGCTGATGCGGTCGCCGGGTAAAGAACTTTCATCTGAATCGAATTTTGTAACAAAATTTTCGACTGCATCTTTAAGCGCGTCCCAGCGGTGGCCGGAACGGAGGATACAATCATTCCAGGCTGATGCAGTTCGAAGTCCGCACTCCATGCTGCCGGAGCGGTCGAGTACAAAAATCATATTAAGGGGTTTTCGGACAATTAACCTTATTTTTCTGGTGATAGTATCAGAGCGACCTTCCAACCGTATTGTAAGATAGTACGATTCCTCAATAGCGGAATTATTAGCTTCTATAACTGCATTAGTATTTGAAAAGGTTATCTTTAAATTGGGATCCGCGCCGATGACCCGCGCTACGCCCTCCGGCATGCGATTTAACGTTTCGCAACCAGCACTTGAGCACATATACCAGTCGTAGGGTGTAGCCGTTGACGATAAAAATGTAATAGTTTTTGTCGTGCCTGTTTGTATGAGAAAAATATTATAATCATCGGCATCGAGATCGGATCCAAAATCGAATTCCTGGCAGCCTAAAAATAGCGGCATAAATACAGCCGATAGCAAGACGGTTAGACGTCTTATTGCGTAGTTGTTATTCATATTTGTGGTTATTTTATTGTTTACCCGAATCATCAGTTTTCGTAATCAACAATGCCCCTCCTTGTTTCCCTACAGCGAGGAATCCGCCGTCAGGTGTTACAGTTGCCGAATTGAAATGATCAATACCGCTACTCCCGTAGTATTCTTTCCAGATCAAATTATTGTTGTTGTTGCGTTTCATCATAAGCGCATTGTCATTAGATGAGCCCAGTACAAGAAACGCGCCGTCATTTAAAGGGAGAATGCCATAGCCGTAATCGAAATCGCTGTCGTTGATCATTCCCAGATTTGACCATAGGGGGGTTCCACTGGCGCTTAATTTCATTAAGTTGATATCATTAGTTGTTCCGCCGTTATAACTCGTGGTTCCAACCATCAGGAAGGAATTATCTGACAATTGGGAAATGCCATACGCATAATCATTATCAATAGTGCTACCCCATGTTTTGGGATAACCGCTAGCGGGGACGGCGGCGCCTGCTGATGGGCTAAGTTTTAATAGCATAGCATCCCAGGTTGTATTACCTGTTGTTCTGGATTGGCCTGCAATTAGCATGTGTCCGTCATTGGAAAGTATCGTGCTATGTGCAATTTCATTATTAGGGAGGTCAATGGCAACAGGCGCTATCTCGAATGAAACCGGCGAACCATCCTTCATGCCGAAAGGTCCGAGAGCAATGAAGATATCGTAGTCGTCGCCTGTCAACTTGGTGCTGCCGGCAATAAATACCTTACCCTCAAACTCCATCACACAATTGCCGTTGTCATTGCCTGCGTTGTTATTTGCACTTAATAGTCGTTTATTAAGGACCTCTAAATCATTGATGTTGACACGTATATACAAAACGTCTTCGTTATTGGCTGTGGTGTTAAAGGTAGTGCCGACAATTGCCAGGGCGCCATCCGATAACAGCGCCATATCACTGGGCGTGTCAGAATTGGAATAATCATACGTTTGAGTATCTTTAATATTGCCAAAAATTCCCATCTTTATAAGTACGATATCTGTATTGGACCCCGTAGTTTTTTTTGCCAAAATCAGATAATCTCCATTCTGGAGCGGCAATATTTTGATAGCTTCTCCATAGTTGGTTTCTGTTTTAGAATACGTATTCCATTCTATTGCCACGGTTTTTGTGATAGCGTCATCTACTCCACCATCTCCGATTGCTACCAGCTTCACCGCATAATTACCCGGCTTTTCAAAGACATAGGTAAATTCCTGATTATTGGTAGCGATCAATTCGTCATCAACATACCACTCAAGCTCGTCAGCGCGTAGCGAAGTACTTGTAAAGGTGAGCGTTGCAGGGGCTTTGAAGGGGCCGGGCGGAACGTCAAAACCGGCAACCGGGTTATTGGAATTATCCGGGTTGATCACAATGTGATTATCGCTGAAGCGCGGTTGATCGTGAACGTCTTTAACATACGCCCAAACGTAGTGTTGCGCGGTTGTGTCAACCAGATCAATTATCGTATAAAATGAATCCACGCCTATGAGCGCACTTGCGCGAGCGGTATCGCCCTGGCTTAAGCTTGTCGGGCGATTGGGTGAAGTCAACCAGATGTGGCCGAATTCTACTATGCCATCGCCTTCGGCGGTTATTCTGCCGCCGACGCTTTTGGTAGCTTCGTTGTATTGGCCTAAAATGACCCCCGGGGGCGACACCGGCGCAATTTCGCTGAGTTCTTCTCCGCACGATAAAACGGCGATTATTAGCCATAATCCGGCTATTAATGAAAATATGGTTTTCATGGGTAGTTGATTAAAAAGTGAAGCGAATACCGGTTTGCGCGGGGCCGTTAAGCCATTCCACCTGGCTGAAGAAGTTGGGAATGGGCCTGGAAGGTTTTTGCGCCGGTTTTTTGTTTTTCTTCAATACGCTGCACAAAACGGCTGCCACGGCAAAACCGCCCGAAGCGGCATAGGCAATATTGCGGTACAGGTAGTCGTCTTTGGCCTTTTGCAGCACCTCCGGGCGCGAAAGCGCGTCGTATACGGGCGCCGTTTCGTCGCGGTTGGTTTTGTAAATGCCGTATTGCTCAACGCCCTGCCGGTTGAAATATACCCCTGTGGCAACGCTGCCCGCTGCCAGTCCGCCAAACACATAAGTGAGCGGGCTCATCGGCGCCTTGTAAGGCAGCAGGAAATTGTAAGGAATGCGCCATTTGCCCAGGTAGTTTATCAGCTCGTCGATATTGACGGCGGTGGCGCCGGCGCCGCCGCTCACCTCGGTGATCATGCCCAGCAGCCGGCCTTTTTTGCGTTCTACCAGCGCGCCGCCTGAAAAGCCGGGATTGATACCCAAGGCCGAAAAACCGAGTTGATAAGCGCCCTGGCGCGTATTGGTGAGGTTGTTCATTTTGTTGTACATCCACTCCGATCCGTACGGATGGCCTATACAACTCACCGCCTGGTCTTCTTTTAATTCCTCGATATTGCCGCGCCGAAATTCATAGTAATTGATGGGCGCAGTAGTGGGAACCCTGGCGACGACCACCGCAATGTCGAGTTCTTCGCTGACCTGGTAGTGGACGTAAGCCGGGAATTCGGTCCAACTGGTCTGGTTGAGCCGCACCTTGACAGATTGGGCTTCGCGAACTACGTGGTGAGCCGTAACGATAAACAATTGATCGCCCGATTGGCCGCATACGATACCCGCGCCGGTCTCGATCTCGGCGCCTTCCTGGGTATAAGATTTAATAAGGGCTACGCCTTGCAGGATGTTTTGGGAAAAGGAGGGAATGGCTGTCGCTCCTATCAGCGCAAGGCTCAACGGCAGGAAAAGCAGTTTTTTCATGGTAATGCATCTTTTGGAGTGTATCACTGTACACGAAAGTTAATACCCGAAAGGGCCTTTCGTTAACTATTTCCACAAATTTTTTTTCGGGAGTAATAATTGAGCCTTTTGAGCATAAACAGATATTGACGCAATTGTTACACCTTTGTAAAGATAATATATTATTTTTAGAAAAATTCAAAACAAAAATAAATTTCATTCCATGAAAACCAGCGTGATGTTTTATCAAATGCGATTATTGGCAGTGGTAATTTTGTTGTTGATGCCGATGTTTGTCTTTTCGCAATCCCGAAAGCTGGTTGTCAAAGAGGAGAAAGACCGGTACATCGAGGGGGTATATGCGCTGGAAGTAGGCGCATCGCTCGATATTATTTCGTTTTTCGACTATTTTGAGGCCTATGAGACGGGCAAAAGGCAGCAATTGCAGGCCGCTTTTACCTCGCCGGGCATTGATTCTTTTATGTTAAAAGCAGAAGAAAAGAAAATAGTGGGTTATTACTGGATGGAATCAAAACCGGCTACTACTAAAAAAGGCCTCAATGTCTTCGGCCCCTGGTTGGTAGACGGTTTGCTCAGAAGATTGGCTGTGCCGGCTTCCAATCTTGGCGTTTTGCTGCGTTACGGCGCCCAAAAGCGCAATTATTTGCTGCCGTTATCGGTATACCAGGGTACATCGCCGAAGTCCTCCGATCAATACAAAGCTGTTTTTCGCCTGGCCAAAAGCATCTCCAGGGGGCAGTTCAAGGTATACAAAGGCGAATACAGCGGCGTGCCGCCGGAGGCCAAGTTGGCGCAAACCGGTATGATCGGCAAAAATCTTGGCGGTTCCGTTTTTCAAATAACCATCGATAAGGCTGATTTGAAAGGATATACGGGATGGGTGACGGTCAATTTGTTGCTCGAAGAGCGAAATACGACCAACAAAACGCCTTTTCGTTTTTATTTTTACCATTCTAACCCGCAATAGCAGATGCTGGCCGCCGATTACATCCGCAAACTCATTTCGCTTAACCGCGCCGACAGGGCGCTTGCTTTTTTGCACGATATAGCCGGGCAACTGCCGCGGGAGGTCAACGAGGAGGTCGTGTTGCATGCGGCCAATTATACGCGTTTGCAGCAGGACAAAGCCGCCGGTAATTTGTCGAAAGCTGAAGAGCGGCAGTTGTTTACCCAACTGCACAACGCCCTCTTGTTTATCGCCGGCAATCTGCCTTCTACTATTGCAGCCCCCGTGACCGGATTGCAAAGCGCCGGCCTCAACATCCGCCTGTGGTTGTTGCGTTATCGGTTTGTACTGGTGCTCGTCCTCTGGGCTAGCGCGCTGACGGGGTTCCTGTGGCTGCGATCGGCAACAAAAACCGGCGTGCCCGTGCAATTGGACTTGACGCTCAGCAGGGTTGCCTTTTCCGCCAAATCGCAAACCGATATGACTATCGGGCAGACATTCGGCGCATTACAACTCGGCCAATTCAGCCGTGTTTCACTGCCGGCGCAGCGGCTGCGAATAACCGGCGCCGCCGGCGTAAGCAGAAATTATGAAGCAAGCGAAGGCCAAATAGCCCTTCGCCCCGGCGTTGAAGCCGAAGCGGCCGGTTTTTTAGCCGAATCGGTATACCTGCAGTCTATCGGCTGGCAAACCGACACTCGCATAACGATCACCATGCCCGACAACCCCGAAGCCGCCGGCGGCGTCATTGCCCTCGATATGCAGCCGGGCCGGGCAAGAGGCATTTTCAATTTTCAGGATAGTCTTTTATTTGAATGCAGTCAAGTCGCGATTGATGGGGTAGGGGATACCTTTGACGCCGACTGGGCGGCGGGGGCGGTATTGACGCCACCGGGAGAAGTCATGGAAGCTCTGTTTGAAGGCCGCGTCGACAACCTGTCAGTACTCCTGGAATCGCCCTCAGGCGCCGCTCAGCCTGCCATGGAAAAGCAACACCTGCCTGTTGACAGCGTGGCCTTCATTCGTCCACTGGGCAACGGCGAGTTCGCCAGCGCTATCATCGGTGGCGATATTCGATTTGTCGACAGCAAAAACAACACCTATCGCCAGATAGCGCTGCAAAAAGGCGAATTTCTCCAGTTGGCTGCTTCCCGGTCGATGGAAATTGCAAACTTGCAGTGGCACAACAACATCATTCGGCTCCAATTGGCGGGTATTGCCGGAAAACTATCCTCCGGACCCACACTGGACACCCTGCGTCTTCAAAATCCCGATCTCCTGGCCTGGCTTTGGCACGCCCGTCCGCCGGTCGTCGCGCTTGTATTGGGCGTTTTGTTGCTTGTCACGGCGTCGCTTTTGTCGATGCCGATGTGGAGGGGATAAAATGGTTTAGGAGGGTTTAGCTGTCAGTTTAGTTAACTAACCCCTAACGCTAAACTGCCGCAGGCACTATTTATCGGATACCTAAAACTGCCGCTGAACTTTGTCGCCATATCCTCGTTAAATACTATTTTTACGAGCCCGAAAGGCCGCCAAAGCGAAGTGATGATCACCACTAACAAATACATCTGCATTCACGGTCATTTTTACCAGCCGCCTCGCGAAAACGCCTGGTTGGAAGTTGTTGAAAAGCAGGACTCTGCGGCGCCGTTTCACGATTGGAACGAGCGCATCAACTTTGAATGTTACGCTCCCAATACGGCGGCGCGTATTCTCGACGACGAAAAGCAGATTGTCAAAATCGTCAATAATTATACCCGGATCAGTTTTAATTTTGGGCCCACGTTGTTGTCGTGGCTTGAAATAGCCGACCCTGCCAGTTACCAGGCCATCCTCGACGCCGACAAAATCAGTCAGGCGCGGTTTGGCGGCCACGGTTCGGCGATGGCGCAGGTACACAGCCACCTCATTCTGCCCCTGGCCAATGCCCGCGACCTCGAAACGCAGGTCATTTGGGGTATTCGCGATTTCGAATACCGCTTCGGCCGCAAACCCGAGGGTATGTGGCTGTCGGAAGCCGCCGTCAACACCGATACGCTTGAAGTATTGGCGGCGCAAGGCATTCTCTTCACGGTATTGGCGCCCCGGCAGGCCAAAGCCCTGCGCAAAATCGGCGAAAGTCAGTGGCGCGAGTTGCCGGGGGGCGGCATTGATACGCGAGAGCCGTACTTGTGTAAACTACCTTCCGGGCGCAGCATCGCGCTGTTTTTTTACCACGGCGGCATAGCCCAGGGCGTGGCCTTCGAAGGGGTGCTCAACAACGGCAAAGGCTTCGCGTATCGCCTCGTCGACGGCTTTGAAGACGACGACGCTCCCCAGTTGGTGCATATTGCCACCGACGGAGAAAGTTACGGCCACCACCACCGCTACGGCGAAATGGCCCTGGCCGACGCCCTCAACTACATCGAAGAACACGGTCTGGCTACCATCACCAACTACGGACAATACCTGGCCAAATTTCCGCCCAAATTCGAGGTGCAAATCCACGAAAACAGCTCCTGGAGTTGCGTTCACGGCGTTGAGCGCTGGCGCAGCGACTGCGGCTGCAACTCCGGGGGAAGGCCAGGCTGGAACCAGTCCTGGCGCAAACCCCTGCGCGATACCCTCAATTGGCTGCGCGACGAACTCCTGCCCATTTACGAACGCGAAGCGGGGCGATTGCTCAAAGACGTATGGCAGGCCCGCAACGACTACATCGAGGTATTGCTAAATCGCAATGAAGAAACCCTCGAGTCCTTCATGGCCAAACACACCCGCCGCAAGCTGAGCCCGCAGGAAAAACCTCAACTGATACGCCTCATGGAAATGCAGCGGCAGGCCATGCTCATGTTCACCAGTTGCGGTTGGTTTTTCGACGAAGTATCCGGTATCGAAACCAATCAGATTCTACAATATGCCAACAGGGCGATCCATTATGCCCACCAGGTGACCAGGTTCGACCTCCACGACGAATTTGTCAGGCGGTTGGCCACGATCCCCAGTAACGAATACCCCAACGCTGCGGCGAGTTACAATAAACACGTCATTCCCGCCCGCGTCAACCTGGAGCGGGTAGGCATGCACTATGCCGCCTCGTCGATTTTTGAGGAATACCCCGAGCGACTCGAATTTTTCAACTATATCGCCGAAAGCGAGGTATTCGAGCGCCTCGAAGCCGGCAGCCTTCGCCTGGCGGTGGGGCGTACAACAGTGCACTCCAAAATCACATTATCGCAGAAGCACTTCAGCTTTGCCGTAGTATACCTGGGCCAACACCATATCATCGGCAATATATCGCTCGACATGGACCGCCGGGTTTTTGACGAGATGAGCAGGCAGATTACCGCCGCCTTCCGCTTGTCGGATCTGGGGCAGGTAATCGGACTTATGCAGCAGTATTTTGGTCCTGATAAATACACCATCCAGCATCTCTTTCAGGATGAAAAGCGCAAAATCCTGCGCCTTATCACCAACAAAAGCCTGGGACATGTGGAGCAGGCCTTCCGCGACATTTACAACGACAACTACCAGCTCATGGCGAGTATTGCCGGCAGCGATATTCCCGTGCCTGACGCATACCTCAACGCTGTGCAATTTGTCGTCAATCACGATTTGCACCGGTATTTCGAAAACGGCATGCTTAATATCCGCGAACTACGCCGTCTTGTGAACGAATTCAAGCGTTGGCACGTTAAAATAAGCGATAAGTCCGGGTTGTTGCTTTCTGCCGGCGAACGCATTTTCAAAGAAATTCAACACATGGAAATCGAGGGCGAGGGCTTGAGCCTGCAGCAACTCGCCAACCTCAACATCGTCATGGAAATGCTCAAACAACTGGGGCTTACCCTTGATTTTTGGAAAAGCCAGAATTTGTATTTTTCGATATTAAAAAGTTTCAAAAGCGGCGAGCGCAAATTCGCCAATGCCGAGTGGGAGGCCGCATTTTATCGATTAGGAGAATTGTTGAGCGTTAATACAGCATAATAAAAAAAACACAGGATATGGATATCAGGCAACCAGACAACAGCCCTTCGGGATTTTTGCGCCAGCTTACCATTTTGCACGCATCTTTAGTGATGGGGGTAGCGCTGATGGGAGTCGTCATGTACTTTGTCGCCAGCCCTTCCGTTGATAGCGATACGAATACATCATCGTTGTTCAGCTGGCTGGTTCCTTCAGTTGCAATCGGGGGCGTATTGGCCAGTTCGTTGATGTTCAGGATGCAAGTGCAGCAAGCGCAAACAAAAAGCAGCCTGTCAGAAAAACTGGCCGGTTACCGCGCAGCGTCAATCACTCGCTACGCGGTAGTCGAAGGCCCTGCCATATTGAGTTTTGTCGCCTATTTTCTGGACGGGAGCTTTCACTACCTGGCCCTCGGCGGCCTTTTGCTCGTCGTGTTATTTTTATACCGCCCCAGCAAAGACCGGCTCATCAATGACCTGGCACTGAACAGCCGGGAGCAGGCTGAGTTGGAGTAGGGAGCGGCGCCGCCATCCCACTGATCAGGCCTGGGCGTTAGGTGTAAAGCTCATCGGTGGGAAGGGCGGCTGTTCCGGCTCGTCGATCTCGCCAAACTGGTGTTCGTATTTTTTAACATTATCGGCCAGGGCTTTGAGCAGGCGTTTGGCGTGTTGGGGCGTCAGTATAATACGCGCCTTCACTTTAGCCTTGGGCACATTGGGCACCATGCGAATGAAATCGACTACAAATTCTGAGTGGGAATGAGCGATGATAGCGAGGTTTGAATAAATGCCTTCCGCTACGTCATCGGGCAGTTCGATATTGAGTTGATTCTGTTGCACCTTTTTATTGTCTGACATGTGAATATGCTTTTCGCGTGAAATAGTGTTTACTTCGTCTTTTTCGCCGGGGCTTTGGATTTTTTCTTTGCCTTATCGAAAGCGCCGGGTAGTTCTGCTTCGATCATGGCTTTTACTTCCTCGAGGGTGAGCGACCTGGCGGCTTCGGCGTCTACCTTTTTGCCGTCAATTTTGCCCATCTTGATATTTTCCTTGCCAAAGCGGATATACGGCCCCCAGCGGCCGTTTTCAACGGAGATACCGGCTTCCTCCCATCGTTGGATATAGCGGGTTGACTCTTTGTCAATTTTAGCCTCCAATAATTCAACAGCTTGCGCCGGGGTAAGTTGATCGAAGTCGTATTTTTTGGGTACATTCACGAACAAATCTTTCCACTTGATAAAAGGCCCAAAACGTCCTTTGCCCTTCGTGATGGGTAATCCCTGGTAGGTAGCCAGTGGAGCGTCTTCTTTTTCCTTTTCTCCGATCAATTCAATGGCGCGTTCCAGTGTGACTTCGAGCGGATCTTCGCTTCGGGGCAGAGATATATATTTTTCGTTATAACGGACATAAGGCCCAAAGCGACCTGCGCCCACCGATACTTCCTGGCCGCGATACTGGCCCAATACCTTGGGTAATTTGAACAGCGACAAAGCCTCTTCAAACGTAATCGTCTCCATTGTCTGGCCGGGTTGCAGGTTGGCATAGCGCGGTTTGGCATCGGGCCCCAATTCTTCGGGCGTGCCGATTTGCACTACGGGGCCGCGGCGGGAGAGCCGGGTAAGGACGCTGTGGCCGGTAGCGGGGTCTTTGCCCAAAATGCGTTCGCGGCTGGGGCGGTCGGCGGTTTTGATTGTATTTTCAACCGTTTCGTGGAAAGGGTGATAAAACGACGACAACATACGGGTCCATTCCTGTTGGCCGTTGGAAATGTCGTCAAATTGTTTTTCGATGGCTGCCGTAAAGCGGTAGTCCATGATTTTTTGGAAATGCTCGTCGAGGAAATCCGACACGGCCATACCCAGATCAGTAGGAAAAAGCCGGTTTTTAACGGCGCCGGTATTTTCTGTTTTAACAGCTGTGGTAATCTGCCCGTCTTTAAGCGTCAGCACTTCATAGGGGCGCTCCGTTCCCTCGCGGTTTTCCTTCACCACATAACCGCGTCCTTCCTCCATAATTTTGGAAATAATGGGCGCATAGGTAGAAGGCCTGCCGATGCCGAGTTCTTCGAGTTTGCTCACCAGGCTGGCTTCCGTGAAGCGGGCGGGCGGGCGGGTATAGCGCTCTGTGGCGGTCATTTCGCGCAGGGGCAATACCTGGCCTTTAGTCAATGGCGGCAGCATACCTGCTGTTGCCTCATCTTCATCTTCGTCTTTTGACTCGAGGTACACTTTCAAAAAGCCGTCGAATTTGAGTACCTCGCCTTCTGCAATGAGGGCGGCGCCGGGTATGGTAGAGATGCCGATGCTTACGACTGTTTTTTCGAGTACGGCCTCGGCCATTTGCGAGGCGATAGTGCGCTTCCAGATGAGTTCGTAAAGGCGCTGCTCGTCGCGTTGGCCCGGCGCTGTCTGGTTTTCGATATAAGTAGGCCTGATGGCTTCGTGCGCTTCCTGGGCGTTGGCTACCTTGTTTTTGTATTGACGCGTTTGCACGTATGCCTTGCCATAACTCTTTTCAATCTCGGCGGCGATACTCTGGATAGCCATTTCGCTGAGATTCGTAGAGTCGGTACGCATATAAGTAATATAACCGGCCTCGTATAATTTTTGCGCCACCGACATTGTGCGGTTGACGGAGAAGCCGAGTTTACGGCTGGCTTCCTGTTGCAATGTCGAGGTGGTAAACGGCGCTGCGGGGCGGCGTTTCAGCGGTTTGAGTTCAATATCGTCGATGCGGTAAGAAGCGCCGATACAGCGCTGCAGGAATTGTTCGGCGCCGCCTTTTGTGTCAAATCGTTCGGGCGACTCGGCGCGCAATTCCACCATCCTGCCCTGTTCGTTATTGACATTGAATATAGCCGCTATTTTGAAAAAAGGCGAAGATTCGAATTGGTTGATCTCGCGTTCCCGTTCCACCACGAGTTTGAGCGCTACGGACTGTACGCGTCCTGCGGATAAACCGCTTTTAATTTTTTTCCATAAAATGCCCGATAGTTCGTAGCCGACCAGCCGGTCGAGTACGCGGCGGGCCTGCTGGGCGTTCACCAGGTCGAGGTCGAGCGTGCGGGGTTGTTGTATGGCTTTTTGAATGGCCGGTTTTGTGATTTCGCGAAAGGCAATACGTTTGGTTTTGTGTTCATCCAGGCCCAACACCTGGCACAAATGCCACGAAATAGCCTCGCCCTCGCGGTCTTCGTCAGTGGCCAGCCACACCTCGTCGACTTTGCCGACCCAGTCGGTAAGTTCTTTGACTACTTTGCGCTTCTCAGGCGAGACAATATATTTGGGCTCGAAATTATTGTTGATATCCACAGCGTCGTCACCCTTTTCCAAATCGCGGATGTGGCCGTAGCTGGATTTTACGGTGAAATCCTTTCCCAGGAATTTTTCTATCGTTTTTGCCTTCGCTGGAGACTCTACAATCAACAGGTTCTTGGGCATAGCTCAAGGGATTTTGTTGTTTTAAAGATGCAAAAGTATAAATTTTGCAATTGCCGCGCTTTTTTTCTGTGGGGCAGTTTGGGACAGTTTGGGGCATTGTCACAGGATTTACAGGATTACAGGATTACCGACAACCTACAAAGCAGCAAACCGACAAACCGACAACGATATTAACGTGTTCTCGACAGGGAGATCTTTACAGGCTGAGAGGAAAAAGCGTTGTGGTGCAGATAATAAATGCCGGGGGGGAGTTCTGACAGGTCTTGGTACAGGGAAGTTGACTCCCATTGCAACAATGCGTGGCCGAGGTTATTTCGCAAGACAAAGAGGCCGGGCGGGGCATCGGGGAAATCAATAAAGACAGGACCTGTCGTTGGGTTAGGATAAATACGCCAGGGGGCGGGGTAAGGAGATTTCACGGAAACTGTGGCATCGGTAAAGATATCGACGACATTGGAGGGCGCTCCTTCGGCGCTAAGCCCGCCCGCTATAAAAAGCTGGTTATCGGCGGTTGCGCTGCGCGCCCAATAGCGGGGAGCGGAGAGCGTGGCGGTAGACCAGCCGCTATCGGCGTCAAAAAAGTCAATAGATTGAGTGTTGACATCGAGGCCGAAAATGAAAGTATCGCCGGTAAAAAACAGCTTGTTGCCCAGGGGCAGGGCCTGCAACGGTAGTCGCTCCTGGGAGAGGTTTGCGATAGTCCAGGCGCCGTTTTGCAATATGTCGACTCTGGTATAAAATTCGGTTCCCGTCATCAGGTTGCGATAGCCGCCGGCGAAAAAGGCGCGATTGCCGAGGGTAGCGGCTACGGCGCCCGCGCGTTGCAGGGAGAGGTTAGACTGGCTCCAGGTATTGGTTTGGGTATTCAACACATCAACAACCAGCGAGGCATCGAGCGCTTCGCCGGGGTAGTCGCCGCCGGCAAAAAGCGCGAGGTTGCCGAGCGAGGCGGCTGCCAGGTTGGCGCGTTCTTCTACAAGTTCGGCGGTGGTCCAGGCGCCGGTTTCAGTGTTGTAAATGTCTACTACATTGAATAAAATAAAGCCATTAAAGCCGCCGGCGAAGTATATATTGCTGCCGGCAGCAGTTGCCGCCCCAACCTTTCTGGCCTGCGAGAGGGTGGCGGTAGTCCATTGGCCGGTAGACTCGTCGTATATATCTACCTGATTGCTATAACCGCCTGTATTGGATCGCCCGCCGGCCAGCAGCAGTTTGCCGTTGTGGGCGATGGCGGCCAATTCGTGGCGCGATTGCACGAGTTGGTGGGTAGACCAGGCGCCGGAAGCGGCGTCGTAAATATCCACGCGATTAGTGGGGCTGTCGTTGGCGGCGAGTCCGCCGCAAAAAAATGCCTTGTTGCCCATAGTAAGAGCATAGGGCAAGCTGCGTGCCTGGGAAAGCGAAGCGGTAGTCCATTGCAGCGATTGTCGGTCGTAGATATCGACGCGGTCGGTGGGTACAACCGAAGCTCCCGCCAGGGTTTTACCGCCGGCGAAGAGCACTTTGGCGCCGGCGGCGGTAGCGCCGAGGTCCCAACGAGCCTGAGAGAGCGTGGCCGTGGTCCACTGACCGGATACAGGGTTGTATAAAGCAAGCACAACCAGGAAGAGGAGGGGGCGTAACATGGCTATAAGGTGATTGTTAATTGCGGCAAGCACTAACGCCTGCTACACAGTTGCGATGATGATAATATTCAGCCGTAGATTTATAATTGCATTGAAAGATCAATCGGATAGGGCTTGACATCACCGGATTTCCAGCGCTGGATAATTCGTTCGCAGGCGTCGTCGAGCATATCAAATACATGCTGGAAACCATTGTCGTCCCAATAGGGATCGGGCACGTCCTGTATTTGGTCGGGGTAGGCCAGCGGCATAATCATGTGAATGCCGGCCTTCGTTGCTTCGCCCGCGTGTTGTAGGCGCAGGATATCGCGGTAATTCGATTGATCCATAGCCAGCACGAGGTCGAAGCGGTTGAGGTCGGCGGGTTTGAGTTGCCTGGCGCGCTGATCGGTGATATCGATGCCATGGCGGCGGGCGACGGCGATAGAGCGGGGGTCGGGAAGTTCGCCTACATGCCAGTAGCCGGTGCCGGCAGAATCAACTTCCCAATCGAGCGCGTGGGATTTTACTTTGGCTTTCATGATGCCCTCTGCCAGGGGCGAGCGGCAAATATTGCCCAAACAGACCATTAAGATTTTCATAGTGCAAAAGTTGTGTTCAAAGCAGGATTATAGCAAACGGTAATTTCGTCAAGCATTATTTTCAATTACAACGATAACTACCCCTCATATGTTGATGTTCGAGCGGCAAAATGACAAAGAAAGCCGACGCCCGGCCTTATTTTATCGTTCGCTCGTCGTAAAAGTTTTACATTATGCGTTTAAATTTGTAATATTTGTAGCTGTTGATTAAGGTTGAGACAAAATTTTGCTATTTACCAATAAAACGAAAAAGACATGTTAAACGAATTGAAGCGCCTCTTATTCGGCGCAAAAGCGGTTGTAAAATCTACGGCTGACAAGGCAGTGGAGGCCGGGAAGGAAGCCGGGGAAGAGCTGGCGGACAAATCGGGCGAGTTGCTGGACAAAGCGATGCATAAAGTTGAGGAAATCGGCGGACAAGTGATGGATAAGGCCGGCTCCGCTTTTGAAACCGCCAAAGGCGCTGTGGATGAAATCGTTGACGACATCTGGAAGGCTGCCGAAAAGAAACAAACGGCTGATGCCGGCGCTATGTCGGCCACGCCGCCTACTTCGCAATTCGGCGAAGAGGGCGAGCCTGTTCTTGATGAAACCACCGGCGCCGCAACGCCCCCGCCCGCTGACCAGCCCGACCTAAAAGGCAAGGTAGAGCAAATTGGCCATAAGGTGATAGAGACTGCCGAGGAAATCGGCGCCAAGGTAATGGATAAAGCCAATGAGGTAAGCGGCAAGATCTTCGACTCGTCGGGCGATGTAAGCGAGCAAATTATGCACAAAGTGGAAGATATCGGCGGCAAAGTGATGGAGGCCGGCGGCGATCTGTGGGAAAAAGCCAGGCAATTTAGCGGCTCGGTGATGGATAAAGCCCACGAGATGGTGGAGAAGGCACAGGAGGCCGCCGCAAAGGAAGGCGATCTCGACGATACACTGAAAAAAGCCCGGGAGATGGGCGATGAAATCGAACAAAAAGCCAAAGGCGCAGGAGGGTTTGTTCATGATCCTGTTGACACCAAGGACAGCCTGCTGGAAGGCAAGGACAGCTTTTTCGAAAAAGCCCGCCGATTCGCCGAAGGCGATTACCACGGCACAGGCAGTAAACCGCAGGTGACAAAACCGGAAGAACCGGCAGCGCCGGCGCCGCCTAAAGAAGGCAAAACCAAAGGTTTCGACGACCTCGACGGCGACGGTAATGATATTGTGGATGACGCCATTATTGAGGATCAGTAGGTTGTGGGTTGTGGGTTCTCCGTTGTCCGTTTATAAGTTTATAAGTTTATGAATAAACATCCCGACTTCCCTTCGGTCAGTACGGGACTCCCTTCAGTCGCATAAAC
>DAINSQ010000040.1:0-31755 GCA_036741235.1 Saprospiraceae bacterium | reverse complement strand
CAGGTATTCTAACCGACTGAACTACCGGACCAATTTTCTTTTCTCTATGTCTTTGTAGCTCTCGAACCCGCGACCCTCCCGATCTACGATCGGGACAGGTATTCTAACCGACTGAACTACCGGACCTTCTTTTAAACGCCCAATCTTTGTCAGGCGGATGCAAAGGTAAATCGCTATTTGAAATCGCGCAAGTATTCTGAAAAAAAATTATCAAAAAAAATCTTGCGCCAAATTGCTACCTTTGCCGTTCGAACATTGCAGTACAAACCGACCTAAATCCAGAAATCTATGGTCTTCCTGGAGTTTGAGAAACCTTTAGAAAAGCTGTACGAACAACTCGACAAGATCAAGCAGGTAGGAGAAGAAGGCATCGTGGATGTCACCGAAATGACCCGCGAGTTGGAAACCAAGATTCGGAATACCCGTAAAGAGATCTACAGTAACCTGACCGGCTGGCAGAAAGTACAGCTTTCCCGCCACCCCGAACGCCCTTATACCTTGTATTATATAAGCCAGATGTGCAAGAAATTTATCGAATTGCACGGCGACCGCTGCGTGAAGGACGACAAGGCTATTGTGGGCGGTTTGGCTAGTTTTGAGGGGCAGACCGTGATGATTATCGGCCATCAGAAGGGTATCAATACCAAAATGCGCCAATACCGCAATTTCGGTATGGCCAACCCGGAGGGATACCGCAAAGCGCTTCGCCTGATGAAACACGCCGAGCGGTTTAATTTTCCGGTAATTACGCTGATTGATACCCCGGGCGCTTATCCCGGCCTGGAAGCAGAAGAACGCGGACAGGCAGAGGCTATTGCACGTAATCTTTTTGAAATGGCCCAACTGCGCGTGCCTATTGTATGCGTGGTAATCGGCGAAGGCGCCTCCGGCGGCGCTATCGGCATCGGACTCGGCGACCGCGTGTATATGCTCGAAAATACCTGGTATTCGGTGATTTCTCCTGAGTCCTGCTCTTCTATTTTATGGCATAGCTGGGATTACAAAGAACAAGCCGCAGAAGCCCTAAAGCTTACCGCCGATCACATGTATGAGTTCGGCCTCATCGACGGCATTATCAAAGAACCCGTCGGAGGTGCGCATGCCGCGCCGGAAGAGATGGCCAAGTTGCTCAAAAAACAAATCAAAAAAGCCCTCACAGAGTTGCAAGAGATGACGCCCGAGGAAAGAATAGAAGCCCGTATCAATAAATACGCCAATATGGGCGTTTATGATACCGAATCTTCGGATGCACCGAACAAGGAAAAGTAAAATAATGAGCTGGAGGAATATCCAATTATTTTTTCATCATCGCTTTTTGTCTCAACAAGTGGCCAAACTGCGCAGGGAGCGCAAACCTGTCAACCTCGATTCTGCACAAACCGTAGGACTGATCTTTGACGGCTCGTCGCTGAGTAATCGCCAGGCGGTGATGGAATACGCCGACGAACTGCGCAACCGCGGCAAACGCGTCAAAATGCTGGGGTATCTCGAAGGCCACCCCGATACCGGCGAATTTGCCTTCCCCTGTTTCTCTCAAAAACAACTCGATTGGGCCCTGCGCCCCAAAAGCAGCGCCGTCGACGAATTCCTCGCCCGGCCTGTCGATGTGCTTATCGCTCTGCCGCCGGCCCAATTGCCCTGGCTGGAATATATTGCAGCCCTATCAACCGCACACCTCAAGGTCGGTCCCGTCACCAACCATACCGATTGTTTCGACGTTATGATTGATATGCCCGCCAATAATGATATCAGGCAGTTTATCAGACAGGTGGAGCAGTTACTGAAGAAGACGAACACAAAGTATGAATCAGCCCAAGTTTAAAGGGACGGGCGTAGCCCTGATTACTCCCTTTCGCAGCGATGACAAATCGGTGGATTATGCTGCGCTGGAACGCATCATAGAACATGTGATTGCCGGCGGGGTCGATTATCTCGTGTGTCTGGGCACAACAGGCGAGGCGATAGGGCTTACTGCCCAGGAATGCCGCCAGGTATTGGATTTTACGATAAAAACAAACGCAGGCAGGTTGCCCATAGTGGCCGGCTTTTTTGGCGATAATAATACGGCCAGACTCGTTGACCATATCTGCCAGTTTGACCTCACCGGCGTCGACGCTATTATGTCGAGCAGCCCCGCCTACAATAAACCTACACAGGAAGGAATTTTCCGCCACTATATGGAGGTCGCTCAAGCTTCACCGCTGCCCATTATTATTTATAATGTACCGGGCAGGACCGCCTCAAACGTAACTTGCGACACGATTCTGCGCCTGGCTGAAGCCAGCAAACAGTTTATTGCAGTAAAAGAAGCCTCCGGCGACCTGGTGCAGGCCATGCGAATTATTAAAAATAAACCCGATCATCTGCTGGCGCTCTCGGGCGACGACCCCCTCACCCTACCCCTATTGGCCTGTGGCGCTGACGGCGTGATCTCTGTCATCGCCAATGCTTACCCTGCCCATTTTTCCGGCATGGTAGACGCTGCCCTGCGCAATGATATGGCTGCCGCTCGCCGGCTTAACGAAGCCCTGCTCGATGTGCATCCTCATTTGTATGCAGAGGGAAATCCAGCCGGAATAAAAGGCGCAATGGAAATTTTGGGATTATGCAGTCGCGAAACGCGCCTGCCGCTAACCCCCCTCAGTGAAAAAGGTTGCGAAGCGCTGCGCAAGGCAATGAATCAAGTTCCCGCTTATCAGCCCAGCCTTATGGGATGTTAAGCGATCAACAAGTCAATTTTTTATGTCAGAACAATCATCTACCCCGCGAACGAATATTGGCGACCTGGGTGAATTTGGCCTTATAGAACACCTCACCCGCCAAATCAAATTGAAAAATGATGCTACCATCAAAGGCGTAGGCGACGATGCCGCCGTGATCGATAACGGCAATTATCTCACCGTGGTATCTACCGATCTGCTGGTGGAAGGCATCCACTTCGACCTGATGTATACCCCCCTCAAACACCTGGGCTATAAAGCCGTTGTGGTCAACCTCTCGGATATATACGCCATGAACGCCCTGCCAAAGCAGATCACCGTTTCTATTGCCATTTCTAACCGGTTTTCCGTAGAAGCGCTTGACGAACTCTACGCAGGTATGTATGCCGCTTGCGATGCCTATGGGGTCGATTTGGTGGGGGGAGATACTTCTTCTTCGCTTAAGGGTTTGATTATCAGTATTACAGCCATAGGACAAGGAGAAAAAGACAAGCTAACTTATCGCCATACCGCTCGTATAGGCGACCTCGTTTGCATCACAGGCGATGTTGGCGCCGCTTATCTCGGGCTTCAAATACTGGAACGCGAAAAGCAGTTGTTCCTGTCTAATCCTGATACCCAACCCGATCTCGAAGATCAGCAGTATCTCATCGGGCGACAATTAAAACCCGAAGCGCGCAGGGATATGATCGCGTTCTTTGCCGAGAACAACCTCGTACCAACAGCTATGATCGACGTATCTGACGGCGTATCTTCCGATTTGATGCACATCTGCCACGATTCAGGCGTAGGAGCATTTATTGAAGAAAGCGGGGTGCCGATTCACCCCGACGCCCAGATGATGGCCCTCAAATTTAACCTCGACCCCATTACCTGTGCGCTCAACGGCGGCGAAGATTACGAATTGCTTTTTACCATCGACCCCGCAGATGTAGACAAAATCAAATACCTGCCCGATATTTATATCATGGGGGAAATCGTTCCTCAACAAAATGGATTAACCCTGCATACCAAAGGCGGTAACATCCACTCCCTGCAAGCGCAAGGGTGGCGGCATTTTAAATCGGAATAATCCAAGACATTATGAAACTACAGTTGCTTACCCTTGCAATCTTGATAACATTGGGGTTAAACGCCTGCAAAAGCGACAAGGCAGAAGAAAACGCGACGCCTCCCCAATCGGTAGCCGTACCGCGTTTTGATCGCGACTCGGCTTATGCTTACGTGGAAAAACAAGTACTATTCGGCCCTCGAACGCCCAACAGCGAAGCCCACAAAGCCTGCCGCGAGTGGCTGGTAAGCCGGTTCAAATCTTTTGGCGCAACCGTCATCGAGCAATCATTTGAAGCCAAAGCATACACCGGCGAAGTGCTCAAATCAACCAACATCATAGCGCAGTACAATCCAGGCAACAGCAACCGCATTGTATTGGCCGCGCATTGGGACTCGCGGCCCTTGGCCGATTCTCCGATTAATCAAGAAAGACGAAATGAAGCCGTACTCGGCGCCGACGACGGCGCAAGCGGCGTTGGGGTATTACTGGAGGTAGCCCGGCAATTGCAAGCCAACCCACTCGACCTGGGCGTGGATATCGTTCTGTTTGACGCCGAAGACTACGGCGAGAGCAAGGAAGAATATGCCAATGAAGAAGAACAACGCCTGAGCGTATATTCCTGGGGGCTCGGATCGCAGTATTGGTCGCGCAACCTGCACGCCTCTAATTATCGCCCGCGCTACGGCATATTGCTCGATATGGTAGGCGCTAAAGGCGCTCGCTTCCCAAAAGAAAGCTATTCTATGCGTTTCGCACCCGATGTGGTGGAAAAGGTTTGGAAATTAGCGAAAAATATGGGCTATAGTAACTATTTTGTGGAGGCTGACGGCGGCGGCGTTACTGATGATCATTTTTTTGTAAATACTATCGCCGGTATCAAAATGATCGATATCATTAATCGCCCTGAACAAACAGAAACAGGCTTTGGCGCACACTGGCATACCCACAATGACGACATGCGGATCATCGATCCGATAACCCTCCGGGCAGTTGGCCAGGTTATTTTAGCGGTTGTTTACAGGGAAGCTAGCGGCTCGCTTTGATAATGCTTGGACATTAGGCCAAAAATTATATTTTTGTGGATGCTAAGCTGAATTGTCTAATAGCTTTTATGGTACATGAACTACGGGATAAACCAGGAAGGTAAATTTAAGTACATCGAGACGAAGGGCGGAGAGGAGAATCTGTTGCTTTTGCACGGGTTATTCGGCGCTCTTAGCAATTTCGAAGGCATTATCAATAATTTCTCCAAGTCGTACAATGTAATTGTGCCTATTCTCCCCATTTTCGAATTGCCACTCCGGAAGGTTTCCCTGTCCGGCCTGGTCGATCATGTTGCAGAATTTGTAGACTATAAGGGTTACGACAACGTACACGTACTGGGCAACTCGCTTGGCGGCCATATCGCATTGCTGTATGCTTTAGCCCGCCCCGAAAAAATCAGATCGGTGATTCTTACGGGAAGCTCGGGCCTTTTTGAAAGCGCCATGGGCACCAGTTTCCCAAAACGGGGCGATTACGAATTTATTCAACGCAAAACGGCCGCCACTTTCTACAACCCGGCAGTAGCCAGCAAAGAACTGGTAGATGAAGTCTTCGACATCGTTAACGATCGCAATAAGGCCATTCGCATCATCGCTACCGCCAAGTCGGCAGTCCGGCATAACCTCGCCGATAAACTCCATCTCATTAAGGCGCCCACTTTGCTGGTATGGGGTAAAGACGACCAGGTTACGCCCGCTTTTGTCGGAGAAAAATTTCACGAGTTGATACCGAATTCCAGGCTCTTTTTTTTAGACCAATGCGGGCATGCTCCTATGATGGAACACCCTTTGCAGTTTAACGAATATCTGGAAGAATTTTTACAAGATGTCGTAGCGTCAAATCCCATCAGCTAAGGGTCTTCCCCCGGTTTGTTGCAGAATTGCCGCTATTTTTACCCTCCCGCTGTGCTCCGTCGTCATTGCTTTTCCTTTGTATTGGTTAAGGATGTTTTGTATTTATATTTAATAATCTGACTATTTATGAAGTCGTTGCTCCCTATTTTCGCAGCGCTGCTGCTCGCAGTGGCAGGCTGTAAAACCGCCCAGAAAGGCGCCGTGCTAACTAACCCCTCGCCGGTAACGGAGGATATAGCCTTTGAAGAACGAGCCTTGGATACGCTTGAAGTGACTCCCGATATGTGGAATGAAACCAGCGAAGTTGAAACGGGAATTTCTACTGAAGGTTATCAATTTACTTATACGCTTCCCAAGTACAACGAAACAACCCGCCGCGAGCACGACCTGATCCATACCAGGCTCGATCTGCGTTTCGACTGGACAAATGAAAAAGTAATGGGAAAAGCCGCCCTTAAACTTAAACCCTATTTCTATCCGGCTACATCTGTTACATTGGACGCTAAAGGTTTTGATTTCCATAAAGTTACAATGGAGGGCGATAATAAACCATTAGCATACGACTATACCGGCGAAAACATCACTATACAACTGGGCAAAACCTATACCCGCGATCAAACTTATACCCTCAACCTGGAATACACCGCCTCGCCCTCTGCTACCGGCGGCAGCCAGGCTATTACCTCCGATAAAGGGTTGTTTTTTATCAACCCTCGAGGAGAAGAACCGGGCAAACCTCAACAAATATGGACGCAAGGCGAAACCGAATGGAATTCGCGCTGGTTTCCAACTATCGACAAACCGAATGAGCGTACCACCCAGGAAATGTACATTACCGTAGAAGATAAATTCAAAACCCTTTCCAACGGTGTATTGGTTTCATCCAAAAAAAATAACGACGGCACCCGCACCGACTACTGGAAGATGGATCTCCCGCATGCTCCCTATCTGTTTATGCTGGCCGTTGGCGAATATGCAGTAGTGAAAGATAAATGGGAAGGTATTGATGTTGACTATTACGTAGAACCCGCTTACGAAAAAGACGCCCGGGCCATCTACCCCCACACGCCCGAGATGCTCACCTTTTTCTCCAACAAGACTGGCGTAAAATACCCCTGGCCCAAGTTTGCTCAAATAGTAGTGCGCGACTATGTGTCAGGCGCCATGGAAAATACCACCGCCGTCATTTTCGGAGAGTTTATACAGCGCCATAGCCGCGAATTGATCGACGAACTGACTAACGACAAAATTGTTGCCCATGAAATGTTTCACCACTGGTTTGGCGATCTGGTCACCTGCGAAAGCTGGGCCAACCTGACGTTGAACGAGGGATTCGCCAATTACAGCGAATACCTATGGTTGGAACACAAATACGGCAAAGATGCCGCTGATTATCACCTCTGGGAAGAACTCGGCGGTTATCTCGACGCTTCCCGCAGCAATATCCACCCCCTGATCCATTTTGGATACGACAGCAAAGAAGATATGTTCGACGCCCATAGCTACAACAAAGGGGGGCTTGTACTTCACATGCTTCGTAATCACGTAGGCGACGATGCGTTTTTTGCAGCCCTCAAATTGTACCTCAATCGCCACCAGTTTAAAGCTGCTGAAGTACACGACCTGCGATTGGCATTTGAAGAAGTGACGGGGGAGGATCTCAACTGGTTTTTTAACCAGTGGTATCTCCGCGAAGGACATCCGCAACTCGAAATTTCATACGGTTATGAAGCTGTTTCAGGCGAAGCAACCGTTACTGTGGCGCAAACCCAGTCGCCCGATATGATGCCCCCTGTATTCGAATTGCCTGTCGCGATTGATATTTACTTCGCAGATGGTTCTTCAAAACGCTACAACGAAGTGATGATGCAGCGGGAGCAGACTTTTTCCTATAAAGTTGACCGCCAACCCGCATTTATTATTTTTGACGCCGAACGCGTTCTGCTAGCCGAGCGCAAAGACAACAAAACCGAGACAGACATGGTATTGCAATATCAATTTGCACCTCGGTTTATGGACCGCATGGAGGCGCTGCTGAGCGTAGTGGAAAGCGAAAATAGCGCTTCGAGAGCAATGCTCAAGTCAGCCTTAAAAGACCGCTTCTGGGTATTGCGGGCCGCAACTTTGGAAAACCTGGTAGAAGAAGATATTGACGAAACAACCATTGCGCTCATTCGGCAAATGGCCATCAACGACCCACATTCCCAAGTGCGCTACCTGGCATTCAACAAACTCCTGGAAATGGGCGACACAGAGGCCGTCGATCTTGCAAAAACAGCCTTGCAAAAAGAACAGTCGTATTTTGTAATGTCTACTGCTCTCCGGCTGCTTGGCCAGTTGGATAGCGAAAGCGCCCTGCCCCTGGCCCGCCAATTCGAAAAAGAAGATAATAGCGAACTACTGGATGCAGTAGGCGAAATTTATCTCAGCAGCGGAGATGCGCAGTACCTTCCATTTTTTGAAAGCAGACTGGATAAAGTTGACGGCATGAGCGCTTTCTCTTTTTTCAGCGGTTATCAAAGTCTTGCTGTTGCAGGATCACCTGAGGTGGTTAATGCCGCCATTGAAAAGCTGCGCTCGTTCGGAGTTAATATGGAAAAAACTATCTGGCAGCGCGTGGCAGCCGTGAGGGCCCTGGTGGAAATGCGCAGCGAACTACTTCGCCGCTCCAACGCAACAGACAATGACGCCGAGAAACAGGAGATTGCAGTACCCCTCGGATTGATTAAATCAGCGCTGGATGCCGCAAAATCAGCGGAAACCAATACAGATATCCTGGGTATTTACGATCAACTTATCGGCCAGTGAACCTGCTTAAAAATACCGCGCAATACCGTTCGTCGATTTTTTTTGTCAAAAATCCGGCATTTCGGTGAAAATTGTCAGCCGGATTGCCAGATTTGCATTTGGCTAAAGTCGCGTTCTAATTTTTCAGAACTTTAGCCCTACATACCAAATAAAGCAATTTTCACACACGATCCGATGCCCTTATGATGACTGCAACCTTAACCTACACCCTCCTACTCGCCGCTATTTACGTTATGAGAAAAATTTTGCAGCAACAATAGGAGAATGGAAACGGTATAGCCAAACCGAAAGGCGCCAAACTCTATTTGGCTAAAGATGGTTTTTCGTACATGCGAAAACGCCGCCAGCCCAGCCGCTGTAATAAATGACAGAGCGAAACCCGCAGCACGCCCATTCCATAACGCATGCTTCGGGAGAAATTGATTGAAGAGGCCTCTTCAAAGTATTTGGTGGGGCAGGTTACCTCCGCAATGGCAAAATTGGCGTAGATGATCTGCGATAGCATTTCGTTGTCGAACACAAAGTCGTCCGAGTTTTCATTATAATTGATACTTTCCAATACTTGCTTGCTAAATGCGCGATACCCGGTGTGGTATTCTGACAATTTGTAATTGACCAACAAATTTTGGGTAAGCGTGAGAAAGCGGTTGGCCAGGTATTTATAAACAGGCATACCTCCGGCCAGCGCCCCCTTTCCTAAAATTCGGGAACCCAGCACTACCGGGTATAAGTCCTCACCGATAATATTGACCATAGAGGGGATCAGCTTCGGGGTATACTGATAGTCAGGATGAAGCATAATGACTATATCGGCGCCAAGTTCAAGCGCTTTATTGTACAGCGACTTTTGATTGCCGCCATAACCTTTGTTTTTTTCGTGGGCAATAACGTGCCGGATGCCAATCTGGCGAGCCAGTTCAACCGTGTTATCCTTACTGGCGTCGTCGCAAAGAATTACTTCGTCAACCAGATCAAAAGGGATTTCGTTGTATGTCTTTTCAAGGGTGAGCGCGGCGTTGTACGCGGGCAGCACTACCACAACCTTTTTTCCTTTATACATAGCAGACATTAGAATTGTGGGGCAAAGATATAAAAGTGTATCATAGTGTGAAGGATAGCCTTCGTTTTCAAAGCAGCCTCATCAATTCCGATTTAACAAAAGCGCCTAATTCGCGTACATATTCGCGCGAAAAATTAAACGAAATGCCTGCTGTTTTATATATATCGTTAATGGGTTGGGTATACCCCAGCTTGAGGGCGTTAATGTAGTTTTGTATAGTCTGCTCGGGGTTTTCGCGGTATTGCTTCCACAATGCAATCGCGCCGAGTTGGGCAAAGCCGTATTCTACAAAGTAAAAAGGCGCCTCAAATATGTGTAATTGTTTGTGCCAAAGGTATTCCAGATAGTGCTCCAGCCCGGAATAGTCAACCAGATTGGAACTGAAGTGGTGCAGTATTTCCATCCACTTTTCTTTGCGCGCCTCGCGCGAATGATCGGGATGGGTATAGATCCAGTGCTGAAATTGGTCAATAGTAGCGATCCAGGGCAATACCTTCAGTACATTTTCCAACTGCCCTATTTTTGCCCTTCGCAATTGTTCTTCGTTATGGAAGAAAATATCCCAATGGTCCATGGTGAATAACTCCATAGCCATAGCGGCCAGCTCGGCTACCTCGAAAGGAACGCGTTTGGCGGAGCTGAGCTGGTGTTCGTGGGTTAGCAACGAGTGGATGGCATGGCCGCTTTCGTGGAGCAACGTGCGCATATCGCTCACCGAATTGGCGGCGTTCATAAAAATGAAAGGAACCCCGGTGAGGTGCAGCGGCATATTGTAGCCGCCGGGTCGTTTGCCCATGCGGGATTCAATATCGAGATGTCCTTTTTCCCTCATCATTTGAATAACCTCGCCAAAGTAAGGATGAAGACGCGACAGACAGGCGACGGTTTTTTCTGCGAGTTCCTGCGCATTATCAAAAGGGCGCAGCGGCTGCTGCCCGCATGTATCTACGTTGAGATCCCAGGGGCGGAGCGTTTGGAGCTCCAGCAGTTGCCGGCGATGCTCGTTGAGTTCGTCGAGTAAAGGCAGAATTTCAAATTCGATGGCATCGTGAAACGCCAGGCAATCGCCGGCAGAATAATCAAAACGCCCGAGCGATTGAAAGCGATAGTCGCGAAAGTTGTCAAAGCCTGCATTGCGGGCTATGAGGTGGCGTTGACGCAGCATCTCGTCAAAGAGCTCTTCCAGGCTCTCCGTGTCTTGTAAGATGCGCTGATTAATTTTGTGGTAAATAGACTCGCGATAACCTCTGTCGGTTTCTTCCAATAAAGCGCCGGCCTTTTGGAGGGTCATTTGCACGCCGTTTACGCCCACTGTCATTTCCGAAAACAAGCGCCCGTATTCTTTTGATTTGAGCTGAACTTCGGTGACCAGGGGTATATTTTCATCACAAAAAAGCGCTATCGTATTCCTTGCATTGCGAATATGGATAGCATATAGCGAGGGGTCGAGTTGTTCAAGGAAAGGGCAATCCGCCAGTTTTTTATTGAGCTTGTAGTCGTAGGCGGTAATACGCGGCGCCAACTCTTGCGCGGCGTATTGATAGTCATCATTGGCTGCCTGATCCCGACTGTCGCTTGTTACCCGAATATAACGCCATGAAAAATCTTCGCTGATCATCGCGTCAAGCTCGCTATGGTCGAGTATCCAATGCTCCAGATCGCTCACCGAATTGATGGGCCTGTTGAGCAGTTCCTCATAATACGGCTCCAATGCAGACCAAAGATTGAGTTTGAAATCTTTTGGCAAAAAATTGAACTGCCGTGGCTGAGGTATCGCTGTAGTAGTCATAGTTGTGTTGTTGAGCAACCCTTACCTTCCGCCGCTAAGGAAAACGCTTGAAAGCCTCTCGTGCTCTAGCTACAGCGACCAACAGTAGATTATTCCTCTTCTTTTGCTGTTTCGCTGTCTTCCTGCTCGGGCGTTTGGGTCAGAAGTCCGGTTTCACCCAAAATATTGTACCATTTGATGACTTTCTTAATGTCGCCGGTATGTACGCGATCGCGGTCGTAATTGGGCAGTATCGCGCTGAAGTACCGGTGCAGCTCTTCAGGGCTGGAATTGGGGTTAATAGGGGGTGTGGTACCGGCATTGTCCATCATGTTTTGGAATACTTTTTCCAATTCAATGGTGTCGCCATTGTCAATATATATCCCCGTCGATTCCAAAGGGGTAAATTGGTGTTTGCGGGCCGGGACGAAAACTTTTTTCCCGTTGGTCAAATCTTCGATGATCATGCCATTGGCGCGGTTGGCAGCCATGCGAAAAATGCCGGGCAAACCGCTTACAGCAACCAGGTGCTTTAAATCCATAGTAACCTTACTTTTGTTTGGACCGCAAAGATACAAACAAAAGGAGAAGTTGTTGCTTGCAGTTCACTAATGGAAATTCAAGCGAAGATAAAACCATCGTTGGGAGGTATGGATGTAGATTCCCCCTGAACTTGGGAGACGAGATTTTAGCCAATCAAAACTGAACTCATGCAAATGTAATTAAATATAAGATACAAGGCAAGTAAAATTATAATATTAAAACCCGATGAACAAAAAAAGGCGCCTTTCATGGGTTAAAAGGCGCCTTTCCGTCAAAATTTGGTTCAATAAGCCGCTAGCCGGGCCAGTTGCTCGCGCAACCTGTCAACAGGCAGAAATATCTTTTCGAGTTCGGTAGCGAATGGAATTGGCGAGTCGAGCCCGGCTACGCGCAATACCGGCGCATCGAGGAATTCGAAGAGATGCTCGGATATATAGGCCGCAATTTCGCCGCCAAACCCGCCGATCAGGGTGTCTTCATGAAGAACAAGCACCCGGCTGGTTTTTTTCACCGAAGCATCAATGGATGCATAGTCTAGAGGCAGTAATGTACGCAAGTCTACTATGTCGGCGTCAATACCCATTTCCTCCACAACTTGCAAAGCCCAGTGCACGCCCATACCGTAGGTAATGATACTGAGTTGTCGACCTTCGCGCGCAACCCGGGCTTTACCGATTTCAACGGTATAGTAATCATCGGGCACCAATCCGGATATGCTGCGGTATAAAGCCTTGTGTTCAAAGTACATGATGGGGTTGGGGTCTTCGAAGCTTGCCAATAGCAATCCTTTGGCATCGTAGGGGGTGGCCGGATACACTACTTTGAGCCCTGGCGTATGGGTAAACCAGGCTTCATTACTTTGAGAGTGGAAAGGGCCCGCACCGGTGCCGGCGCCTGTTGGCATGCGCACAACTACGTCGGCGTTCTGCCCCCAGCGATAATGCAACTTGGCGAAGTTGTTGATGATCTGGGTGAGGCCGCAGGTGACAAAATCGGCAAACTGCATTTCTACCATTGCTTTGAAGCCTTTGAGGCTCAAGCCGAGGCCGATACCCAGGATGGCGCTTTCACACAAAGGCGTATTGCGCACGCGCGCTTTGCCAAATTCATGGACAAAACCGTCAGTGATTTTGAATACGCCGCCGTAGTCGGCAATATCCTGACCCATTAATACCAGGTTGTCATGACGGCGCATAGCCTGGCGCATGCCGTCGCTGATGGCATCTACGAAGCGCTTATCCGTAGCGGCAGCCGATGCCGGCGCCACCACGGTTTGCTGCCAGGGCGCATATACGTCGGCCAGCTCTCGACCGGCATCCGACTGCACCGGCGGCTGATCGAAGGTGATCTTCAACCCCGCCTCTATATCGGCTTTTATGCTTTTTTTGATGGCGTCGCGTCGGGCTTCTGTAAGAATGCCTTCCTGCAATAGCCACTGTTCGTAATTCACAACGGGGTCGCGTTTTTCCCATTGCTCCATGAGTTCCTTGGGCACGTATTTGGTGCCGCTGGCTTCTTCGTGCCCGCGCATGCGGAAGGTCCTGCATTCGAGTAATACGGGCTCTGGGTTGACGCGCATTTCAGTAGCCAGCTCGTCTACCGTGCGATATACTTCGAGGATGTTGTTGCCGTCGATGATCCGGGATTTCATACCGTAACCGATGGCCCGGTCGGCAATGTTTTCGCAGCGGTATTGCTCACGGGTAGGCGTCGACAAGCCGTAGCCGTTGTTTTCTATCAAAAAAATGACAGGCAATTGCCATACTGCCGCCGTGTTGAGCGCTTCGTGAAATTCGCCCTCGCTGGTGCCGCCTTCGCCGCTGAAAGCTACCGCAATGCGCCCTTCGCCTATCAATTTGTGAGCCAGGCCCACACCGGCCGCCAGCGAGAGTTGAGGGCCCAGATGGGAAATCATGCCTACAATATGGTGCTCCATGGCGCCAAAGTGGAAAGAACGATCGCGCCCCTTGGTATATCCATGCGCTTTTCCCTGCCATTGGCTGAACAATCTGTCCAGCGGCATGTTTCTTGCCGTGAATACGCCCAGATTGCGGTGAAGCGTAAAAAGAAATTCATCGGGCAACAGGGCCATGGTTGCGCCTACGGCGATAGCTTCCTGGCCGATGCCCGAAAACCATTTGCTCACTTTGCCCTGGCGCAGCAGGATCAGCATTTTTTCTTCGATGAGCCGGGGTTTGACGAGTTGCTCGTATAAAGCGAGGAGGATCTCATCAGAAAATTTGCCCCGCTCATAGGTCATTGGTGTTGATTCGGCAGTTAGCATATCTTTTTTGCATAAATTAGTGGCGCAAAGATACATCGCAAAACCATTAAACTAGCAGTTCATGAAACCAATTCGCCTCTTTGTATTCCTGTCATTGGCCGTTGGCCTGTTTGCCTGCCAGCCTTCTTCATCTGACAAGGGCGGCATGGAACAATTTTCGCAAGACAGTAGCTTCCAAAAAGCCCACGAGTCACCGCAATCCATTGATTTTAAGCCCAAAGGGCGGCCGCTGACATTTGCCACTACCGATGGGAAGGAGGGCAGCGGTTATTTTGTGACGCCATCAGTAAATCTGAGCGGTAAATATTTGTTTGTCATTCACGAATGGTGGGGGCTCAACGACCATGTAAAAAGAGAGGCAGACCGCCTTTGCGACAGCCTGGGCGACGTGGCTGTTTTAGCGCTCGACCTCTACGATGGGAAAGTGGCCGACAACCCCGAAGATGCCGCCAGGTTGATGGAATCAGTTGATGAAAACCACCTCAAAGCGATTATCGCAGGCGCTTTGAGCCAGGTGGGCTCTTCCGCACAGGTTGCTACGCTGGGCTGGTGCTTCGGCGGCGGCTGGTCGCTCAAGGCTTCTATACTGGCAGGCCGCCAGGGCAAGGGTTGTGTGATGTACTACGGCATGCCGGTTACGCAAGCCGCTGATCTTGCCCCGTTGAATGCCCCGGTGTTGGGTATTTTTGCAAAAAAAGATGCCTGGATTACGCCTGCGCTTGCGAAAAACTTTGAAAACCTGGCTAAAGCCACCAACAAGTCGCTGCAGGTCGAAATGTTCGACGCCGACCACGCTTTTGCCAACCCCAGCAATCCCAATTTTGATAAATCGGCGGCAGAACAAGCTAACGCTAAAGCGCTGGCGTTTTTGCGCATGCAGTTTAACAAATAAGCTATATCCGTAGTGGAAGACTAAGAGCATGTTTGGATTTTCGTGATTAAGCGAAAGCGAGCAAATTTTATTTTAGACGAGCGTAGCGCAGCGAAGTCCCGCAAGGCGGGGGCGCGTTTTGTCCCGACTCGCGAGTCGGGATAGCCGGCAGCTACGGCGAAAAAACGCAACATGAAGCCTGGAAGGGTGACTAAACGTCACGCTGACAGGCTGAACTCGCGAAGCGAATAAAACAAAATTTGCCGCTTGTAGCCAAATCGAAGATTCGACGAAGTCAATTGACGAATGTCCAAACATGCTCTAAGGCCCCACTACGGATATTTTTCAATTAAACCCGATTGTTATGACTAAAATACTCACAGCAATGCTACTCATGCTGGTGAGCGGCCTTGCACAGGCTCAACAGACGCCTGACAGCGCTTTTACTTACCCAATTTCACACCCTCATTTTGAATTCAATAAAGGGCCGGTGGTTTGGCTGGATGAAGCCCATCATAATTTTCATACCCTTGGAGGGAGATATTACGCTTTTGGGAATTTACTTATGGCAGATGGCTATCAATTACAAGCCAATGAGAATATTTTCTCCTATGCGTCGCTTTCGCAATGCCGTATATTAGTCATATCCAATGCCTTGCATGTATCTAATGCCGATGGCAATTGGCAATTACCTACCCCGTCGGCATTTACAGCCCAGGAGATAGAGGCGGTTCGCGAGTGGGTAGCACACGGTGGAAGCCTCTTTTTGATTGCCGACCATATGCCTTTTGGCGGCGCCGCTACCGATCTGGCTGCAGCTTTTGGGTTTGGTTTTACAAATGGTTTTGCCATGGATAACCGCCGGCGCAGCGCTGAAGTCTTTTACCGCAGCAATAACACTTTGCAGTCTTGCCTAATAACAGACGGCGCTACCCCGGCAGACCGGGTGGATACAATCGCAACTTTTACCGGGCAAGCATTTACTATCCCGCCGCAAGCGCAATCCGTATTGGCGCTCAACGACACCTATACAATATTGCTTCCCGAAACAGCCTGGGAATTTAATAACGACACCCCCATGCAATCAGCTAAGGGGCTCCATCAAATGGCTTACCGGACGTATCATAAAGGCAAGGTATTTGTCTCTGGAGAAGCTGCAATGTTTTCTTCACAACTGGCAGGCCCCCAACGCATACCCACAGGAATGGGATCGCCGGAAGCAAAACAAAATGCCCAACTACTCCTGAATATTATGTATTGGCTAAGTCAATAGCTTCAAGTATTAACCTAACTCGTATTCCTGCCCCAATTCGGGGATGACCACGTCGTTGTAGCCATGCCCCTGTAAATATTGGCGGAAAGCTTCCTGGCGCTCCAGCGTGCCGTGTACCAGGAACAGCTTTTTGAGCCCCGCTTTTTGATTTTGCAGGAAATCGAGCATCTCTTTTCGATCCGCATGGGCTGAAAAGGAGTCCATTATGGATATATCGGCTTTAACCGGTTTCCACTCGCCGAATAACTTGATGACCTGGGCGCCGTCGCGCAGGAAGCCACCCGGCGTTTCGGGCGAGCAATAACCAACAATGAGCACGGTGTTTTCCGGTTTGTCAATACCGTTGAACAAATGGTGCTTGACGCGCCCGGCGTTCATCATGCCCGATGAACTGATGATAATACACGGCTCCGTAGAACTGTTGAGCGCTTTTGAGCCTTCAACATCCCTGATGTATTTGAGCCGGTTGAAACCAAATGGATTACTGTCGGTGTGTAAATATGCAGTGAGGTCATCATCAAAACACTCGGGGTGAGCGCCGAATATCGTGGTAGCATTGACGGCCAGCGGGCTATCGACATATACGGGGATATCCGGGAGCCGCCCCGAGGATTCCAACTGATCGAGAATGTATACGATTTCCTGGGTACGGCCCACGCTGAATGCGGGAATAATCAATTTGCCTTTTTTGTTGACGCAGGTATGCTCGATGATCTGCAAAAAGTGCTCAATCTCTTGCGGCGCCTGCTCGTGTTCCTGATCGCCGTAAGTCGATTCGCAAATCAGGTATTCTACTTCCGGCATCGGTTGCGGGTCGCGCAAAATGGGGCGATTGGGCCTGCCAATGTCCCCCGTAAAGCCAAAATAAAAAGTGCGGCCATTTTCTCGAATTCGCAGCGTAACGCTGGCGCTGCCAAGGATGTGACCGGCATCGCGATACAACACATCAACATCCGGATGTATACTGAACCAGGTTTCATAACCGTGGCTCACAAATAATTTTAGCGCATTGTGCACGTCAGCATCAGTATACAAGGGATCGCGCCACTCTTTTTCGTCGTGGCGCTTGTTGTAATAGGCCGTATCGCTTTCTTGAATTTTTGCGCTGTCAAGCAACATGATAGCGCACAAGCTGCGCGTGGCATGCGTGCTGTGAATCGACCCGGTAAAACCCTCTTTGACCAGTCGCGGAATCCGCCCGCTATGATCGATATGAGCATGTGACAAGACAAGCACATCAAGTTCTTCCGGCGGAAAAAACCAGGAATAGTTAAAAGCCTTCCACTGTTCGGATCTGCCCTGGTATAGCCCGCAATCGAGCAATATCCGGAATCCGTCGTTGAGGGTAATCAAATGTGCGCTACCCGTGACTTCACGGGCTGCTCCGCAGAACATGATTTTCATATCAAAGCCAATTTAGGGCAAAATAGAACTTTTTTCTTAATTCATTTGCGCCAGCGCCGCCTGAAGGTACGTCCAGAATTTTTGAACAGAAGGAATATGTACTTTTTCATCGGGCGAATGGGGGTGACGGATCGTTGGGCCCAAAGAGATCATATCCATACCTGGGTAGTGTTTGCCGATGATGCCGCATTCGAGCCCGGCGTGACAAGCGGCCACATGCGGTTTTTCACCGAACAAATCGGCATAAAGCCCTTCCATCACGCGCAGCACCCTTGAGTCGGGGTTGGGCGCCCACCCCGGGTAGCTGCCCGAATTTTCCACGCCGGCGCCAATAGCTTCGAATGCAGCTGCGACGGCATTGACAATATCTTCTTTGCCCGATTCTACGGAGCTGCGTTGTAAGCTTTGCGAAGTAAAAACGCCGTCTTTGATAATGACGCGGGCCAGGCTGGAGGATGTTTCTACGAGGCCTGGGATATCGGGGCTCATCCGGAATACGCCGTTGGGAACGGCATACAGAGCCTGCAGCGCTTTTTCCTGGTCTGGCAGGGCCATTACTTTGGCAGGCAGAGCTGTTTCAGTCAATTCAATCGACATATCGGGTTCGATACTGTGAAATTCGGCTTTGATATAGTTTTTCCGGCGCTCGAATTCCTCTATAAATTCGGCGCGATGGGTAGTAGTAATGATAGCGAAAGCTTCTCGCGGGATGGCATTTCGCAAGCTACCGCCGTCGAAAGAAGCAATTCTCGCGCCGTAAGGCCTTCCAGTGTGAAACAGTAGCCGGGTCAACAACTTATTGGCGTTGCCGCGCCCCAGGTGGATATCGATGCCCGAATGGCCGCCTTTGAGTCCTTTTACCGTTATCACATAAGCTTGGGCGCCTTGTTGCGGCGTTTCTTCGGCGTAATGCAGGGTCGTCATGGTATTGATACCGCCCGCGCAACCTATGGTAAGTTCGTTGTCTTCTTCAGAATCCAGGTTCAACATGATCTTGCCGCTCAGCAGTGTGGCGTCGAGGCCCTCAGCGCCGGTCATGCCGGTTTCTTCATCAATGGTAAAAAGCGCCTCCAGGGCAGGATGCGGAATATCGGTCGATTGCAATAGCGTCATGATAGCCGCTACTCCGATGCCGTTGTCAGCGCCCAGCGTAGTCCCCTGAGCCTTTACCCAATCGCCGTCGATATAACTGCGAATACCTTCGCTATCGAAGTCGAAAACCGTGTCGGCATTTTTTTGATGCACCATATCCAAATGGGCTTGCAAAACCACCGTTGGGCGGCTTTCCATGCCGACGGTTGCCGGTTTCTTGATCACCACATTGCCGACATGATCTACTTTTACCGGCAAACCAAGTTGCTCGCCGAAGTTTTTCATAAATGCGATGACGCGGGTTTCTTTTTTGGAAGCGCGGGGTATGGCGTTAAGCGCGGCAAAATTGCTCCATAGCGCTTTGGGTTGAAGATCTTGCAGTGTCATGGCTGTTGTATTATTGCGCTTCGAATATAACAAAAATTCCTGTTTTAGCAAATCAAAATTCCCGACCTTCGGGGCCAATTTTGCAAATTATGAAAATACACCTCATCAATATCGGCGATGAGTTGCTCATCGGACAAGTGGTGAATACCAATGCCGCCTGGATGGCCCAACAGCTCAACTTGCACGGCGGTCGCGTGACCTGGAATGCGATCATCGGCGACGAAGCCGGCGATATACGCCGCGCCCTGGTTGATGGATTAACGCACGCCGACGCCGTATTGATTACCGGCGGGTTAGGCCCGACAAAAGACGATATTACCAAAAAAGCGCTTGCCGATTTTTTCGGCGTGGATATGGTATTTCACGAACCTACTTATGAACGCATATCCCGAATTATGGAAAAATGGGGCCGCAAAATGACGGATGCCCATAAAGGGCAGTGCTACATGCCTGCCAACGCGCTCATTTTACACAACAAAATGGGAACGGCGCCGGGTATGTGGTTTGATTATGAAGGGAAAGTTGTCGTCTCTATGCCTGGCGTGCCGTTTGAGATGCAATACTTGATGGAAAACGAGGTGGTACCGCGATTGCGGGAACGCTTCCCCGGCTTGCCCATCGCACATCGCACCATTTTGACCGTTGGTGAGGGCGAATCGATTATTGCGGAACGCTTGTCAGATTTTGAAGCAACATTGCCGCCGCATATCAAACTGGCCTATTTGCCTGGTATCAGCCAGGTGCGGCTTCGCCTCACGGGGACGGCCAAAAATGAGGCGGAACTCAACGCCGAACTGGACGCCAAAGCTGCCGAACTCACGAATTTACTGTCGGAAATCGTCTTCGGCCACGGCAACGACCACCTCGAAGCTGCCATTGGCCGTATGCTTCTCGAACGAAATATGTGGCTGGGAACTGCAGAGAGTTGCACCGGCGGTTATTTGGCCCACCTGATCACCGCGATCCCGGGGGCTTCGGCTTATTTTAAAGGAAGTATAGTTGCTTACGCCAATGAGGTTAAGATGGCGCAACTGGGCGTGCAGGCAGCAACGCTTGAGCAACACGGCGCTGTTAGTGAAGAAACAGTGAGGGAAATGGTTCGCGGCGCCGTCGGCGCTTTGGCAGTAGATGTGGCTGTTGCCATTTCGGGTATCGCCGGCCCCACAGGCGGCACCGAAGAAAAACCGGTGGGCACTGTGTGGATTGCCGTGGGTAATACCGACCATATTATAGCCAGGCGTTTTGTTATTGGCCGCGACCGGCTGAAAACGATTCAGGCTGCTTCTATCCAAGCGCTGAATATGATAAGGCAATGGCTGCTGGAATATGCTTAAAGATGGGGCTCAGACCTTATTCAGCAGTTCGCCGGCCTGCTGTAGCGTCTCCTCCGTTTTTGCAAAACACAGCCTGATGACCCGGTCGCCGGGCGGTGGTGTGCCGTAAAATACCGATACCGGTATGGCAGCGACGCCGAAATCGGTAATCAGTTTGCGCACAAACTGCACGTCGGGTTCGTCGCTTATTGCGCTGTAATCGACCAACTGAAAATATGTACCTTCACAGGCCAGGGGGCGGAGTCTGCTTCCGGCCATGGCCCGAAGAAAAAAATCGCGCTTTTGTTGAAAAAAATCAGGTAAGCTGAGATATTCCGCCGGATTGGCCATGAAGTCGGCCAGCGCATACTGAATAGGCGTATTAACCGCAAAAACATTAAATTGGTGTACTTTCCTGAATTCAACGGTGAGTTCGGGCGGCGCCACGCAATATCCAATTTTCCAACCCGTGTGGTGAAAAGTTTTGCCAAAAGAATACACTGCCAGACTGCGTGCTCGAAGCGCTGGGAACCGCAGTACACTCTGATGCGACAAGCCGTCAAAAACCAGGTGCTCGTATACTTCGTCGCTTAATACCAAAATATTCGTTCCTGCTGTAAGTTTTTCCAAGGCAAGCAGGTCCTCCTGTTTTAAGATCGTCCCCGTGGGGTTGTGTGGCGTATTAATAATGATCATCCGGGTGAGCGGACTAATCAGTTGGGCCACCTCCTCCCAGTTGATGCGGTAATCCGGCGCTTGCAGGGTATAGGGCGCTACTTTACCGCCATTCACCTCTACAGAGGGTGCATAGGAATCATAAGCGGGTTCAAAGATGATCACCTCATCGCCGGGCCTGATAAAGGCTGTGATAGCCGAAAAGAGGGCCTGCGTGCCGCCGGCGGTAATCGTAATTTCGCTATCGGGGTCGACGTTTGTGCCGTACATGGCGGCTATTTTGTCGGCGATGCGTTGTCGGAGCAGCGGCACGCCTGCCATGGGGGCGTACTGGTTGTAGCCTTGCCGCATGTATTGGTACACCAATTGATGCAAAGCCTCCGAGGTAGGAAAATTGGGGAAACCCTGCGATAGATTGATAGCACGGTGCTCCTGCGCCAATGCCGACATCACTGTAAATATCGTGGTACCAACATGGGGCAGCTTGGAGTGGTTTTCCATATCCTAGTGTTTGAAATGCCGGTAACCTGTCATCACCATGGCCATATTGTGGGCGTCGCAATAGTTCACGCTTTCCTGATCCTTTACCGAGCCGCCGGGTTGAATAACGGCAGTAATGCCGGCCTGGTCGGCGATTTCCACACAATCGGGGAAAGGGAAAAAGGCATCGGAGGCCATCACTGCGCCCGACAGGTCGAAGCCGAAGTGTTTGGCCTTGTTGACAGCATGCTGAAGTGCGTCAACGCGCGAGGTTTGCCCGCAACCCATGCCAACCAGTTGTTGATTTTTAACCAGGGCAATAGCGTTTGACTTGAGGTGTTTCACACACTTGTTGGCGAAAAGCAGATCGTTGATTTCAGATGGAGAGGCTTCTCGTTTTGTTGCTGTTTTAAAATCGGCTTCCGTTTCCGTGTGCAAATCGGCATCCTGGGCGATAACGCCGTTGAGGAGGCTGCGGAAAGCCTGATGCTGCTGTGGGTATGCTTTGAGTCGCAGTAAAATACGGTTTTTCTTTTTCAACAACAAGTTTGCTGCTGCATCAGAAAACCCGGGCGCTATGAGCACTTCATAGAATATCTGGTCGATGGCGGTAGCGGTAGCCTCGTCTATTTCGCAATTGCAGATAAGAATCCCCCCGAAAGCAGAGAGCGGGTCGCCTGCCAAAGCGTCTTGCCACGCTTGCAAAACGCCGGGGCGGGTAGCGATACCACAGGCATTATTATGTTTGAGGATAGCAAAAGTGGGGTTGTCGTTTTTGAATTCCGCCATTAATGCAATAGCGGCATCTATATCGAGCAGGTTGTTGTAGGAAATTTCTTTACCGCCCAATTTTTCAAATACTTCATCAAAATGGCCGTAATAAGTGCCTTGCTGATGGGGATTTTCGCCATAGCGCAACGGCAAGGCGCCAGGAATACTCTGTTTGAATGCCAGATCGCCGCGGCCGCCGTCAAAATATTGAAAAATCGCCGAGTCGTAATGCGAAGTAACGGCAAAAGCGCGGCGGGCTAATTCACGGCGGTCTTCCAGATCTGTAGCGCCTTGTTTTTCGCGAAGCAGGTCTAGCAGTGCGGAATATTCATCGCGAGAAGCTACCACGGCTACGTCTCGATAATTTTTAGCTGCCGCCCGGATCAACGAAATACCGCCGATGTCAATTTTTTCGATAATTGTCGACTCATCGGTAGTTTGCGCCACGGTGGCTTCAAACGGATATAAGTCAACGATAACCAAATCAATCGGCGGTATCTGGTACTGCTCCAGTTGAGCCAGATGCGCCGCCTCACGGCGGGCCAGGATACCCCCAAACACCTTTGGGTGCAGCGTTTTTACCCGACCGTCGAGAATGGAGGGGTAGCCCGTCAAGTCTTCCACCGCCTCCACCGGTATTCCCATGCCGTTGATAAATTCATGGGTGCCGCCGGTGGAAAAAAGTTGAACGCCCAGGCGCGCCAGTTCTTCGATGACAGGCGCAAGGCCGTCTTTGTAATATACAGAAATGAGGGCCGATTGAATACGTACGGAAGACATGCGTTTATGGCTTGGTGATGATTGAAATGCGCTGCAAAGGTAGGGAGAACCGGGCAAAAGAATAGAAAAAGCGAAAGGGGTTTTCTGTAATAATCAGAAGACCCCTTTCGAGCAGCCTTTGGAAAAAAAAGTGGGCGACTGCCTTTAGACAATCGCCCCTTGTATAACCCCAAAAAACCAAATGAAAACTATCTTTAAAACTCTTTTGCGCGTCAAAAAGTTTTATCGGCGCTATATTTTAATACTAAAAAGTATGATCAAGTGCTATTGTACAACCTTTTCAGGCTGTCTGGCGCATTAATGAAACATCCTTCATCTATCGCGCGGCAAAGTTAGTACAAATATAAGTGTATATAAAACACTATGCCAACTTTTTTTCAAAGTTTTTTTGCACTGCAACTTCGTTTTGCTAATGCAATAATAATACAATAATATTACAATTACAGCTTTTTTCGCAAAAAAATTCTCGATTGCGACAAGTTTTCCTTTGTTTCAACACCTGTAATATTGAATCCTCGAGATAAAGCGAAACACAGCATAGCTTTGTAGTTATTGCGGGTTTTCAATTCCACAACAGCATATCCATTTTGTACGGCCCAACTTTCCTGGGCATCGGCTAAAGCAGCAGCTATGCCCATACGGCGGAAGCCTGGCAATACGCCGCCCATCCAGGTGTAGAATACCGTTGAAGAACGAGCGTATCCTACTTTGAATCCGGCAGGTTGGCCGTTAACATAGGCTACCAGTATAAGGTGCGGCACTTCCGATAAACGCCGCTGATACTCTGATATCCTATATGGCTTCTCGAATTCCGGAATAGCGACTGATAGCTGTATTACCGTGTCGATATCGGCGATTTGTATGTCAATGGCAGGTACTGTCATTGTTTAGAGGTCGATAGACAATAGAACGGGGCAGTGGTCGGAGTGGACGGCGTCGGCGAGATGGCCGGCACTGCGTAATTTATCGCGCAGCGGGGTAGTGACCGATTGATAATCAATGCGCCAGCCTTTGTTTTTAGCGCGACTGTTGGCTCTGAAACTCCACCAGCTGTACTCCACTTTATCGGGGTACAGGTATCGAAAACTATCGACGAAACCATTGTCAAACCACTCACTCATCCAAGCTCTTTCTTCGGGCAGGAAGCCGGAGGATTTTTTGTTGCCCACCGGGTCGTGGATGTCAACAGGCTGATGGGCAATGTTGTAGTCGCCAACAACGATGAGTTGTGGTCTTTCGCGGCGCAAATCATCGATCCATGCCTGGAAATCGGCCAGGAATTCCATTTTGAATTGCTGGCGTTCTTCGCCTGTAGTGCCGGAAGGGAAATAGCAATTGAGCAGCGTCCAATCGCCGTAATCGGTGCGCAAAATTCGGCCTTCGCGGTCGTATTTGGGTATACCGCAGCCTTCTACTACCTTGTCGGGCCGGCGCCTGGTGAGCGTGGCTACTCCGCTATAGCCTTTTTTTTCGGCGCAATGCCAGTAGTGCTGATAACCTTGCCGTTCTGCCTCCGACATATCCACCTGGTCGGGTTGGGCTTTGGTTTCCTGCAGGCAAATGATGTCAAAGTTATTGTCGGCGAGCCACTGCCAGAGCCCTTTGTCTATTGCCGACCGTATGCCGTTGAGGTTGTAGGAGATAATGTTAATCATGCGCCGTAATGGAGTTTGAGGTAAAGATAGGGGGATATTTGTTAATGTGCTGATTAGTTAATCCCGAATTCCATTCGGGACAAGTTGTGCTGATTATTTATTATTATTTAATTATTAGCAAATTAGCAAATCAGCACATCAGCAAATTAGCACATCAGCACATCAGCACATCAGCACATCTTTCAAATCAATTCTCCCCTCATACAATGCTTTGCCCACAATAGCGCCGAAGCAGCCCAGATCGCGCAATTTGGCTAATTCTTCCATACTGCTGATGCCGCCGCTGGCGATGAGTTTGATATCGGGGAAAAGCTCGCGGAGCTTTTTATACAGTTCAATGGCGCTTCCTTGCAGGAGGCCGTCTTTGGATACATCGGTGCATATGGCGTATTGTATACCTTGTTGCATGTAATCAGAGAGAAAAGGTTCAAGTTCGAGGGCGCTTTGTTCCTGCCAGCCGCTGATAGCTACTTTTCCGTCTTTTACATCGGCGCCGAGAATGATGCGTTCGCGGCCATAGCGATTTATCCAGCCCAGAAATAGCTCGCGATTGGCAACAGCGATAGTACCGCCAGTAATTTGCTGTGCCCCGCATTCAAAGGCGATGCGGGCGTCGTCGTCAGATTTGAGGCCGCCGCCGAAGTCGATAAACAAATGGGTATGGGTTGCGATGCGTTCCAGCACGCGGTAATTCACAATGCGGGCCGAGCGGGCCCCGTCGAGGTCTACCAGATGCAGGCGCTGCAGGCCGGCATCTTCAAATTGTCGGGCTACTTCCAGCGGGTCGGCGCGGTATTCGGTGACCTTTGCGTAATCTCCCTGTGAAAGCCGCACGCATTTGCCGTCGATGATATCTATGGCGGGGATGATGTGCATATTGCCAGATTGGTTATTTGGTTATTCGAATAAGTAAAAAGGCCGTCCCACAGCAGAATGGGTCGGCCTTTCTCAGCAGTTGTGATATGGAGATGAAAAGAACTAGTCGTTTTCGAGGGCTGCAGCGCCGCCCACGATTTCGAGGATTTCCTTGGTGATAGATTCCTGGCGAGCTTTGTTATAGCTGATGCGCAGGTTGCGAAGTAATTCCTCTGCGTTTTCCGTGGCTTTATCCATTGCCGTCATACGAGCGCCGTGTTCGGAAGCATTAGTATCGAGCAGGTACTTGTGAAACTGCGTTTGGAGGATGCTGGGTACCAAATACTGAAGCAAGCTGGCCATATCGGGTTCGAAGATATAATTGGCCTTCGACTTCTTGTCGGCTTCTTGTTTTGTTTTGGTTACCGGCAGGAACTGGTCGAGTTCCGGAAACTGGGTTGCGGCGTTTTTAAACCGGCCGTAGGCTACTTCTATGGCATCGTACTCCTTATTTTCGAAAGCGGCCATCAGTGAGCGAGCCAATGTAGAAACGTTATCGAAGCTGAGGTCGGCAGAGAGCTCGACGTAATCGGCCACCACATTGCAATCGCGGTAGCGGCGGCGGAAAAAGTCGTAACCCTTTTTACCTACGCACAAGATCGTCAGGTTGCCGGCGGCGCGAACGCTGCCGTATTTTTCGTCAATAGCGCGTACTGCGGCTTTGATCACGTTGGTATTAAAAGCGCCGCAGAGGCCGCGGCTGGAGGTAACCACCACAATACAGGCCTTCTCCACCGGGCGCACAATGCCGAATGATGTCTCGGCATCGCCTTCCAGGTTAGAGAGGATATTGCGGAGCATCTGATTGAGCTTATCGGCGTAGGGGCGCATTTGCTGAATAGCTTGTTGCGCTTTGCGCAGCTTGGCTGCCGACACCATTTTCATGGCTTTGGTAATCTGCTGCGTATTTTGCACCGACTTGATGCGCTCGCGTACTTCTTTTAAACTGCCAGCCATTGGATAGTTGACATTGAGGGTACGCCTGTTCGGCGTACCCGGATTCAAGCTGATTATTTCTTATACTGGGCGGACAATTCCAGGCCCAGCTTTTCTACGATTTGCAGGTCTGCTTTTTCGAGTTTGCCATTGCGGAAATTGGTAAGCACATCGGCGTGGAGTTGCTCCAGTTTCAGCAGGAAGATATCTTCGAATTCGCGGACTTTCTCGACGGGCACATCGCGCAGAAGGCCTTGCGAGCCGAGGTAGATGATCGCCACCTGTTTTTCAACCGACACCGGCGAGTACTGAGGTTGCTTCAGGATTTCCACGTTGCGTTTGCCCTTTTCGAGTACGGCGGTAGTAGACGCGTCGAGGTCGGAGCCAAATTTGGCGAAAGCCTCCAACTCGCGGTATTGCGCCTGGTCGAGTTTAAGCGTACCCGACACCTTCTTCATCGACTTGATCTGGGCGTTGCCGCCTACTCGAGAAACCGAAATACCCACGTTGATAGCGGGACGGATACCGGCGTTAAAGAGGTTGGTTTCGAGGAATATCTGGCCGTCGGTAATAGAGATCACGTTGGTCGGAATGTAAGCCGATACGTCGGCGGCCTGGGTTTCAATGATCGGGAGCGCCGTAAGCGAGCCGCCGCCTTTCACCAGCGGATTGCCCTGGGCGTCTTTGGCATTTTTTAGCGAGTCGGGAAGGTCGTTCATGTTACGAGCAATCTCGTCGTTGGCGATCACCTTGGCGGCGCGCTCAAGCAAGCGGGAGTGCAGGTAGAACACATCGCCGGGGTAAGCCTCGCGTCCCGGAGGGCGGCGCAACAACAGCGACACCTCGCGATAGGCCACGGCCTGCTTGTAGAGGTCATCATAAACAATGAGTGCCGGGCGGCCTGTATCGCGGAAAAACTCGCCGATAGCAGCGCCGGCAAACGGAGCGAAGAACTGCAGCGGCGCCGGGTCGGAAGCCGAAGCAGAAACGATGATCGTATAGTCCATAGCGCCGTTTTCTTCGAGTGTACGGGCTACCTGTGCTACTGTAGAGGCTTTCTGGCCGGAAGCCACATAGATACAGTAAACAGGATTGCCGCGCTCGTAGAATTCGCGCTGGTTAATAATCGTATCGAGGGCGATAGCCGTTTTACCGGTTTGGCGGTCGCCGATGATCAATTCGCGTTGGCCGCGGCCAATGGGGATCATCGCGTCGATAGCCTTGATACCGGTTTGGAGCGGTTCGCTAACCGGCTGGCGGAAAATAACGCCGGGGGCTTTGCGCTCGAGCGGCATCTCGTATTTTGTGCCCAGAATTTCGCCTTTGCCGTCGATGGGTTGGCCCAGGGGGTTCACCACGCGGCCTACGAAGCCTTCGCCGACGGGGATGGAGGCAATTTTGCCGGTGCGATGTACGCGCGAGCCTTCGCGGATGCCGTCGCCGGCGCCCATGAGTACCACGCCCACATTATCTTCTTCGAGGTTGAGCACGATGGCTTGTACGCCCGTTTCAAACTCGACCAATTCGCCGGCCTGGGCCTTGTTGAGGCCGTAAACGCGGGCAATACCGTCGCCCACCTGAAGTACGGTGCCGTACTCCTCGAGTTCGGTGGCCGAGCTGAATCCGGATAACTGCTGCTTCAGTATCGCGGATATTTCATCGGGTTTAACATCTACCATATCGAAAGGTATTTGAATCGTTTAAATAGAATGTACAACAAAAAAATCGCAATCGAGCCCCGGGCTGTTAGCGGGCCATGATTTGCGAGATATAAAGGTTTTCGTCAAACTCCTTGCGCAAGTCGCTGAGTTTGTTGGCGATACTGGCGTCGTAGAGTTTGTCGTCAAATTGAACAATAAAGCCGCCGATCAACGAGGGGTCTACCTCGGTAGTGATCTCCACATTGTCGCTGGTGTAGCTGCTGGCTTTCAGTTTGTCGTGAATAGCCTTCAGCACCTCTGCGCTGAGGGGCGTAGCCGAAGTAAGCTTCACCTCAGAGATGCGCTTCACCTTTTTATATTGGTCGATAAACTCGGAAGCGATCTCGGGCAGATAGGATTCACGGCTTTTGGTGCATAAAATACGCAGGAAAGCCATGGTGAGCTGTTCGTATTTATCGCCGAATAGCATGTCGATGATCTCTGCTTTTTTGGAAGCATGGATAATCGGGCTTTTGAGCAACAGGTAGAAATCGCGGTTTTTCGAAACCTCCTTGAACGACTGCACGTCTTCGAGCACGCGGTCGAGTTTATTTTGGTCGATAGCCAGGTCGAGGAGCGACTTGGCGTAGCGAGATGCGATTCTTTGTATCGACATAGCGCTTAGTTGAGTTTAATTTCGTCTACGAGCGTATTGACGTACTTCGTCTGCTCGGAGTCGTTTTTGAGTTCTTTGCGCATCACCTTCTCGGCAATTTCGATTGCCAGGAGGCCCACCTGGTTTTTCAGGTCGGTGATGAGCGCCATGCGCTGGTTTTCGATTTCCTGTTTGGCGCCGGCCATGATTTGAACAGCTTCTTCTTTGGCTCTTTCCTTGGCCTTATTGATAATATTCTCGCCGGCTTCTTTTGCTTCTTTCAGCATTTTGGCGCGTTCTTCGCGCGCTTCGGCCAGGAGTTTTTCGTTTTCCGCTATCAGGTTCGACATTTCCTGGCGAGCGCGTTTGGCTTCATCGAGCGAACCTTGAATATCCTGCTCTCTTTTTTTGAGGGCTTCCTGAATAGGGCGGAAGGCCATTCTGCCGAGGAAAAACCAAAGGCCGATAAAGATCAACGAGGTCCACAGGATCAAACCGGGATCGGGCTTAATGACAGAGAAATCGGCGAGGAAAAATATCGCGGTCATAGCAAGTCTTTAAAATAATAAGGTTAAAGAGTGGGCCGGGCAGGCAGCCAACCGCTGCATTCCCGGCCTGTTTTTTGGCGCATTAGCCGGCCAGAAGGCCAACAACGATAGCGAACAGCGCGGCGCCTTCTACGAGGGCTGCGGTCAAGATCATGTTTGCGCGAATGTCGTTGGCAGCTTCCGGTTGACGAGCGATAGCGTCCATAGCGTGGCTACCGATCAAACCTACTCCGATGCCTGCACCTAATGCTGCGATTCCAGCTCCAATTGCTCCCATTGTGTGAGATATTTATTGGTGTAAAAAAAATTAATGCGCTTCTTCGTGCCCGTGGTGGTGATCTTCAACAGCCGAGCCAATGTAAGAGGCCGTCAGGATGGAGAAGATAAACGCTTGCAAAAACGCCACGAGCAATTCTATAAGGTTCATAAAGATGGTAAACAGGCCGCCGATAAAGCCGCCTGCGACAGCGCCGCCCACCGATTCGCCGTTTTTACCAAAAAGGAAAATAAGCCCGATAAGGCTCAAAATGATGATGTGGCCTGCCGATATATTGGCAAACAATCGAATCATTAACGAGAAGGGACGGAGGAACAGACCCAGAATTTCCACGGGGGTGAGGATGATTTTCACCCAGGCCGGGATGCCGGGCATCCAGAATATGTGCTCCCAGTAGTGTTTGTTGCCGTTGAGACTTACGACTAAAAAGGTAAATACCGCCAGGGTCAACGTTACCGCCAGGTTGCCGGTCACGTTCGAGCTACCCGGAAAAAAGGGTATCAAGCCCAGCAGGTTGCAAAACAGGATGAAGAAAAATAAAGTCATGATATAGGGCTGGAAGCGCTCGTAGTGCTTTTCGCCAATCATGGGCTTGGATACTTCATCGCGGATAAATACAAAAAACGGCTCGATAAACGATTGAATACCGCTGGGCGCTTTGCCTTCATTGCGTCGATAGCCGCGCGCTACTGCCGTAAACAGGAAGATGAGCAAGGCGGCAGCCAGCAGCATGGTGAATACGTTTTTGGTGATCGAGAAGTCGTAGAAAGAAGTGATGCCGCCACCCAAAAAGCCGCCGTCGAGCGTGCTGGGTTTGTCAAGGCGCCACGATTTGCCCTCGTAGTTTACGTAGTATATGTCAACCTTTTTTTCTTTGCCGGCTTGCACCACCGTCTCTTCCTGATGGGTAATGCCTTCGATGTGTACTTCTCCCTTGGGGAAAGCGGGGTCGGCAACGCGGTTGACGCGACCGTGGTTGAGCACATAGCCGTCGATGGCTTTGTGGCCGTGGTCAAATTTCCCAGACGAGAAAAAAGACCAACCGTGTTCCGGGGCATAGAGGATGCAGGGAAGCGGGATATGCACGTTGTACCAGACATGGAATTCGTTGGCGTCGGCAATGTGGTTCATGACCGTGCCTACTGCGTCGTAACCGTCCGACTCTCCATGTCCCGTTGCATGTGTTTCGTGGGATTCACCCGTGGTATGCCCGGCATGGTCGTGGCCGTGTTCTTGTGCAAAAGCAGGCGTCACCGCCCACAACAAGCCGGCTACAATAGCCCATACAAAGCCGATTTTGCGATTCTCTCTAACCATTGATAATGGGTTTTCAAAAGCCGGTGCAAAGGTATGTACTTTGTTTCGTTTAAGGAAATGGGATTTACTTTTTTTGACAATAAACTGTGTTTTTCAAATACTGAAAAACAAGCAGTTACGAATTCGAACGGGGGGTGTTCGATAGCATATATTCCATTGCTTCGCCAAAGGCGAGAAAGAATATTTTTAGTAACGGCGTTTTGAAAAAATAATTCTAAAGCAAACCGGGGGCATACAGACACCGATCAATATTGCCAGGCATTGAGATCGGCGCTTTTGGGGGCTCGTTTGGCGACTTCGTTTGTCCATTTTTTTACAAACATTTCGTGATAACGCAACCGGGAAATGGCTATCGGGTTGTTGTGATCGCCATTCCAGCAGTGTTCGGCGCGGTCGCCGTAATCTACCTCGCCGTCGTAGTGTGGAGCAGTAGTCTCTTTCAGGATGTCTTCCATAAGATATACTGCATTATTAAGGTAGTAATTGTCCATATCGCCGCAGTAGATGTGAATTTTGCCTTGCAACTTGGGGCCCAGCGTGGACCAATCGCGCTTGAGTATATAGGCCAGGTCGTAGTTTTCGCGCCAGTAGGCGGCCACTTCTTTGTCTATTTCGCCGGTCAACTTGTTCC
>DAINSQ010000039.1:0-32149 GCA_036741235.1 Saprospiraceae bacterium | reverse complement strand
TGATTTGCTGATTTGCTGATTTGCTGATTTGCTGATTTGCTAATAATTAAATAATTACAATAATCAGCACATTAACCCATCAGCACATCAGCACATTAACCTTCCGGTTGCTCCGTAGCCAGGATGCCATTAATTTGGAGGCGCATAGCCATATCCATAATTCTCACCACGTGTTCAACGGGGGTGCCTGATTCTGGAGAAATTGTAATACTGATCTTATCGCGGCTAAACTGGGCTTTGCGGCTCAGCATAGACTCGAGTTCGGGAAAAGCGATGCGTTTGCCATTGAGAAAAAAGCGGCCGTCGGTAGCGATTCGAACATCGTCAATGCGCGAAGAAGTCACCACATTAGAGCGGGAGCTTCCCGGCAGTTTGAGATTGAGGGCATTAGGCGCCACCAGACCGGAAGTAAGCATAAAAAAGATCAGCAGCAGAAAAATAATATCGGTCAGAGACGACATATTAAACTCAGCTGAAGCGCCGTTTCTTTTCTTGATTCCCATATCAACTATTTGGTTGCGTGGCGATAATAGCTTTGGCTTTGAGCCGGGCGGCCGCATTCATAACCTTTACCACATTTTCGAAAGGCGTGCCTACCTCGGCTACGATCGTCACGGTGGCTTCTTTATCCTCTTTTGCCTGTGATAATTTGGTGCGCAGCAGTCGATCCAGGGCTCTGGCATCGATTTCAACATTATCCATAGTGAATACCCCGTCTTTGTCGATACTGATCACCACTGTGGTAGCGGCCACCGTCTTGGAGTCGGATTTGGGCAACTCAAAGGGTTGAACAGCAACGAAATTAGAGGTCAACATAAAGAAGATCAGCAACAGAAAAATGACATCTGTTGAAGAAGACAAATTAAATTCAGCTGTGACTTTGCTTCGCCTTTTCATGCCTGATAATTAACACTAAGCTGTGGGTTCCTGCAACAGGTCCATAAACTCAATGGTTGTTCTTTCCATATTAAACACCACTTTTTCAACCTTGGCCACCAGCAGGTTGTAGCCTACCAGTGCAAAAATACCGGTTACCAGACCAAAAGCCGTAGTGATCAATGCTTGGTAAATACCGCCTGCCAGTACGGCCGGGGTAACACTTTGCTGAGTGGCCATGGTATAAAAAGACAAAATCATACCCGTAACCGTGCCGAGAAACCCGAGCATTGGCGCAGCGCCCGAGATACTGGCCAGCGTAGAGAGGTTTTTCTCCAACTTGAATATCTCAAGGTTGCCCACGTTTTCGATGGCCGCGTCAATATCGCGCAGAGGCTTGCCGATGCGCTGAAGACCTTTTTCAATCATACGCGCCACCGGCGAGTCGGTTGACTGGCAGAGCGCTTTGGCGCCCATGATATTGCCCGACTGCACATTAGCCCGAATATTATTCATAAAACTCTGGTCAATACTGCCGGCGCGCTGTATCGTCAGGTAGCGTTCTATGAAAATATAAACGGCAATCACTGACAACAGAAATTGAATAGCGACAATAAGTATGCCGATGACGCCCCCGGAGGCAATGATATCCCAGAGGCTTTGCGATTTAACCTGCGTTTCGGCAGCGGGAAGGTCGGCAGTTTGAAACAACAATAGAAGGTCCATGAACATATAAGCGGTTTTTTATCTTGCAATGGTTAAACAACGTATTTCGGGTGGCCAAATTATCAAATACCTCGCTAAATTTCCTGAATTATGCAAAAGAAAGATTTTTGGCCGGCTTTGGCGTTTGGCAGATATTTGTATTTTTGCATTTCCAGCGAAAATTCGCTAATCAATTAAGCCTTAATTTCGAATCGCAAAGTATACCGTCTGATGAGTAGAAGAATAAAAAAAATAGCCGTATTGGGCTCGGGTGTAATGGGATCGGGCATTGCCTGCCATTTTGCCAATATCGGCCTCGATGTACTAATGCTCGACATCGTGCCACGCGACCTGGCCGACGCTGACAAAAGCTTGCCGGCCGCCCGCAACCGCATTGTCAACCAGGCATTGGATGCTGCGATCAAAGCCCGCCCGGCTGCGTTATTTGACAAAAGCTTTGCCGCCCGCATCCAAACCGGCAACTTTGAGGACGACTTTGCCCGTATCGGCGCCTGTGATTGGGTGATTGAAGTGGTGGTCGAGCGTCTGGATATCAAAAAACTTATTTTTGAAAAAGTTGACCAATACCGTAAAAAAGGCAGTATTGTCACGTCAAATACTTCCGGTATTCCTATTCACCTGATGCTGGACGGGCGCAGTGAGGATTTCAGGAAACATTTCTGTGGCACCCACTTTTTCAACCCGCCCCGCTATTTGCGCCTGTTAGAAATTATACCTACGCCTGAAACCGACCCTGTACTGGTTGATTTCCTTATGCACTACGGCGATAGATACCTGGGCAAACAAACAGTTTTGTGCAAAGATACGCCGGCTTTTATAGGCAATCGCGTAGGCGTATATGCTATGGCCAAGATATTTCAGCTAACCAGCCAATTGGGGCTTCGCATTGAAGACGTAGATGCCCTCACCGGCCCCAATATCGGCAGGCCCAAAACCGGCACCTTCCGCCTCGGCGACCTGGTGGGCCACGACACTGCCGCCAAAGTAATTCAGGGTATCAAGGAAAACTGCCCCAATGACGAGCAAGCTGCTGCCTTTGAGGTACCCAAATACCTTCAATTCCTGCTCGACAATAATTTCCTGGGTAATAAAACCGGTCAAGGTTTCTACAAAAAAACCGGCGAAAAAGACGAAAAAGGGAGACCGATTATTCTGGCGCTCAACCTTAATTCACTGGAATATGAAACCTCCGCAAAAAGCGATATCCACAGTCTGAAAGCTGCCAAGCAGATCGATAGTCTGGCCAAGCGCATCCAACACTTTTTTGCCGCCGAAGACAAAGGCGGCGAGCTCATACGTCGCTCGTTGCTTGGCCTATTCGCATACGCATCCAATCGCATTCCTGAAATTACCGATCATCTGTACAGCATTGACGATGCCATGCGCGCCGGCTATGCCTGGGAGATCGGCCCCTTTGAGTATTGGGATATGATCGGCCTCCAGCAAGGTATTGAACTTGCAGAAGCCAATGGCGAAAAAATAGCTCCCTGGGTTAAAGAAATGGCCGCTGCCGGTCATTCTTCTTTTTATAAAAGCGAAAACGGCGTACGCCAATATTACGATATCAACAGCAAGGGCTATAAAACGATACCTGGATCGAGTGCTTATATCTTCCTCGACAACTACCGCAACCAGTCGCCCGTGCATAAAACCAGCGAAACTGTGCTGCACGATATCGGCGACGGCGTACTCTGCCTGGAATTTACCAGTATGCACAACACCATTGGCGAGGGCGTACTGCGCGGCATCAACGAAAGCATCCAGATAGCGGAAGAAGGCGATTGGAAAGGGCTTGTCATCGGCAACAATGCCGCCAACTTTTCGGTAGGCGCCAACCTGATGATGATTGCCATGATGGCCTACCAGCAAGAATGGGATCAACTGAATTTCGCCGTCAATATGTTCCAGCAAACCACTATGCGCTGTCGTTATTCCTCTGTGCCGGTAGTCATTGCCACGCAGGGCTACGTCTTCGGCGGAGGCTGCGAAACGCTGATGCACTGCGACGCAGCCGTTTGCGCTGCCGAGTCGTATATAGGCCTTGTAGAGGTGGGGGTTGGGCTCATCCCTGGCGGCGGCGGCACCAAAGAATTTGCACTGAGAGCCTCCGACGCTTTTTTTGAAGGCGATATACAAATCCCTACCCTTATCGATAAATTTAAAACCATCGCACTAGGTACGGTGGGAACCTCGGCACAGGAGGCTTTCAACTACGGCTACCTGCTTAAACACCGTGATACCGTAGTGATGAATAAAGACCGCAACATTGCGGAAGCCAAACTAAAGGTACTCGAACTGGCCGAAAACTATACTATGCCCTCGCAACGCAACGATATCACCGTATTGGGCCGTACCGGACTAGCGGCGCTTTACATTGCCGCCAACGAGCTCAAGCGGGGCAACTACGCCAGCGAACACGATATAAAAATCGCCAAAAAGCTGGCCTGGGTATTGTGCGGCGGCGATCTGACCGGCGCCCAGCAGGTTAGCGAGCAATACTTGCTGGATGTAGAACGCGAGGTCTTTTTGAGCCTTTGCGGCGAGCAAAAAACGCTGGAGCGCATTCAGTATATGCTCCAAAACAACAAACCGCTGCGCAACTAATTTTATACCAACACTCAAATTTACTATCAATCATGGACGCATATATCGTAAAAGCATATCGCTCGGCCGTTGGCAAATCGAAACGCGGCGGATTCCGCAATTACCGCTCCGACGACCTGGCCGTCGACGTGGTACAGTACCTGTTGGCCAATACGCCGGAATTAGACCCCAAACTCGTTGACGACGTCATCGTAGGCTGCGCTAACCCGGAGGGCGAACAAGGATTCCAGATCGGGAGGCAGATATCGGTGCGGGCGCTGGGCAAAGAAGTGCCGGGCATGACCGTCAACCGCTACTGCGCCTCCGGCCTCGAAACCATTTCAATTGCCGTTGCCAAGATCAATGCAGGCATGGGGCATATTTATATCGCCGGCGGCGCCGAAAGTATGAGTATGATACCCATGACAGGCTACAAGCTGGCCCCAAGTTACAAAGTAGCCAAAGATACGCCTGACTACCTGGTCAGCATGGGGCTCACTGCCGAGGCAGTAGCCAAAAAGTGGGGCATCACCCGCGAGGCTTCCGACATTTTTGCCATGAATTCGCATATAAAAGCCGGACAGGCCATTGACGGCGGCAAGTTCAGATCGGAAATCGTACCGGTGACCGTTGAAGAAGTTTATGTAAAAGACAATAAACGCGTTCGTACCGAACAAATCATTGATACTGACGAGGGCGTTCGCCGCGATACGACCGTAGAGGCGCTCGGCAAGCTCAAGCCGGCGTTTGCCAACGGCGGTATTGTTACGGCGGGCAATTCATCACAGACATCTGACGGCGCCGCCTTTGTTTTGGTAATGAGCGAGCAGATGGTCAAGCAACTGGGACTCACACCCATAGCGCGTTTGGCGGGTTGCGCCGTTGCAGGCGTAGAGCCGCTTTATATGGGCATCGGCCCCTGCGCAGCGATACCCAAAGCGCTGCAACAAGCAGGTCTCAATTTGCCTGATATCGACCTGATAGAACTCAATGAGGCTTTTGCGGCACAGGCGCTGGCTGTCATTCAGGAAGGAGGCCTCAACCCGGACATAGTGAACGTAAATGGCGGCGCTATTGCGCTTGGCCACCCGTTGGGCTGTACAGGCGCCAAATTGTCAACGCAGCTTTTTAACGAATTGCGCCGCCGGGGCAAAAAATACGGGATGGTTACGGCGTGCGTAGGCGGCGGACAAGGAATTGCGGGAATTTATGAGTTGCTGAACTAACGCATATTCAGCAGGCGGTCCATTTGTTGCTGAATAGCCAGCGCTTCCTGCCTGGCCTTTTCTGCAAAATCCTCGCCGTTACCGGCGTAGAGAATACTGCGCGAAGCGTTGACCAACATGCCGCAGTCTGCATTGAGTCCCGAACGGCTTAGGCTTTCCAGGTCGCCGCCTTGCGCCCCTACTCCAGGCGCCAGCAAAAAATGATCGGGCGCTGCCTGCCGCACCGCAGCAAAAGACTCGGGGTGGGTAGCGCCCACTACAAACATCAGTTGATCGGGTGTGGCCCAGGTACAGGCCTTTTCAATGACCTTTACAAACAGCGGCTGGTTGTTTTCCTGTGGAGTCATCTGAAAGTCGGCGCTACCGGTATTTGAGGTAAGTGCCAGCAAGATCACCCATTTGCCCGGGTAGGCCAAAAAAGGCTTGACCGAATCGCTGCCCATATAGGGCGCCACTGTAACGGCGTCAAAATCGAGTTGTTCAAAAAAAGCCCTGGCGTATAGTCCGGAAGTATTGCCGATATCGCCGCGTTTTGCATCGGCAATAGTAAAGTGCTCATTGCCGATATACTGCCGGGTTTTCTCCAGCGAACGCCAGCCGTCGGCGCCCAGCGCTTCGTAAAAAGCCAGGTTGGGCTTATAAGCCACGCACAAATCGCGGGTGGCGTCGATAATTTGTTTGTTAAATTCAAAGACAGGGTCTTCAAATCGCAATAAATGCGGCGGAATCTTTGACCGCTCGGTATCCAGGCCCACGCAAAGGTAAGAACGCCTGGAAAAGATCAGGTGGACAAGCAATTGTCTGGTCACGTCAACATTATTAAACGGCTATAACGCCGTTAACTTCCGGAATACGGCCTTTGATAGCCTGCTCCACACCTGCCCTAAGCGTCATAATCGACATAGAACAATTCTGACAGGCGCCCAGCCATTTGATATGCACAACCAGGTCATCGGTTACATCTACCAACGCCACATCGCCGCCGTCTACAGCCAGGTGAGGTCTAACATCATCGAGTGCGTCGTTGATTTTGTCCATCAATACTTGTTTTTCCGGGTAAAGCGTCATGATGCGGCTTTTTAGTTGAGTTAATGCGATACATTGACCACTTGGGTCGGCGCCATAGTTTCGTTGCGCAGGGCGACTTGACGGACTACATTTCCGGCCACCTCCCCGAATGCTTTGGCGACCACGCCGTCTGTTTTCGTGATGGCAGGCTTGCCTTCATCTCCCGACTCTCTGATGCCTTGTACAAGCGGTACCTGGCCTAAAAGCACGGTATTGGACATTTGAGCCAGCCGTTTACCGCCTCCCTGTCCGAAAATATAGTATTTATTATCGGGCAGTTCTTCAGGCGTAAACCAGGCCATATTTTCAACTACCCCTAAAATAGGGACATTCACAGAGGGGAGCAGAAACATGTTCATAGCCTTTACCGCGTCAATTACCGCCACCTCCTGCGGAGTAGTAACCATCACGGCGCCGGTGACGGGTACCGTCTGCACCAGGCTCAATTGAATATCGCCAGTACCCGGGGGGAGGTCGATCACCAGATAATCGAGTGTGGGCCAGAGGCAATCGTTAAAAAACTGCTTGATAATACCCGATAAGCGTGGGCCGCGCAGGACAACCGCCTGTTCGGGCTCAATAATAAAACCTATCGACATGACATACAGCCCATAGGCTTCCAGCGGCACCAGTTTGGGTTGGTTGTAAATTTCCTGAATTTGGGGGCGTTGGCCTTTCAGCCCCAGCATAGTGGGGATAGAGGGTCCGTAAAGGTCTGCGTCAATTAGCCCAACACTGGCCCCCAATTGTTTTAGCCCTAATGCCAGGTTGACAGCCACCGTAGATTTGCCGACCCCGCCTTTACCGGAGGCCACGGCGATAATGTTTCTTACGTGGGGAAGCGCGCCTGTCTGTTTTTGAGCCTGCGGCGTACGCGCCGTCATGTGCACATGAACATTCGCCTGCGGGTATAACTCCTGTACGGCGGCGATACAGGCAAAATTCAGGTCAGATTTGTACTCGTTATTGAGCGAAGGTAATTCCAGTGCAAAAGTAATGTTATTTCCTTCCACGGCGAGATCTCTCACCATACTCATCGAAATAATATCCTGCCCCGTATTGGGGTCGATCACCTTGGTGAGGGCCTTGACAATAGCTGTAGTATCGATATTCATTTTTGCAAAGAGTGTGATAAAAAGACAAAGTTGGCATTTGCCGTTGCAAAAATAACAACAAATCCCATCATCATACAGTTTACAGCGCGTACATACAGTATTTCGAAAATCCGTTTACTTTTGCACTGTTATGAAAGTACATTGGGACCTTGATCATTTACCGGCATTCAAAAACGCAGTTGTCACCATTGGTTCCTTCGATGGCGTACATCGGGGGCACCAGCGCATCATAGAAAAAATAAGACAACTGGCGCAAACTAATGAGGGAGAGAGTATCGTCATTACCTTTCACCCCCACCCCCGTCAGGTTGTTTACCCCAAAGACGACACCCTGAAATTGCTCAATACCACTCAGGAAAAGATCAGATTATTGGAGCATTATGGCGTCGACCACGTAGTAGTAGTGCCATTTACGGTAGAATTTTCCCAGTTGAGCGCCGATGAATACATTCAGAAATTTTTGGTAGATAAATTTCACCCGTCCTATATTGTTATTGGTTACGACCACCGGTTTGGACTCAACCGCCAGGGTGACATCAACTACTTGCGCTGGTACGGCCAGGAAGCGGGCTACGAGGTCATAGAGATAGCCCGCCAGGAAGTTGACGAAATAGCGGTCAGTTCTTCCAAAATCCGTTCGGCACTGGAGCGCGGCGACATGCACACGGCTTATTCGCTGATGGGGCATTATTATACGCTAAGCGGCAAGGTAGTACACGGTGAAAAAATTGGCAGTACCATCGGTTACCCCACAGCTAATATTTCGCTCCCGCAAAAAGAAAAACTGGTGCCGCCCAGCGGTATCTTTGCAGCATGGGTGTATCACGCCGGCAAACGCTACCAGGGTATGCTGTACATCGGCAAGCGCCCTACCATCAATAATTCGACTCAACAAACCATTGAGGTCAATATCTTCGATTTTAACGAAGACATCTATGGTGATGAGATACTGGTGGAAATGGTGGAATACCTGCGCGCCGATAGCAAATTTGGCAGTCTGGAGGCCTTGAGCCATCAGATGACGCTAGATAAAGCATCCGCTGAAAAAGCCCTGGTAAAAAGTGAAAGCGCCGCTTTTCCGGGTAAAAAGGGAGGCGCTAAACTCGCTATCGTCATACTCAACTTCAACAACAGGCGTTATTTGCAACAGTTTCTGCCCGGCATTTTGGTCAACGGGTCGCCGTTTCAGCAGGTATACGTAGCCGACAACGGTTCTTCCGACGAGTCGCTGCGCATGTTGTCACAACAATTTCCAACGGTAAAACGCCTGGATCTACAAGAAAACCACGGTTACGCCCAGGGATACAACCTGGCCTTACACCAGATTGACGCCGAATATTATTGTCTGCTCAACTCCGATGTAGAGGTCACCCCCAATTGGCTTCCGCCAATACTACAAGCTTTTGAAAGTGACCCTTCCCTGGCGGCCTGTCAGCCTAAAATATTGGATTTCAACAATAAACAAAATTTCGAATATGCCGGCGCCGCCGGCGGCTGGCTCGATTGGCTGGGTTATCCCTTCTGCCGGGGGCGTATTTTTGCAGAAGTTGAAAAAGATGAAGGCCAATACGATGATCAGCAGGAGGTGTTTTGGGCGTCGGGTGCGGCATTTTTTGTGAGAGCGCATTTATTTCATCAACTGGGTGGTTTTGACGGGGATTATTTTGCGCATGCAGAAGAAATCGACCTTTGCTGGCGCTTGAAAAGAGCCGGATATAAAGTTGCCGTTGTGCCGCAATCGACGGTTTATCACGTGGGGGGCGGTACCTTGTCATACAACACGCCGCGCAAAACCTACCTGAATTTCAGGAATACGCTCAGTACTATTTTTAAAAACGAACCGGCGTATAAATTGTCCTGGTTATTGTTAGCCAGGCTTATATTAGACGGCGTAGCAGGCGGCTTGTTTTTATTTCAGGGCAAATTTGCCCACATTGGTTCTATATTGCGCGCGCACGCCAGTTTTTACTCCAATTTGCCCCAACTATTGAAAAAACGGCAGATATGCCGTCAACTCGTTGGTCAAGCCAGGAAAAACCGCCGGCGCAATCTGCAAACGGGGCGTTATGCCGGCAGTATCGTATGGCAGTATTTCGCACTGGGTAAACATCGCTTTCAGGATTTATTCCAACCTTAGGTGTATGAAGACGACAACTATCGACATATTATACCATGACGAGCATTTGTTGGTAGTCAACAAACCCGCGCATATGCTCAGCATTCCCGATCGTTTTGATCCGGAAAAGCCCAACTTGCACGACTGGCTGGAGCAACATCTGGAGCAACAGATATGGGTGGTGCACCGTCTTGACCGCGAAACCAGCGGCGCCATCTGCTTCGCAAAAACGGATGAAGCGCACCGCATACTGTCACAGCAATTTGAAAACAGAGAAGTCGAAAAAATATATCTTGCGCTCGTCGACGGCTGCCCGCAGCCTGCATCGGGAGTCATTGACAAACCCATTGCGCACAGCGTTAGTCAGCCGGGAAAAATGGTCGTCAATGCCAAAGGAAAGCCGGCAATTACCGAATACCGGGTTGTAGAAACTTTCAAGGCATTTAGTCTGGTTGAAGCCGACATCAAAACCGGCCGAACGCACCAGGTGCGCGTACACCTGCAATCAATCGGCCATCCCTTGGCCATAGACGCAGTTTACGGCAAAAGAGCGTTTATCATGTTATCGGAGATCAAGCGGCAGGCATACCGTTTGGGCAAAAACGAAGAAGAGCGACCGCTGATGAGCCGCCATACGCTACACGCACTTCAACTGCGCCTCGAGCATCCCATCACCAATCAGCCTATTGATGTTGAAGCGCCTTTGCCCAAGGATTTTAAAGCGCTATTGCAACAACTCCGGAAATGGGGATAGCCGGCATAAGGCCATCCGATTCATTTAATAAAAAGAGCAACGTGGCAAAACGTACTTCCCTATACATAGCGCTGCTCGGCGCCCTTTTTTACCTGCCCTGGCTGGGAGGCGTGCATTTATTTGATTGGGATGAGATCAACTTCGCAGAAATAACCCGCGAGATGATGCTCACCGAAGATTATCTGCGAGTATACATTAATTTTCAGCCTTTTTGGGAAAAGCCGCCCTTTTTTATGTGGATGCAGCTACTGGCAATGAAAGCATTCGGAGTAGGAGAATACGCGGCTCGACTGCCCAACGCCATCTGCGGCATGATAACGCTGATTGTGTTATATAAAACAGGCAAAAAGCTCTACGACCATCGCTTTGGTCTACTATGGGCGCTTGCCTATTTCGGTTCGGTATTGCCTTTTTTGTATTTCAAATCGGGTATTATCGACCCCTATTTCAACCTGTTCATCTTCCTGGGGATGTATTATTTCATCCTGGCCTACTGGAAAAAAGACCGGTTAGGGCTCGACCTGCCCCGCAGCTATTGGCATTATTTGTTTTGGGGAGGCTTTTTCATCGGTATGGGTATTCTTACGAAGGGGCCGGTAGCCTTGGTGATCTCCTGTCTGGTATTTTTTGTCTATTGGGTGTACCAACGATTCCGGTTCTACATCAATGTGCCTCAATTTCTCTTTTTTCTGGTTGCCGCCTCCTTCATCACCCTGGCCTGGTTTGGTATTGAAACCTATAAAAACGGGCCCTGGTATATTGCCACTTTCACCAAATACCAGTATGAGCTATTCAGCAAGCCGGTAGCAGGGCACAAAGGATTTCCGGGGTATCATTTTATCGTCGTATTAGCAGGTTGTTTCCCCGCTTCGCTATTTGCGCTTCGCGCCATGTGGAAAATGCCTGCTGAATCGCAATCATACCAACAGGATTTCAAAAGGTGGATGTTGTTTTTATTTTGGACCGTGCTGATCTTGTTTACCATAGTTAAATCAAAGATTGTGCATTATTCGTCTATGGCTTATTTCCCGCTCACTTTCCTGGCGGCCCTCAGCATCTACCACATGCTGAATGAACGCATCAAACTTGGACGGGGAACGAAAGCCGGGGTATGGATCATTGGTTCGTTATACCTACTCGTTACGTTTGCCCTACCCATTTTAGCGCAAAATATAGACCTGCTCAAGCCACTGCTCAAAGATCCTTTTGCCAGGGCGAACCTGGATGCGGAAGTGCGTTGGACGGGACTTGAAGTCATCCCGGGTATCTTTTTACTTGGCGTGTTAATTGCAGCCTCTGTATTATGGCGCAGGCAGCAACTGGAATCAGGTATAAGGACCTTGTTTATTGGAACGGCTGTGTTCGTGATGCTCACCCTCGTCTTTTTTGTAAAAAGAATAGAAGGTTACTCCCAGCGCGCGGCCATCGAATTTTATGAAAGCAAATCCCGGGAAGATTGTTACATCATCACCCACGGTTATAAATCGTATGCTCACCTTTTTTACGCCCGAAAACGGCCGGTAACCGACGAGCGCAGTTATGACAAAGAATGGTTGTTAAACGGCGCAATAGACAAACCCGTTTATGTGGTTACCAAAATTCAAAAAGCTGATGAGTTAAAAGCGTATCCCCAGCTTCAGCAACTGGGTAGTAAAAATGGCTTTGTATTTTTCGGCAGAAAACCGGTGAAATGATCTCAGCTTCCTGCCTCGCCGGTTTGGCGTTTAAAGCCGATACCTGACTTTTTATTAAATAGAAAAGCGCTTTTATCCAGTTTAAGGCAGGAAACATCCTCGATAGTAAGCACATTCAGTGGTACGCTATTGCGTTCTTCGGGGCTTAGACTCGCCAAACGGAGGTTGTGTTCTTTCACCACCTCCTGGATAACAGACCGAACGGTGCGGGCATTGCCGAAGTACTTGTCGCGGTATTCATGTATATATTCCAGGTAATTGCGCAGGTGGATTTCTGCGTCGGGGGTAGCTACCAGGCTTTCCTCCGACAGCATTTGCAGCGCGATCTGAAGTAATTCTTCGGGCAAATAGTCTTCAAATCGCAAAATCTTGTCGAATCGCGAGCTTAATCCGGGATTGGCCTTGAGGAAGGCCTCCATATTATCGGGATAGCCGGCGACAAAAACAAAGAAATTGCCGCGGTTGTCTTCCATTCTTTTCAGTAGCGTTTGGATTGCCTCATTTCCAAAATCGCCGTGTGGGCCGCCCACGTGCTGCGTCAAGGCATAAGCTTCATCAATAAACAACACGCCGCCCATTGCCTCTTCGATTTTTTCGGCGGTTTTGATGGCAGTTTGGCCTACATATCCAGCCACCAACCCCTGGCGGTCGGTTTCAATCATATGTCCTCGTTCCAGAATGCCCAGCGCCTTGTATATTTTAGTGAGAATTCGCGCCACCGTAGTTTTGCCAGTGCCGGGGTTGCCCACAAAAACCGTATGCAGATAAAAGCTGTTAAGCACATCTTTGCGCGTCTCGCGGTAAAAGCGCACCAGTCGGACCAGCTCGTTGATCTGCACCTTGATTTTGTCCATCCCGATCAGGCGGTTGAGTTCGTCAAGCGAACGGCGCAGGAACTCCTCGTCTACCGGGATTTCGGGCAATTCGCGGCGCATCTTGATATCGATAGCATTAACATCCTCCAATTCCACCAATGACAACTGCTCTCTATCGAGTTGTTTGGGTTGATCGGCTGACATCACCCGCAAGCCCAGGTTAATCTTGGCTTTTTCGATAAGGTCGTATACAAATCGGGCATTTCCGAATGTGCGATCCCTTCGCCGGTAGGCCTCTACGATAATATCGTCAATTTTTGCGCGCGCTTCGAGCGTGAATACAACCCCTTTTTCCTTGCACACATAGCCGGCGATTTGCGACAATTCCTGGGGTAAGTAGTCTGAAAATTCAAAAAACAGCTTAAAGCGCGATTTTAATCCGGGGTTGGAATCCAGAAAATGGCGCATCTCCTTGGGATAGCCGGCTACGATCACTGCCAGGTCGCCCGCGCCGTTTGACATTTCTTTAACCAGAATTTCAATCACTTCGCGGCCAAAATCCTTGGTATCGTCGTTGGAGCGCGCCAGCGCGTAGGCTTCATCAATAAACAAAACACCGCCTCTGGCTCTTTCGATAGCGTCTTTGACTTTGGGGGCAGTTTGGCCGATATATTCGCCCACGAGGTCTACCCTATCCACTTCGTGCACGTGTCCTTTGGAAAGCAGTCCCATCTTTTTATACAATCGCCCCATCATGCCGGCGACGGTAGTTTTGCCCGTTCCTGGATTGCCGATGAAAACAGAGTGTACATTAATTTCGTCTTTTTCGTCAAAGCCTTTTTCCTTGCGCAATTGGAGGAACTGTATATACTTGGCGTGGTTCCTGACCTGTGTTTTGATATCGTCGAGGCCGATGAGTGCGTCAAGGCGTTCCATCACCTCCTCGAAAGTTTGCCTGGCATCCTCCTCAGGGGCCAGAATAATTGTTGATTGCCGTTCGGGGAGCAATACGCCTGCAATTCCTTCCTCAAATTCATCTTCAACCTGGAAGGGGATAACGGCCAGTAGTTTATCAAGAAAAATCAACTCGGCCGTATAGCGATCTTTTCTCCAGGATCCTTTAACGTTTGAGCCCCAGCCTGCGGTAATCTTGATAAACTCTTCGCTTTTTTCGATACGTTGAAGCCGTATCACCTGGCCTTTTAGTTCGCGGGCGTCATTATAAAACTTGGCAAACAGCTCGCACTGCCAGAATTTGGCGGGAAAGAGATTTCGCAGCACCATCTCCACATAAATATAGCGGGTTTCTTCGCTGCTAAAACTCTTGTAATACACGCGTTCCTCTTCAGGTACATCGTCGTAAGGGCCTTCGTAAAGCCGGAGCGATACTACCTCCAGATAAGGATTTTCACCGGGCATAGCGTCCTTTCCGGCATCTTCGACATAAAAATACTTGGTCGCTACCTTTTCGCCCTCCATCCAGGCTTCCCAGCAATAGGTACCCTTTTTCCAGAAAGCGCCTTCTGTTTCGTTGCCCCAGCCCTCGCGAATGTATACAATCTGGTCGTATTTGCTCACCTTACGGCGAAAAGGCAGGGCACAGAGTTGTTTTCGACCTTTTTTCAGGGAAAAGCACCGCAATTCTACGTCAATGTCCCAGTCGTCAACGTCAAATAGTTTATTATAAAAGGAAAGCTCGGCATAGATATAGGAAGTACCGTACCGGTCGAATACTTGGCGGTATTTTTTCTTGTTGTCGGCCAGCCATTCAGTTGAGGCGTAGGCCTTCAATTCTCGAAATTTGTAGCGTTTTGAGTCAATATGTTCGTAGCCGTCTTCCATTCGCCGTAGTTTCTGTTTTTTGGACGTTGGTTATGCTTTAGTAACGAGTCACAATATACGTATGTTGCAGAAAATGTAATTATCTTGTGTCGACCTGATTATAAACGCGACCAAATGGCTTTTGCGAAGCTCTACTTTCCGGCACTTGTACAACACGTCTCAATAGAAGGCAGGGCGCACTACTACTCAGTCAGACCCCTGTTCCTCCCCTACCCCCTCATCATCAACAGGCAGTATGAGCAGGCCATGTCGCTGTTTCGCAAAGAAGTCCGACAGGCCTTCAAAGGGTTCGTTCTGGAGAAAGACAATTCCGAATTGTTGTTGTGGCTCATGTTTCACCCCACCATTCAGCAAACGCAATTTCTCGTTTCTGGTACCGTAGGCGGTAAAGAGATAACCGGACAATATACAGCTGCTTTTTTTAGCCTTCAGGAATTGCAATTCGCCTGCTTGCCTGCTTTGAGGAGTTATATGTTTATTGTCGACCCCAATATATCGAAAGAGGTACAAGTGAACAAAGCGGTCAAGAAAGTACTTACGGCCATTAGCGACGAGGAGGGCGCCGATTTTGAGCCTAAAGCTTTTCATTCGAAGAAAAAAGAATGGATTGCCAGTATTTCTATTACTGTTCGCGTACAAGATTTGCCCTTTAAGTTTAATCGCGACAATTCGGCTGATTTGTTTGCGCGACTGCGCGCCGTTAGTAATTTCGATGGCGCGACTGAGTTGGAAAAAGCGGCGCAGGAACTCAATGCGCGCTACCCCTCTGAACTCAACAGGGCCTATTTCCGTGATGACAAAGTCGCCTCGCTTTATCACTTGTTGTTCAAGGAAGGCAAAACGCCCATTGTTATCATAGGCCCCGAAGGTGTGGGCAGGCATACGCTGGTACACGAAACGCTGTGGCGTTACCAACAGTGGTCGGAAGCCGGCAACAACGACTATGTGCAGCGCATCTGGCACCTCGACCCCAATCGCATTATTTCCGGCATGAGTTATGTAGGCATGTGGCAGCGACGCCTGGAGGCTATATTGCAATACGCCGAACACCCGGATGAAGACAATCAGCATAGCGACAAGATATTGATAGACAATCCAGTAGCGTTACTTCGCATAGGAAAGTCAGCCAACAACGCGATGACGCTGAGCGATGCTATCAGACCATATCTTGAAAAACGCCGCCTGCAGTTTATCCTGATCGCTACCCCCGGCGAATGGGGCATTATGCAGGAAAAAGACCAGCGTTTCTGCGATTTATTTCAGGTAATAAGTCTGGAAGAACCCGATTATATCACCGCCGTTTCCATGATCCTGGCTTTTCGCCGCCGCCTTGAGCAAACCAACGGCGCCAATTTCACCATGCCGGCTATTCATGAATTACTCAATTTTCACCGGCGCTTTTTGCGCAATAAACCCCTGCCCGGCGGTGTCGCTACGTTTATGCAGTCAATTTCTGATGAACACAGATACAGCACAATTGATGTAGAGGAGGTTCGAATCGCTTTCAAAGCGTACAGCGGATTACTGGAATCTTTCCTCGACCCGGGACAAATACTCGACCAGGATGAATTAAGCAGAACACTCGAAAGACAACTGGTGGGGCAACCTCAGGCCGTCGCTGCATTGTCTGACGTGATCCACTTGGCAAAAGCCAAACTCAACGACATCACCAGGCCGATTACTACCCTGCTGTTTGTGGGGCCTACCGGTGTGGGCAAAACCCAGGCTGCCAAGGTGCTGAGCCGGTATTTATTTGGCCACGAAGACGCTTTGCTGCGATTCGATATGAATGAATACAGCGACCCGGCGGCAATAAGTCGCCTGACCGGCGATTTTCACAACCCGGAAGGCCTGCTTACGGGACAAATCAAGTACAGGCCATTCGGTATATTGTTACTCGATGAAATAGAAAAGGCACACCCCAACGTACTCGACCTGCTACTGCAAGTGCTAGACGATGCCCGTCTTACCGATAACCTCGGCCAAACAATTGATTTTAGCAATCTGATTATACTGATGACTTCCAATCTCGGCGCCGTCGAAATAGGAGCTCAGATTTCGCTGGGTGCTTCCATTGACAGCGCTTCGATTTATCGCAAGGCCATCGAAAGGGAATTCAGACCGGAATTTGTCAATCGGATCGATGATATTATTATTTTTAATAAATTAAATCTGGAGCACATTCAAGGCATTGCCCGAATGCAAATCCAGGAATTGTTGCGACGCGACGGCTTCGTACGGCGAACTACCATGCTCAATATATCACAGTCGGCCCTCGACTGGGTGGCGGGGCGAGGATTCGACCCGAGGCAGGGAGGCAGAGCTTTGCGTAGGCAAATCGAAAATGATCTGACTACGCTATCCGCCGAACAATTGCTGACGCTAAACACCGAGCAGCCGATAATACTGAATATCACGCTGGATAATGACAGGCTGATTCCCAGGATCACCGCGTTGGGTGTTGTTAAGGCAGTAGATAATAACTGGCTGCCGCAACTACCCGATTTCAAACATGAAAGAGATTTTTACACTAAATTATTGCAACAAATACAACGACTGGCGGTAAAAATTCGAAACCTGGAAGATCACCGGCACGACCAAATCCTGACTGTCGGGGAGGAGGTAGACTGGCTGTACTTTCATTTCAAAAACCGGCTTTCAGAATTGGAAGAACACATCAACAACAGGGTTCTAAGTACGAAGGGGGTTCAACACAGTACGCCGCTGAGGCTGAAAGCAGACGCCTTGGGCGCCGGCGGCAATCATCTCATAGCGCTGCTTTTTCAGCGGGAGACCCTCAAAGCTATTCATGAACAGTATCAATACGGTACCATCCAATTTGACGGCCTACAGTCTACTATGATCGGTGATTTTCTCGATGTAGCTTTCCTCCAAATGACGGGTTCGTATTTTTTCAGAGGACAGGCAGACCGTGTTGCTATCCGTTTTCGATCCTATATCACCGGGCTAGGTGATAATGAGATTTCATTTTTGATGGACAAATATGAATCGCTGTTGCAGTCGCTTGATATCCAATACCAAAGAATTGACGAACAAAAAACGCTCATTGCTGAAAATTACGGCCTTTTGGCTATGCTTGAAGGAGAAGCCGGGGTGCATCTGTTTTATTTGTCTCATCAGCACCCGCTGCCCATCAGCGTAACAGTGACAAAATTGGGCGACGAAGAGGACGAAGCAATGCCCAACGTTATCGTCAGATTATACGACGGCGCTCGCACGCTCACTGATCTGCGAACCGGATTTGTAAATGCCTTTAATATTTCCCCGCAGGAATTGAAATTGCTGGTTTATGCCGCTATGGCTGCTACTTAGCTACTACAATCCCCAACTGAGCGGCTAGCTCTTTTTTTACCTGGTCCAGGCGAGATTTTACCTTGAGGTGGGCAATGGCTTGATCCCACTCTTGTTGCTGTTGAAGTTGCTCGATCTGACGTTGCGTTTTTTCGCACAATCGCAAAATTTTATGGAAACGGAACAAACGAAGCGCCTGTTCGCTATCTTTTACGAAATTGTCATCAGGCATTTTCTGCGACAAATAGATATCCCAGCGTTGGGCCCAATTATCGCTGTATTCGTAGGGCGACGTAGACAAATTCATAGCCAGTTTTCGGATCTCTTCATCAGGGTGGTGCAGGAAATACGATTGCTGCACGGGCTGCCTGGCAGCCAGCATTTCCAGGCATACTTCGGCCACGCGGCGATAAAGCGCGTGGTCGAATTCGTCCATCACGTCCTCTATATTTTGAAGAATAAAAGCTGCTACTGTAATTTTTTCTTCGGCGTCGTACCATTCTCCGCCATAATTAACAAGCACTCGGACCAGGTCAATTTCCCTGAACTCGTGGCCTACGCCGGGCCTGGAAGGCGCCGGCGGGGGTGTTAAATCGGTGGGCGGCGCTTCGTCAGGTCGTTGAGCCTCCTGTTGCTGGCGGCGCTGGATCATTGTTTTAGTGAGCAATTTATTAGATTCCTGCACCAAAATGGATTCGTCAACCTCAAACAAACGGGCGCATTCCTTTACATACATTGCTCGCTTGAGCGGATCAGGGATTTTACTAATACTTTCGATAATATCCTTGAGCAGTTCCGTGCGTTTAATAGGTTCATTGCCGGCTTCCTTGAGCAGCAGGTCGGCTTTGAACAGTATAAAATCTTTAGAGGCTTGTTCGAGGTAGGTTTGGAAGGCCGTTATGCCCACCTTTCGCAGATAGGAATCGGGGTCTTCGCCGTCGGGCAGCAGCACAACACGTACGTTAACATCCTGCTCCAGCAGCATATCAATGCCGCGTAGCGCTGCTTTGATACCGGCGCTATCGCCGTCGAAGAGTACTTTTACATTGGGCGTGTAGCGTTTGACAAGCCTGATCTGATCAACGGTCAGCGAGGTACCCGAGGATGCTACCACATTTTCAATGCCGGACTGGTGCAAGGAGATGACGTCGGTATAACCTTCTACCAGGATACATTCATCGGCCTTGCGGATAGCTTGTTTGGCAAAAAAGGCGCCGTAAAGCACCTTGCTTTTCGAATAAATATCGGTTTCTGGAGAGTTGATATACTTAGGCGCTTTAGCGTCTTTGACCATAATGCGACCGGCGAAGGCAACCGGTTTTCCCGACAGGTTGTGGATGGTAAACATTACCCTGTTGCGGAAAAAATCGCGGTCAAACTGAGTCGTCAGGCCAAGTTTGCGCAGTAATTCGATGTTATAACCTTCGCTGACCGCTTTGGCGGTGAAGGCGTCTTTTTGATCGGGGGCAAAACCCAAGCCGAATTTGCGCACCGTATCTTCGAGAAATCCTCGTTCTTTAAAATACCCAAGGCCTACGCTTTTTCCAGTAGGCGTGTTAAAGAGCTGATCCTGAAAGTATTGTTGCGCATATTGATTGACGATAAACAGGCTGTCGTGGTACTGCTGCTCCTCCTGTTGCTCTGCTGAAGGAACCACTTCCTCCACTTCCAGTCCGTATTTTTTGGCCAGATAGCGCAGCGCTTCGGGAAAGGTAAAGTGCTCGTGGTCCATCAGAAACTGAACGGCGTTGCCTGCACGGCCGCATCCGAAACACTTATAGATATTTTTAGCAGGGGAAACGATAAAAGAAGGCGTTTTCTCGTGGTGAAAGGGGCAATTGCCAATAAGGTTAACGCCTCGCCTGCGCAGGGTGACAAAATCCTGGATGACTTCTTCCACTCGGGCGGTATCCAGTATCTCCTGTACGCTTTTTTGGGTGATCAAAATTGCCGGTTTTACAGGTACAAGGTAACAAAATTACTTGAGGATATAAAATTCTACCGATTGCGGGGTATAATAAACATTGCGGACGTAGTATGGCTGCCGGGCCAGCACAATCGGCGCCGTATTTGAGCCTTTTGCGGGAGAAAAGTCGTGTAAATCCGCTAAAAGGGTAAAATCGCCGGGTTGAAGATCGTTGTATCGGCTCAATCCCACCACGCAGGTAAGTTTAACCTTGTCGGGAAAAAACTTCAAGCTGTCCGACAGGTGTGCGACCGTAAGGGGGACAAACAGCCATTTTTCGGTAAATTGCTCTACTGCAATATCGGCTAACACCTCATGATGGCTCAATTCAATGCCCGCCGGAGGTTTTCTGAGCGCGATGGCGCGCTGTATCCGGTCGTTAAGTTGATAGAGCACCAGCGAGTCGGTAGGCCACGAAAACAGCAGTTGGAGTTGAGAGGCGGGGCCGCTCACGGTAACGCTATCGGGGCTGAGCAATACCTCGCGCTGCAACTCGTGTTCAGGCGCAAAAGTAAGGCGGGACAACAGGGCCACCGGCACTTTTTTTGTAACTTTATCTTCGAGTTGCAGCGATATGTTGTCAATATTAATATCCAGCACCTTCAAGCCGTCAGAAGCCAGTTTGCGCTGAATATCCTCTTCCAACCTGATCCGGCTGATCGCTGTTTCGCGTTGATTTTTGATTTCATACACCAGATTGTGTCTGGCATTCATCAAGTATTCGAACATCAACTGCCATCCGGAGCCTTCCAATTCCACTTTCAGCGCTGCCGGTGCGGGCGCTGCAAGGGCTTTTCCATTGGGCACGCGAAGAGATAGGTCAACCTCCCTGATCACCTTATAGGTTTGAGAGAGTTTGACCAACAGCCAAAACGCCAGGGCAATACCTATACAAACCAGCAGGATTGCGCGATCTTCCGACAGCTTAATCTGTGGTCTCTTCAGTATTTGAGGCAGGCGTAGCAACTTTTTTACTCTTGTCAGCGCCATAAAGTGCATCCGTCATTTCTTTTGAAACAGCGTTTTTAGTTATACGAATAAACACCTTGTTGGCTACTTCGAGGGTAATAATCTCCCCATCAATTTTATTGATACGGCCGATAATACCGCTGGAGGTAACGATCTCCTCTCCTTTTTGCAGGCTTTCCATGAAGTTGCGTTGCTCGCGTTGTTTGCGCGCTTGCGGACGAATAAGAAACAGCCAGAAAATCAGGATCATCGCGCCGAAAAATATCAGGTTGATTGTACCGGCATTACCGGCAGATTGCAAAAGAAGTGATTCAAAAAACATATTTATTTGTTTATCAGTGAATTATTAAAAAGATTACTGCGCAGCGGCGCTGACCATACCCGTCAGGTACAATTGTGTAGTGCTTGGGTAAGTATTGGCCGTAATAGTAACAGGTTTGCTTTGACGTCCTGATTTCCCCTTCGTATCAAATCGAACAGCTATCGCTTCTTTTTGCCCGGGGGCGATAGGCGACTTCGGCCATTCAGGCACCGTACAACCGCAGGTAGAACGCGCATCGCTGATTACCAAGGGCACTTTACCTGTATTGGTAAATTCAAAGCGGTATTGCACCACGTCGCCCTCATACACTTCTCCAAAATGATAGGTAGTTGAATCAAACCGGATTTTTGCGACATTTACCGTGTCGAGCGGCGCTGTGGCCGACACCGGGTTCCTTATGATATCGGCATTGGAGGGCTGTCCCTCCGTAGAAATCGATTCAAATGATTTTTCGTTGACCGATTGATTGCAAGCTGCTACAAGCAGGATCAATCCACAAAACACTACATGCGATTTCATGGTATTATACGTTGACTGCACAAAAGTATACCTTTTTACCGTAATAGAAAAAACCAAACAAAAGGCGAAGATGTTGCATTCCATTAATAGAACATAACCTTTAGCATGCGAGTTTACCTCACCGGTTTTATGGGAAGCGGTAAAACGCAAGTTGGCGCCGGCCTCGCAAGGCTGTTATCGTATCCGTTTGTTGACCTGGACGAGGTACTTGTCGACCTGCACAGCCTTACTATCAGTGAACAATTCGAGCGCTTTGGCGAACCTGCATTTCGCGAACGCGAACGCGACGTTTTGCTACAAACTGCGTCAATGCAACAGGCCGTATTTGCATGCGGCGGTGGAACTCCCTGTTTTTTCGACAACATGAAATGGATGAATCTCCACGGCTTGACCATTTTTTTGGATGTGCCTACCTCTATTCTGGCAGACAGGCTGCTGCCTGAAATGACAAAACGACCGCTGCTCCAAGCGCTTTCAGCTGATACCCTCCCGCAATACATAAACCGAAAAATGCAGGAACGCCTCCCCTATTATCGACAGGCGCAACTCACTGTTCCCGCCACTTTGCCCGTGCCAGCGCTTTGCGAGCATATTTATCAGCAACTGTTGCAAAGATTTTGAAGATTTGCGCGATAGTTTATTTTGATTAAATAACTTTTCAATGGCTTATACTGTGTATTTTAGCCCCAATTTGAAGCAGGGCTAGCATGGCGCATACCATTCAGCTTCCATTTCGGGCCTTCAGGCTTCACTTCAACACTGGAGCCAAACTAACCATACCCCTAAAAGACAAGGAGGTGATGAGTATTGGCGAGCCTATGACCGTACTTTCCAAAAGATACGCCGCCGAATTACAGCGAGAAGTACTGCACAAAGGCCAATTCGAACTGTTGCTTCAAGAGCTTACAACCGGCGATTTTATTAAAGGCGACCTCAGCGTATCTTTCCCCGCCGCTGCCGACGGTATCAGTTTTCCGGCTTTTGAGTTGACTTTTGACTATTTCTTCAACCAGCAAAACAACGGTTACTGGGGTATTGTGCCGGCATTGGGTGCGGAAGCTTATGCCGCCGAAGCCGGCGAATTGCCGGGGCGCTTGCAGGAAACCATCCGAATGTCATTTAACAGGCAGAAGAAACTTGCTGCCGTTCAGAAAATCGTTTCATCAATCTGGTTCGATTTTGTTGAATTGCTGACGGAACCCCTGCAACTTCAAGTGCCTTCACAAATAGAAATAGACCGATTTCTGGAAGCTCCCACTCGCGAATGGCTGCCCCAAATTGCGCAATTACTGCAAGCCGGCGAAAGGCAGCTATATGGGCTGAATAAGGAACTCGACGATCTGCTCCAGGCTTTCAAGGACCAATTTAACAACAATATCCTGCTGGTGGGCCCCTCCGGCGTGGGTAAAACCACGCTGGTTTGGGAAGCGGCACGCCAACTCGGATTGTCGGGTTTTAAACGCAAAATATGGGAAACAACAGCCTCCGTACTGATCAAAGAGCTGGCCGGAGACACCGATTGGCAAGATAACATTGCATACCTGTGTAAAGAACTAAGTGAGTTGGGCGACTGGCTGTTTGTGCGCAATTTATCCGACTTGTTTGAAGTGGGCCGTTCCGTAGGCAACGCGCTCAGCGTCGCCGAATACCTTCAGGGCTATATCAGCAGGGGCGAAATTACCCTTATTGCCGAATGCACGGAAGACGAACTGGCGCGTATCGAATTGCAAAGCCCGCAGTTCGTCTCCCTGTTCAGAATGATCCGCATCGTCCAGCCTCAAGGCCAGGCTTTGGAATCAATCATCTATCAAAAAGTGCAGCACAACGCAGCGCAGGTAGGCGTGAAGGTGCAGGAAGACGGCATCAAAGAACTCATTCGGCTCACCAGCCGCTTTAACCCTTATTCGGGCCTGCCGGGAAAGCCTATCCGGTTCATGGAGCGCCTGTTATCGGGGCAGCTGCGCAGCATCAGCGATTCCGGACTTATCACCCGTACCGATATTATCCGGGCTTTTTGCGAAGAAAGCGGCCTGCCTCTGTTTATGGTCGATCCCGACATTGAGCTGCGCTTGCAACATATCGAAGCTTTCTTTAAAGGCAATCTTTTTGGTCAATCCGACGCCATTGACAGGGTCATCAACCTGATGGCCTCCATCAAAACGGCGCTTACAAAGTCAGGGCAGCCTATTGCCTCGCTTTTATTTGTAGGGCCTACTGGCGTGGGCAAAACAGAGATGGCCAAATTGATCGCCGAATTTATGTTTGGCGATCGCCGGCGTATGCAACGCTTCGACATGAGCGAATATGCCGACTTTTTAAGCGTAGCGCGGCTTTTAGGAATCAACGCTCAGGAAGATGGGCTACTTACCGCCGCCATTCGCAAGTCGCCGTTCAGCGTGATATTATTTGACGAAATTGAAAAAGCCGACGCCTCGTTTTTCGATCTGTTGCTGCAAATGCTCAGTGAAGGGCGCCTGACCGATAGCCGGGGCAATATTATCAATTTCTGCAGCTGTGTAATTATTCTGACGTCCAATATAGGCGCCGACAAAATGCGCCATAATCCTATAAATATTCAACACCCAGGGCATCATCCTGACGATTTGAGGGAAACCTTTATCAGAGAAGCCCAGCGTTTTTTCCGGCCTGAAATGTACAATCGCATCGACCAGATACTCGTTTTTTCTCCGCTCGACAGCGAGTTGATGCGCGCTATCGTCAACCGGGAAATTGAGGGCGTATTGCAACGGGAAGGCATCCGCTTCCGCAGCCTCGATCTGCATATCGCCGATGAGGTTTACGAGCACCTTGCTATTGCCGGTTATGCCCCGCAATATGGAGCTCGCCAACTCCAGCGCACCATCAGGCAGCAATTGCTCATACCACTGGCCAAAGCCCTTAATGCGCAAGACGCTGAAGAGCGCATCATCGTCAATATGGCGATAGAAAGCGGCACGCTACATGTTAACGCTTATGCAGACCCCGAAGGACTCGAATTGCTCATAGCAGAACTCGAGAAAGACAGCTATGCCGAATATGCGGGGTTCCTGCGCCGAAAAATACATTCGCTATCAGAAGGACATTGCTACGTTTATCTCACCAACGAAATAGCGCTGCTGGAACGACAACAGCAAGTGATGCAAAATGCATTCTGGCAGCAGGAACAATTGGTGCGAAAACTCAATGCGTTGTACGATCTGCAAAAAAAAATGAACGCCCTTCAGCAAGATATTGAAACCGTAGAATCGAGTTTGTGCCTTGCCAGACTTGGGCTGGAAAAATTTAACCCGGCCGTCCAGCAACTCCTCAAAGATTGGGAAAATCAACTCAAAAGTTTTCAGCTCGATTTACTCGGCCGGATGTTCCCCCAGTATAATTACTGTCATCTGGGGATTTACGGCGCAAATGTAGAGCCGCTAGTGCAATTTTACCTCGAGGTCATTTCCGAAAAAGGCTGGAAATACAATGGACAGGCCGTTTGGTATCGCGATAGCTACTACAATGAACTGCTTGCCAATCGCCAGATCAGAGAGGCATATGTAAAAACGCCGGTCGCCCTGCCTAATAACGAAACCGGTATTCAAGGTCTGATACCCGGCGACGTATGCTTCGGCGTAGAACTTGCCATCAGCGGCCTGTGCGCTCAACTTTATTTTCAAGGCGAAGAAGGTCTGCAGCGTTGGATAACTGTTGATGGCAAAGAACACCTCTATCTTGTAGTTTTTAATCCTGAATCCCTTCAGACTCCTGAAAAAATACACAGGCAGGATGTATTCCGCAAACTCTCTCCCAGAAGAGTCGTTAGCCGTCAGGAGCTGAAAGATACTGTTTTCAAGTTAAAATACAATAACCTCGAGCAGTCGCCCCAATTACTACTCCGGCAACATCTCGACAAGCTTTTTGATGGGCGCATCGGCGAGGCCCTATAGCCAGGGGGGGCTTTTAATCTTAACAACTGATCGCTTATATTTCGATTTATTTTTCTTCAACAATGCAATTTCGCCGCTATCAGCGCGAAAGCCAAGCGAATCAAGGGAAACAGGTCTTTTTAAAAAAAATAATATCATGTGTAAATTTATGTTTATCAATACATTAAACAAATGAATTACATTTTACTCTCGTCGAAAGTTCTGTAAATTTTTATACAAATTAGTTGCCGGAAAAGGGGAATATGCCTACTTTTACGGCTGTGAATTGCACAAAGTACCGGCGGCAGCCGGCCAAGATATATTAGTATCAGTAAGTTAGGTAAGCTCCGCTGCATTGTTGCAGCGGGGTTTTTTTATTTTACGCAGTTTGGTAGCCGATTACTATCTTTGCGGCCAAACTAAAAAGCACTTTTATGAACTTTGATCTTATCGTCATAGGTAGTGGCCCCGGAGGTTATGTGGCTGCAATCAGAGCAGCCCAGTTGGGGATGAAAGTAGCTGTTGTAGAACGGGAATCGCTAGGGGGGATTTGCCTCAACTGGGGTTGCATTCCCACAAAAGCCCTGTTGAAGAGCGCGCAGGTATTCGAATATATTAACCACGCGCAGGAATACGGTATCAAAATAGGCAAAGCAGAAGCTGATTTCAGCGGTATGATCAAGCGCAGCCGCGATGTTGCCGATGGAATGAGCAAGGGAATCAATTTCCTTTTCAGGAAAAACAAGATCACGGTCATTAACGGCAGCGGTAAGCTCACGCGTAATAAAACGATAGCCGTAACGGATGAAAGCGGTAAGACGACTGAGTACAGCGCTCCGCATATCATTTTGGCCACAGGCGGCAGAGCCAAAGCGCTACCCAATGTGCCTATTGACGGCGAAAAAGTCATCGACTACCGCAAGGCGATGAGCCTTGCCAAACAACCCAAGCAGATGGTGGTCATTGGCGCAGGCGCTATCGGAGTTGAATTCGCATACTTTTACAGCACTATCGGCACCGAGGTAACGATTGTGGAGTTTTTGGAACAAGGGCTTGTTCCCCGCGAGGATGCCGATATTTCAAAGGAATTAGGCAAGATATATCAAAAAAATGGCATACGGGTATTAGGCAATACCAGCGTGGAGGCAGTTGATACCAAAGGCTAGGGTTGCAAAGTAAGCGTCAAATACCGCAAAACCGGCCAGATTGAGGAGATCAACTGCGACATCGTGCTGTCAGCCGCCGGCGTAAGCCCCAACACCGAAAATATAGGCCTGGAAGAACTCGGAATTGCCACTGACCGCGGAATGGTGCTGGTGGATGAATTTTACCGCACCAATGTACCCGGAATTTACGCCATCGGCGACATTGTTCCCGGCCCGGCATTGGCGCACGTAGCCAGCGCCGAGGGTATCATTTGTGTAGAAAAAATTGCCGGCCACCACCCGGAGCCTATCGACTACAATAATATTCCTTCTTGCACCTATTGCAGCCCCGAAATTGCTTCTGTAGGATATACCGAGCAGTCGGCCAAAGCGGCCGGCTACGAGGTCAAAGTGGGCAAATTCCCTTTCAGCGCTTCAGGGAAAGCTAGTGCGGCGGGAGCCAAGTCGGGGTTTGTCAAAGTCATTTTTGATGCAAAATACGGGGAATTCCTGGGCGCTCACATGATCGGCGCCAATGTAACGGAAATGATTGCCGAAGTGGTGGTAGCCCGCAAACTGGAAACAACGGGCCACGAGATCGTCAAATCGGTGCACCCCCACCCCACCATGAGCGAAGCGATCATGGAAGCGGCGGCGGCAGCTTATGACGAGGTGATTCACCTTTAGGTAATTATTCGAGGCGGCTGTGCGACTTTATTTACGATCAAGGTTGCACAGCCGCAAACAACCTATCTGAAAGTACCTCTCACCTTTTCAAACAGCCACTCAATTAGTCGCTTGCGTTCGGTGATAATCTGGGCTTTGCCCGTCATTGCGTTTTGGCCCGACTCCAATACGCGACCTGTGCTGGTGAGCATGCCCTCTGGAAATGTAACCTCTATGCCGATAAATCCGTCAGCTGCCAGTTTACTTTTTTTAGACACCTCCCCTTTTACTACGCCGAATTCTTCGTAAGGATAGCTGTCGAATTTCACGATCACCTCATTGCCCACCTTCACCTTACCTGAGCCCACCAGTTCCACCTCGCCTTTGCCTACAATTTCCTTGCGTTTCACGGGAATAATCGTCAGCAGCTCCATATTGGTTGACACGTATTGTTTATCAGTAATGGCGTCGTTAGACAGCACGACGACGCCGTCTACCGGGGCTCTTACCAGATACTGTTTGATCCATTCTTCGAGGCGGTTGCGCAAATTGCCGAAACTTTCCATCAATTCGCGGCCAGCCACATCTAGGTCGTCGTTGGCGCCGCGGCGAAAACTGCTGATCTGCCGTCTGATGAGTTGAATTTCAATTTGTTTGGTTTTGATATTCGACTCAGATCCTTGCACCATGCGTTCATTGGTGAGCACCTCCTCTTCAAGTTTGTTTACCTTGTCGATTGAAGACAGGTTTTCGCTAAGCAGGTTTTGTTCGCGCACATAGCGTTTTTTGACCAATTCGAGCTGTTTTTCCAGGCTTTCCTTGCGTTTTTTCTCCCACTCCAGCGTTGAAAGTTCTTTCTGGAGTTGGTCGCGCAGTTGTGAGGTAGTCAGATTGTCAAATCGCCCCGACCTGCCTGATGTATAGGCCTCCTGTTTTTCCAGGAAGGCGTAGTAGGCGTCTTGTAATTCGCCGAGAATAAGATTGGGCGGCGGGCGAAAGGCCATGATAGCGGGTACGCTAATATCCTTCACGTGCAGCATGTGGTCTTCAAGCGTGAGTATATCAGAATAGTTAGCTTGATTTTCGAAAACAATAAGCAACTCTGAAGCTTCGACAGTATCTTCATTTATAGCTCTCAATTCGCTGATAAAAGCCGAGCGGTCTGCGAGAATCTTGCGGGGCGGGTCGGTAGAAGACACGCGGATTTTGGCCTCCGTACTATCCGGATATTGTATCAGAAAGCCGATCCATCCAAGAATGACAAGCGTTGCAAGCGCCAGGGTAGTTCCCCAACGCACAATCCAGGAAGGCGGAGTTCCCAAAATTTCCTGCACCTCTTCGCTCCTGATCTCGATATCTTTTTCGGGTTGCATATTTGCGGGGTTATTATGCGCCGAGTTCCAACTGATTGCGTACCAGATGGTAGTAAGCGCCTCTGATATAGGTAAGCTCTTCGTGCGTGCCCTGTTCAACAATCTCGCCCCCGTCTAATACCACGATATTATCAGCGTTCATAACCGTACTGAGTCGATGGGCTACGACAATCACCGTTTTCTGACGGAAAAACTCCTCCAGGTTTTCCATGATTACCATTTCATTGTAGGCATCGAGAGCGGTAGTTGCCTCGTCAAAGAAAATATACTCTGGATTTTTATAGACGGCCCTGGCGATGAGCAGGCGCTGGCGCTGTCCCTGGCTTAGACCTAGTCCTTCTGAGCCGATTTTAGTGTTGTAGCCCAGGGGAAGAGATTCAATAAACGATTGAATATTGGCAACTTTCACCGCTTTGAGCAACCTGACTTTATCGACTATTTCATCGCCTAGCGCTATATTTTTAGCAATTGTATCATTAAAAATGTAGCCATCCTGCATCACTACTCCGCATTTGCTGCGCCACAACTTCATATTCAGGTTTTTGAGGTTGACGTCCCCAACCCTGATGCTGCCTTCCGCCGGCTGGTAAAATGCCAGCAATAATTTGAGCATGGTCGTTTTACCACTGCCGCTGCTGCCGACTATGGCGGTGGTTTTTCCTTTAGGAATATGCAGGTTAATATTTTTCAAAATTGGCCGCACATGCGGGCCGGGGTAGTGAAAAGAAACTTCGTCAAAGATCAAATCCCCAAACTCGGGCAAAATTGTAATTTTTTCTTCGAGGTTTTCTTCGTCTTCCTTAACGTGGATTTCGTTCATGCGCTCCAGGCTGATCTTGGTTTCCTGCCACGAGGCTATAAACTCGATAGCATGGTTCAGCGGGGTATTAAGTTGCCCCACCACATATTGAATTGCCACCAACATGCCGATGGTCATATCTCCGTCGAGCACGGCCCTTGCCACAATCAACGTAATGATCAGGTTTTTACCTTCGTTGATGGCGGTAGCGCCCGCACGTTGTATTTGCTCGATGCGCATAGATCCGATAGCCGTACGGAACAGGCGGGCCTGCACGCGTTCCCAACTCCAGCGCTTTTGTTTTTCTGCATTGTGGAGTTTGATTTCCTGCATGCCTTCAATCAATTCGATGAGATGACTTTGGTGCTCTGCCGATTGATCGAAACGCCGGTAATCGAATTCACGACGTCTGTTCTGAAGTACATATAAAAAGACCAAATACAACAGCGTGCCTGCTAAAAACACGGAGGCAACTGCAGAGTGCCAGAAAAACAGCAGCAGCGAAAAAGCCGCAAAGTTGACCAGCGAAAACACGGAAACCAGGGTCGTAGACGTCAGAAAACGCTGTATGCGCTCATGATCGGCAATGCGCTGGAGTAAATCTCCTGTAACTTTTGAATCAAAAAAGCGCAGCGGAAGGCGCGTGAGTTTGATCAAAAAATCGGATATCAGGCTTACATTCACCCTCACGCCGATATGCACCAATATCTGACTCCTGAAAAATTCAACTCCCACCTGCGTCAAAATCAGTACGGCTTGAGCAATGATGGCAATCGTTATGAAACCAACATCGGCGGTACCGATGCCTACGTCAATTACTGATTTGACCAGGAATGGAAAAACAAGCTGGAGAATACTGCCGATAAGCAGTCCCAAGGCTAACTGACCTATCAGGGCGGTATGTTTTTTCACATAAGCGTACACATACCACCAACCTGCTTTGCTAATAGCCTGATCGTCGCGCTCAAAAAACGCGGGGGTTGTCTCCAACAACAATAATACCCCCATTGCTTCGCCCTCCTCCGAGTCGCTAACCCAATTGTCGAGGAATTCCTGACGGGTAAGCTTGTAGGTGCCAGAAGCGGGGTCGGCAATCCAGACATAGTTTTTATTGGCCTTATACACCACTACAAAGTGGTTTTGACGCCAGTGGACAATACAAGGGAGCGGAATATCGGTGGAGAGGCGTTCGTAAGTCGTTTTTACCGCCAGGGTTTGCAGGCCGATGTGTTCTGCAGCATCGCTGATACCGAGTAGCGTTACGCCTTGCTTTCCAATATGGGTGAGTTCCCTGAGGTAGTCGAGGGTATAATATCTGCCAAAATGGCGTGCGACCATGCGCAGGCATGTCGCGCCACAATCCATGGCATCGTGTTGAGGATAAAAAGGAAAGCTATTCAGCATATACCGGCTTGGATGGCATCACACAAATTTAACAATCAATTTTCAGGATTAAGTTGCATTTTTGACGCATTTTTTATAAAAAGTTGCAGAAATTGCCATTTTTTCGGCAAAAAAGGCTGCTTTTTTATCTTTGAGGCATGTTCAACACCTTTTTATCAGTCGTCAGCGTTATTCCAGGCACCTGGCAGGCAGGTCGGATCACCGATTTCCTGAAGCGCCTTTATCCCCTGCTCGAAGGGAATTTCAGCGATTATGAGATCATTTTGGTTAATAATTGCGCCGGCTGTCCCGTCGATCCCGAGGTAAACCCATTGGAGGATGCGTTGAAGAAAAACATCTATCTCCTCAATTTATCCAGCCCGGTTAATAAAAATCATGCCATAATGGCCGGTCTGGATCGCGCCAACGGCGATTATACAGCGATCGTTGAACCTGCTTTTTACCAGTCGCCGGAAGTGGTGCTTTCCCTCTTTGAGAAAACCCGCGAGAACTACGATATCGTATACCTGCGGGCGCGCACCCGAAAAGTGCGCTTTTTTCTCCGATGGCTCTACGGCCTGTTCTATGCTATTTTGCAGCGCTATTCGGCGTTGCAGGTAGACAAAAAGGCGCACAATACGCGCATTATCTCCAGAAGGGCGCTAAATTCACTACTGCGCCTGCGCGAAAACCTGCGCTATATGAAAGCGATATACTCTATAGTGGGCTATCGCACTACGCATCTGCTCACCGACGAGCCGCTTGAAGAAGACCTTGACGAAACTTTCTCGGAGCGCTTCCGAACTTCGCTGCTGGCTATTACTTCTTATACCACGTTCCTGCGTACATTATTGCTGTGGATTTTTCTGTTTTCTCTATTATTCCTTGTGTGAGTGGTGGCCATCTCTCTTTTGTTCAATTTTACCGGCTACGATATTTTCGGCAACGCTACCCAGGCAAATGCGGGCTGGA
>DAINSQ010000038.1:12365-32847 GCA_036741235.1 Saprospiraceae bacterium | reverse complement strand
GTTTGTAAATCTACAATTTCGCTAGCTGTTTTGTGATAAAGCGGAATAGCATCAGTGCCTAGTACAAGAATAGTTCGACCTTTACAAATTCTTTCAGCTACTTCTTTCCAATTCATTGGGGATATCAACTATTACTAACAATCTAATTTTTATCCGTGTAAAGTTAATAAAAACATAAGTATTGATCTCCCAAAATTTTGTATCCGGTTCCCTATACGCCAGCATCTTGACGCTGCGATAAAAAAAACGCCACTCCCCTACACTAACATCCCGCAAAAAAAACACCAAATTTTAAAACAATTTATTTTAATTTGCTCCCGTAAATGTTTCCGCAAGGAAATCAATTCGATTACTATGAGCAAAACTGAAGGGAAAGGCGCCCTGGTGCCCGTCATTCCTATTACCCGGCTATCGCTGCAACTGCCCTTTTATGCTTCCGTCGCCGCCAGCTTCCCTTCGCCGGCTGACGATTACCTGCAAAAACGGCTGGACCTCAACGAGTACTGTATCCGCAACCGCGCCGCTACGTTTTTTGTGGAGGTGGAGGGCGACTCGATGACGGGCGCCGGTATCTACGACGGCGATATTCTGGTCGTGGACCGCTCGCTGGACTACAAACCCGGCGATGTGGTGATCGCTTATCTCGATGAGGGGTTTACGGTGAAACGACTGATTAAGGTGGCCGGGCGCTGGTATCTGAAACCGGAAAATCCCGCCTTCGGGGTGATCGAACTGCTGGAAGGTATGGAGGTGGTGATCTGGGGCGTGGTGACTTACGTGGTACACAAACCCTATGAGTTATGAATCTGTTTGCCCTTGTAGATTGCAACAATTTTTACGCCAGTTGCGAGCGGGTGTTTAATCCCAAGCTGGCCTCCAGGCCCGTGGTGGTGCTCTCCAACAACGACGGCTGTGTGGTGGCCCGCAGCAACGAAGCCAAAGCGCTGGGCATACCCATGGGCGAACCGCTGTTTAAATTGCGCGAGCTGATCAGCAAGGGCGATGTGGCGGTGTTTTCGAGCAATTACGCGCTGTACGGCGATATGTCGGAGCGGGTGATGAGTATACTGCAAGACCACTGTGCCGATGTGGAGGTCTACTCTATCGACGAGGCTTTCCTGGAATTGCACTTCTACGGGCAAACCGAAGACAGTCTCGCCCACTACGCCCGCGAGCTGCGCCGCAAGGTGCTGAAATGGACGGGCATTCCGGTTTCAATCGGACTGGCGCCCACAAAAACGCTGGCCAAGCTAGCCAACCACATCGCCAAGAAAAGAACGGAAGAGGGGGTATTTTACCTCCAGCCCCCCCACCCTATTTTGCAGGAACTCGACATCGACGAGCTTTGGGGCGTGGGCGGCGCCTACAAGCGGCGGCTCTCTGCCGTCGGCGTTCATACGGTGGCGCAACTGGCCGCGCTGAGCGAATCGTGGATGCGCCAGGAGTTTGGCGTGGTGGGACTGCGACTGCTCAAGGAAGTCAAGGGTTTTCCCTGCTACGGACTGGAACCGCCGGTTGTCGAGCGCAAAAATGTGATGGTTTCCCGCTCTTTTGCCAAAGACGTATACGAACTCGATCCCCTCACCGAGGCCATCGCCGTCTACGCCACCCGGCTGGGCGAAAAGCTGCGCCGCTATGGGCAGACGGCGGCGGTGATCACGGTGTTTCTGTGGGCCAACCGCTTCAAAAACCGGCGCCCCGACGGATTGAGTTGTTTTTCCCGGATGGTGGAGCTGCCCATCGCTACCTCGAATACCAACGAGCTCATCCACTGGAGCGTGGCGATGGTAAAAAGCCTGTACGAGGCCGGCACCAACTACAAAAAGGCCGGCATTCTGGCCGGGGAGCTCCGCCCCGCCGACCGGCTGCAGACGAATCTTTTTGTGCCGGAAAACCAGTCCCTGCGCGCTGCCGGGCTGATGAAAACGCTCGACCAGATCAACCAGCGGCTGGGCCGCGGCACGGTGTATTTCGCCGCCTGCGGCAGTACGCCCGATTTTAAGCTGAAAACGGAGTGGCGCTCGCCGCGTTATACGACGAGGTGGGAGGAGTTGCTGAGCGTGAAAGGCAGGTGATGAAAAAAACGCCTCAATAATCCAGAATAAACTTCGACAAATTCTGGCCGCCGTCCAATCCGAGTTTTTTGCGGAGCCTGTAGCGGGCCACCTCCACGCCGCGCTGGGAAATACCCATGAGGTTGGCGATGTCCTTGGTATTCAGGTTTAGCCGCAGGAAGGCGCAGAGTTTCTGTTCGTTGGGCGACAGGTCGGCGAATTCGTCTCTCAGGCGGGACAAAAAATCTCCGTGTACCTGGTCGAAATGGTATTCAAACTGCTCCCAGTCTTCCTGCAACCGCAGCGTGGTATCGATTTCCTTGACAATCAGCTCCAGGGCCTGGCTCGTCTCGCGGTTGCTTCCTTTTCTATTGACCTCTTTTAATTTTCCCTTGATCGTTTCGATATAATCGTTTTTCACCACCAGGTTCATGGTTGAGGCGGCCAGCAGGTTATTGAGGTGTCGCAATTCGCTTTTCATTTTTTCCTCTTCCATTTGCAGCAGGACCTGCTTTTTCTGGTGTTCTATCTCTATCAATTCCTGTTGTTTTTTGGCCAGTTCCTCCTGTCTGATTTCTTCCGCTTCTTTTGCTTTGCGGCTGTAGCGGTGTTTTTGGCGCATCGATACCATAAACAGCGCGAAAATGCCCAGCATCACGTATATTATTTTTGCCCAAAGGCTTCTGTAAAACGGCGGAAAAACGCGCAGGGCCAGAGGCTGGCTTGTCACAATTTCGCCCAGGTAGTTTCGCGTTTGCACATAAAACACATAATCACCCTCCCGCAGATTGGTATACTCCTTGGTTGCCGTGCTTGTCCACTCCCCGTATTCATCGTCGAAGCCATCCAAAAAATACCGAAACTGCGGGCTGCCGGCCTCATTAAATTGAAACGATTCCACATTGAATTGTAGCACCCTTGCCTGCTGGGATACTTTGATTTTCTCCTGGCTCGCCGTTTTGTCGGCAAAAGGTTTTCTGGCAAACAGCACCTGATCTTCCGCTACGCTAAAGACCCTGCTGATGAGAAGCGGCCGTTCGATGCCCACCCGGGTTTCCCGTTCCGGTTGGTAGTGAATAAATCCCTCGTTGGCATTAAAGAGCACCCCCGCTTTGGTATTCACCGAAACATTCAGCAGGTCGTTATTGAATGCATAGCGTTGTTGGTACAGAGAAGAGGGCACAAAAGTGTAATTGTTGGCGCTTATTTGTTTGTAAAAGCCTACCAGGTTTTCTGCATAGACGTGAATATTCTTCTGATTATCCTGCGTGAGCAAATAAACGATCTGTCGTCCTATATTTTTAGTAAAAAGCGGGGCCTCCGTAACCCGGTCGGTAGACTGGTCAATTTTGAAAATACCTGCTCTGGTAGCCAGATAAAGTTCGTTGTCGATGCGGCTCAGGATGAGTTGCTCGTTAAGCGGCGGTTCCTGTTCTATCGATACCTTTAATACCTTTGCTTTGCGCAGATCTGTTGATAAGCTCAACTGATACAGGCCTTTGTAAAATTGTCCTACCCATACCCTACCCTTTCGGTCTTCCTCAAAAAAGCGGCTCGACTCGTTAAAACCCTCAATTTTCTGCACAGGCTGCAAGTCCATCTTATCATTCAGCCTGAAGAGGTACAACCCCGAATAAGTGCCTCCGATTGCGTATTCCGGGTTTGATATCAGTTGTTTTACCTGCCATAGTCCATCGGTTACGGCGATGCGTTTTGCGCTGCCGTTTGCCAGCAGGAAAAGCCCCGTATGATGGCCGGCATAGAGTTTTCCGGCAATCTTTTGCATACCGTAGGCGGGGCCTTCGGTGCCGCTGAGAAACACACTTTTAGCGGTATTTTTCTTCAAAAAATAAATGCCGTTGGAAGTGGTGTAATACGTGCCCTCCTGTGCGTCGAAGGCCTCGTAGCCGCTACCTTGCAGATCGATATTTTGGCTAATAAAGCGCATCGGGGAATTGATATCGACCAGGGCGATTCCGTTTTGCATGCCGACCCAGAGGTGCCCGGCATAATCCTGAAAAGCGCGCAGGCAGGCGTTAGACAGCAAGCCTTCCCGCATAGTAATATTCTCAACAGACTGGGAATGAAGGTCAAATAAAAACAACCCTGCCGTTTGGGTAGCGATAGCCAGGCGCGTATCGGAGAGTTGCAATACATGATTTACGTACTTTCCCTGCAGGGCTTTCACCAGGGCGCCGTATTTAGGTGCAACTCCAAACGCGCTTGTAAACTCGATTTCGCCGGAGTTATAAAATATCAGATACCCCTCTTCGTACGGAATCACGCCCGCGATAATCCGGTTGTTCAGATTTTGTGGGAAAGCCGGCACTATCCCCTCCCCTTTCACCTCCAGTAATGTCCCGTTTGGGGTTTGGGTAAAAAGCTTGCCATTGGCCAGAAACGAGCGATTGAGCAGGCTTTTGCTTTCAGCAACCACAACAGATTCATTATCATAGATATAAATCCCCTGAAAAGTGCAGAAATAAACCTTGGAATTCAGGAGATACACATCCCATACCTCGTCAAAATCCCTGTTTGCCGGGGGAATTTTTTCGATCAAAGAAACATAATTCCAGTCCTCGTCAATATATCCAAAATCGCCCTGCGCACCTATGTACAAGCGATTAGTATCTTCATCAAAGGCCAGCGATCTTATTTTTTTACCGGGTTTTAAAGGATACGCGTTCCACTTATTCCCATTAAAAGAAAGCACCCCCAAATTATTAGCGACAAAAAGATCCATATCCCTGTTTTGGGCAAAATCAATATTCTGGATGCCCGCCCTGTAGTCCGCCGGCGTGAAATTCAGGATGGGATATTTCCCGCTGAATGCCGGGCACAGCCCCCATGATAAAGCAATGACAATCAAAGTAAAAAAGTACTTCATAAGCCTGTTGAAAACCGCTTGTATAGGTTTAAAAAAAATAAAGGTAATTAAATATCAATTATTTAGATGAAAAAAAAATCAAGCTTGTAGTAGTTTATTATTGCAATGATGAAATAATTGTTGAGGTATTTTATTCTTTTTACACGTAGTTTATATATTATTTTTGTTTGACAACACAAATGCGTTTCAGAAACAACATCGACAAAATTACCATCAAACGGAATTATAGCTGACTAAAAACAAAAATATCGTTACTATATTCTGTTTAAAATTAGCAAATAGTATCGCCCCAAAATTATAGTCCTTTTGTTCGCTCCAACAGACCATTAACCCCCTTTTCAATACAAACAATATCAATTATGAAAAACATTACGCCTACCCTTCTGCTGTTATTTCTCGCCTCATTTGCCTACGCTCAGTCCGGCAAGGTCGCCGTAGTAAACGATCAGGCCGGCATGAAACTGGTGGTTAACGGCAACGATTTTTTCATCAACGGTATGAACTGGGACTACTTCCCGGTCGGTACCAACTACTCGTACAGTTTGTGGACACAGCCGGACGACATCATCAAATCGGCGTTGGACGCCGAAATGTCGCTGCTAAAAAACATGGGAGTAAACGTCATTCGGCAATACACCGGTATTCCGGCCAGGTGGATTCGGTACATCTATGAGAAATACGGCATCTACACCATGCTCAACCACTCATTCGGGCGTTACGGCCTGACCCTGGGAGGCGCCTGGGTTGCCAATACGGAATATTCCGACCCCCGTGTGCGCGAATTATTGCTTTCAGAAGTAAAGATATTGGCTGAAGAATACAAAGACACCCCCGGCTTGTTGATGTATTTGCTCGGAAACGAAAACAACTACGGTCTTTTCTGGGAGGGCGCCGAGACCGAAGACATTCCGGTTGAGGATAGAAAATCTACGCTTCGCGCTCGATATATGTACAAACTATTCAACGAAGCGTCGGTGCTGATGAAGAGCATTGACAAATCGCACCCGGTAGCTATGTGCAACGGCGATTTGCTTTTCATGGATATCATAGTAGAAGAGTGCAAAGACGTCGATATTTTCGGGACCAACATGTATAGGGGCGTTTCTTTTGGCGATGCCTTTCAGCGCGTCAGGAATGAATTTAACAAGCCCATCCTGTTCACCGAATTCGGAGCTGATGCCTTCAATGCGCTGGACAACGAGGAAGACCAGCAATCGCAAGCCTATTACATGGTTGGCAACTGGCAGGAAATCTACGAAAACGCTGCCGGCTTGGGAAAAGCCGGCAATAGCCTGGGCGGATTCACCTTCCAATTCAGCGACGGTTGGTGGAAATTCGGTCAGACCAGCAACCTGGACATTCACGACAATAACGCATCCTGGAGCAACGGCGGTTACCAGAACGACTTTCTAGAAGGCGAAAACAACATGAACGAAGAGTGGTTCGGTATTTGTGCAAAAGGGCCGACCAACGCGCGGGGGCTTTACCAATTGTACCCCCGGGCGGCCTACTACGCATTACAGAAAGCGCACGAACTGAACCCCCTTGCCAAGGGCGTAACGCTCGCGTCAGTCAAAAATCATTTTTCGAGTATACAACTTATGGATGCGGTCATCAAGGCCAGGGGTGACAAAGCCGCTCTCCTCGGAGAGCAGGGTAAAAAAGTGCGCATGAGCGAGTTGAGAGCCGACTTATACACCTTCAACACAGGAGGCGAGCGGATTTCAACGCCCAAAGATCCCGTACCGGGCAGGACAAGCTACCCCGACGAACTCGGTTTTGACCACATGCAGTCTTTCTTCGTAGGTGTTGAGGCAAAACCCTCCGAAAGCTTCCGGGCCAATGTTTCTTTCAACATACTCGGAAATGTCGCAGAAAACCCCATTAATGAAATTTTCTATGAAAACAGAGGAAGGCCGAGAGTAGTACAATCATTTAACCCCGGTAACAACAATACCAATACCTCAGTCGTGCTTTCCGACGTGGAACGAGTAAGAGTATACCGGGCTGATTTTAGCTGGAACAGCAAATATTTCGACTTGACGGGCTTTTACCGTACAGGCCATTATCACTGGGGTTACGAAGGCGACTTTTTCGGGTTGTATCCCGAAGCCAACTACGGCCCCAACATCGATATATATAATGGCAATGCGCCTTTCGGTTTTGAACTTGCCGGCAAAAAATCATTCAAAGGCTTGAAAGTAGCCTTCGGCCCCGAACTCTGGTGGGGCGCCAACCCCGCCGTTTTGGTCAAATACAACCGCAAAATTGCCAAGTTTGACGTGACGGGCATCTTCCATGAAGACCTCGACCGGCAGTCGCCGGCGGTCAGCTCCTTTGCCGTTCCCATACCGCCTACCCGCAGGGCTACGCTGCATGCGAAAAGAACCTTCGGCAAGATAGGTTTTGAACTGGGCGGCATCTGGTCTAACTCAAACCGGGTTGGAGAAGTATTTCAGATTGTAACAAAAACAGAAGAAGGAGGCTACAGAGTCTATCAGGATGAAACAACAATGAACGACACCTGGGGTGGAAAACTCAAACTCACCTATGCCTCCGGCCCCTTCAAGTGGTATGCACAGGGAGCGGCGCATGGCGTGCTTGCCCAGGGTGGCGCTGATTACACCAAAACATTTACCGGCTGGCTGCTAAAAGACAGCGGAAGCGGCAACCAGTACAATTTCCTGACCGGTTTCACTTTCGGGTTGGGAGACATAGAAATAGCGCCCAATTTCCTTTGGCAAAAACCCATTGAAGATCCTATCCCCGGCGACGTAACAGCCCCGGGCAGGCCGAGAAACATCCTGGACGATCCCTTCGCCGTAAGGCAAAACCGGGAAACAGTTGCCGGAGAAATCCTGCTCACCTACGACCCTACCCCGGGTACCTGGATGTATGAATGGAACAACGACATGGCGGAAGACGCTAAATTTGCCTGCAGTGCGGGTTTTGTATATCGCCATCTGCCAACCACCCAGGATGCGGCCATCGGTATCCTTGCCGACGGGCGCTCGCTTTTCGCTTTTCCCGGCGCTCCTCCTGCCCAGGATTTATGGGAAGCGCATGCGCGCATCGTTTCCAAACTTAACCCGGATTTCGGCCTCATTGCCAATCTTTTGTATGGAACCGCACAGGCTAACGGCAGCGATGCCCGCTTGATTGAGCGCTTTGGCGGCGATCTGCGCATCATTTACAAAAAGATAAAATGGACGTCAATGGTCAAAGTCAACGATTGGGGGCCTTTCGACTATCATCGCGACTTTAACCTTACATTTCCGCTTCAGGTCATGGCGGATGTTTCAGTGAATCTCGGCAAACCAAACTGGTTTAATTTGCCGGACTCCAGGCTGGGCGTACGTTATACCTGGCGTTCTCTCGACCAATATTCGCCCCGCTATTGCCCGACGACCACTTTCGACGCAGCCGGCAATGTGGTTTGCGATCCCACTGCTATTGGATTTGACAATGGTAATGAGTGGGAATTCCAGACTTATTTTCAAATCAACATTCGCAACTAACCGGATAAAGACTAATACAATGAAAAAAATAAGCAGTTACCTCGTATTTGCTCTGCTCGTTTTCCTGACGATGACCATTGGATGCCAGCGGGAAGTCGACGAATTAGAGCTGGCCACTTTTCCAACCGATCCGGAAGTCTTTATTGACGGCTTCAGTCCGGGGTTGAACTACGCTGCCTTCGGCGGCTCTGATGTTAAGGCGTTTGATGTAGACACCGACGAAAAATACCTGGGAACGGCGTCTATGAAGTTTGCCGTACCTGACGCGGGCGATCCTGCGGGCGCTTATGCCGGCGGCGCCTACTTTACCAGTGTTGGGCGCAATCTTTCCGGCTACGATGCCCTTACCTTTTGGGCAAAGGCTTCCAAATCGGCAACACTTGACGTGGTAGGATTCGGAAACGACCTCGGCGAATCAAAATACCTGGTCACACTGAATAACGTACCGGTCAATACCAACTGGAAAAAGTACATCATCCCTATTCCCGACGCATCAAAGCTTCTTCAGGAAAAAGGCATGTTCTTTTACTCGGAAGGACCGGAAAACGGTCTGGGCTACACCTTCTGGATTGACGAAGTAAAGTTTGAGAAGCTGGGAACAATAGCGCATCCCAAGCCGGCCATTCTTGAAGGCCAAAATCAGACGATTGCGGCAGAAACCGGTCAGAATCTTGCCATTGGCGGATTAACCGTAACCTTCAACATGCCGACAGGCGTTGATCAGACGGTGAGCGTCGCGCCGGCGTATTTTACGTTCAGCTCAAATAATACATCGGTTGCAACAGTCAGTAGTTTGGGCATTGTTTCAATTATAGATCAAGGTTCGGCAGTCATTACGGCTACATTAGGCGGCCTCAACGCAGTGGGCTCCCTCAGCATCCAGTCTACGGGAAATGCTGTAGCGCCGGAGTCTCCCGCCCCGACGCCCACTATAGGCGCCGACAGCGTCATTTCTTTGTTCAGCAATGCCTACACGAACGTGCCGGTTGATACCTGGAATACGCGCTGGCAATTTTCAACCGCTGAAGATTTTGACCTGCAAATTGCCGGAGATGATGTAAAGCGATACCGGAATCTCAATTTTGTCGGCATAGAGTTCTCTTCCCAAACCATCAATGCGACGTCTATGACGTATTTCCACCTGGACTTATGGACGCCCGACCCCACAGATCCGCCGGCGGCGTTTAAAGTGCTGTTGGTAGATTTTGGCGCAAACGGCATTTTCGGCGGAGGCGACGATACCTCTCACGAGCTCTCGTTTACCAGGCCAACCCTGGTTTCGGAAGAGTGGGTAAGTCTGGATATCCCGCTGTCAAATTTCACGGGATTGACAAACAGAGGGCATTTGGCGCAATTGGTACTCTCGGGTGATATACCGAATGTCTACATAGACAACGTCTATTTTCACAAGAGAGGTTCGGTGGCGCCGACCGGGCCGACAGTTGCCGCGCCCACCCCTACCCGGGCCCCTGCCGACGTGATTTCCATATTCAGCGACGCATATACCAACGTACCTGGCACAGATTTCAACCCCAACTGGGGGCAGGCGACCGTTGTTACGCAAACGGCAATCCAGGGAAATAATACCTTGCTTTATTCCGGCTTGAATTATCAGGGTACACAATTCGCCACCAACCAGAATGTTTCGGCCATGACGCACCTACACCTCGATTTCTGGACCAGCAATTCTACTGCTTTGAACGTATTTCTGATCAGTCCGGGGCCGGTGGAAACGCCTTACACCCTAACGGTGCCTACTTCCGGCTGGGCGAGTGTGGATATTCCCTTGACTGCATTTGCTCCGGTCAACCTGGCAGACATTTTCCAGTTCAAATTCGACGGCAACGGCGATATCTATCTCGATAACATATACTTCTATAAATCCAGCGGCGGCGCAACCATGCCGACTACGGCGGCGCCCACGCCGACATACCCCGCTGCCAATGTAATCTCTGTTTTCAGCGACGCTTATACCAACATTGCGGGAACTGACCTGAACCCCAACTGGGGCCAGGCTACGGTCGTTACGCAAGAGCCCGTTGGCGGAAACAATACGCTCGTATACGCCGGATTAAACTACCAGGGCATACAACTGGGCAGCAATCAAAATCTGAGCAGTATGACGCACTTGCACCTCGACTTTTGGACTGCCAATTCCACAAGTTTGAAAGTATTCCTGATTAGTCCGGGGCCTGTGGAGACGCCTTATACCCTGACCGTACCCACTTCCGGCTGGTCGAGCGTTGATATTCCTTTATCCAGCTTTGCCCCGGTTGACCTGACCAATGTTTTTCAGTTCAAATTTGAGGGCAACGGAAAAATTTACCTAGACAACATCCTGTTTTATCAGCAATAATTGCTGCTTAAGAAGTGGGAGTTGATCATTAACAAAAATGTCCGACAAACATGAAAAAGAACCATTTGCTATTATACACCGCCGCTTTGCTCATCATAGCGGGGCTATTTACTTGCTGGGGTTGCGAGGATGATAACGACATTATAAAGAAAGACTGGCAACTCGTGTGGGAAGATGACTTTGATGGCCCGGCGGGCCAATCTCCCGATGCGGCAAGCTGGAATTACGACATCGGAATAGGCCCCGGCAACGACGGCTGGGGCAACCAGGAACTACAATACTACACCGACCGCCCGGAAAACGTAGCGCTTGACGGCAACGGCAATTTAGCCATTGTGGCCAGGAGCGAAAGCTTCGGCGGTCGCGGATTTACCTCCGCGAGAATTAATACCCGGGGACTGTTTGAACAAACCTATGGCCGCTTTGAAGCGCGCATCAAAATGCCCTGGGGGCCGGGTATATGGCCTGCCTTCTGGATGCTGGGCGGCAATATTGGCGAAGTGGGATGGCCCCAGTGCGGCGAAATCGATATCATGGAATACAGGGGGCAGGAACCTAATCTGATTCATGGTTCTGTTCATGGCCCCGGCTATTCAGGAGGTGCAGCTATCACCAAAAGCTTTGGCTTTGCCAATGACCGCTTTGACAAAGACTTCCACGTCTTTGCCGTTGAATGGGGCGAAGATTATATCGACTACTTCGTAGACGATAACCTCTATCAGCGAATTACACCGGATAAAGTTACCGGAGAATGGGTATTCGACGGCCCGTTTTTTATTATCCTCAATGTCGCCGTAGGGGGTAATTATGTTGGTTTTCCTACACCCCAGACTCCCTTCCCGCAGACTATGCTCGTGGATTGGGTTAAGGTATATCGACAAGCGGAGTAAGGGGGTGTTCGGTTGTGGATTCCATTATGTGGTAGAGACAAATCGTGATTTGTCTCTACCACTACCACATAATGGAACAGAGAACAGAATTGCCTATTTCGAGACTTTTTTTTATCAAATGCATTCATGAAAACAGGAAATACACCTAAAGCGGTTGAACTGCACCTGGTGCAAATAGGTCAGCGCTACTATTATAAAATTGCCAATAGCGATGCGATGCGCCCTTTTTTCATGAGCATCGTCAGCTACTCTGATCACTGGATGTTTATCTCAAGCAATGGCGGCTTGAGTGCCGGACGGAAAAATGCAGAATACGCGCTGTTTCCTTATTACACTGATGATAAAATAACGGAATCGGCAGAAATCACCGGCAGCAAGACCATTTTCCAGGTTCAAAAAGACAATGCCATTCACATTTGGGAGCCGTTTTCTGAGCGTTATGAAGGCAAATACCGGGTCAGTCGCAACCTGTACAAGAGCGTATACAGCAACAAAATCCTGTTTGAAGAAGAAAACCACGACTTGCAACTGATCTTCCGCTACGAGTGGAATTCCAGCGATGTATATGGTTTTGTGAGAAAATCAACCCTCATCAACAAGGCGGATCAAGCGGTAAATCTGACGGTATTAGACGGCATTCAGAATATTATGCCTTATGGCGTAAGCAGCGCTTTACAAAACAGCGCGAGCAACCTGGTAGACGCCTACAAACGCAGCGAGCTGGATGCTGCGGCGGGCATAGGCATTTACGCGCTCAGTGCCATCATTGTCGACAAAGCGGAGCCAAGCGAAGCGCTGAAAGCCAACACGGTTTGGTCGTGGGGGCTGGACAAGCCGACCTACCTCTTGTCGTCGCAGCAACTCCCGCAATTCAGGCGGGGGATGCCGGTGAAACAGGAAGAAGACGTCAAAGCAGAGAAAGGCGCTTATTTCACGGTGTCGGAAATGGCACTGGCGCCGGGAGGTGAAAAAGACTGGATGCTGGTTGCCAACGTGAATCAAAACCATGCTGCGATAGCCAAAATTGCAACAGCGATAAAAAGTGAAAAACAGCTTGGCGACCTCGTCATGAAAGATATAGATGCCGGCGATCTTCGCCTTATAGAGCTCAATGCCGCTGCCGACGCACTGCAACTCAGCTCCGACAGTCGCAGGGATACCCGGCATTTTTCCAATACCCTGTTTAATATCATGCGGGGCGGCATTTTTGACAACAATTATCAAATAGAGAAGTGGGACTTCGCCGACTACCTGTCAAAACTTAACAAAGCTGTTTTTGATCGCGCCAGGCCGGTTCTCGATGGTTTGCCCGGCGCATTTCCGCTGTTGATGTTAAAGCAAGTGGCGCATCAAAGCCAGGATGCCGACTTTACCAGATTGTGTCTGGAATACATGCCGCTCCGGTTCAGCCGCCGGCACGGCGATCCCAGCCGGCCCTGGAACCGGTTCTCTATCAATATGCGCAATGAAAAAGACGGCTCGAAAATCCTGGATTACGAAGGAAACTGGCGCGATATTTTTCAAAATTGGGAAGCGCTTGCTCATTCCTACCCCGATTTTATCGAGGGCATGATACTCAAATTCCTGAATGCGAGCACTTTTGACGGATACAACCCCTATCGAGTGACCAAAGACGGCTTTGACTGGGAAACCATCGAACCCGACAACCCCTGGTCGTATATCGGATATTGGGGCGATCACCAGATCATTTACCTACTGAAATTCCTGGAATTTATTGAAGATCATCACCCGGGCAGTTTGGAAAATTATTTTAATAAAGAACTCTTCGTTTATGCCAATGTGCCCTACAAAATCAGTACTTACCAGCGCATTCTACAAAATCCCAGGGATACTATAGCCTTTGACCACGACCTCGACCGCCGGATTCGATCAGAAAAAGAAAAAATGGGCGCCGACGCCGCTCTTTTGCGCGACAAAAACGATGCTATTTACAAAGTCGTTTTCATAGAGAAAATTCTGGCGACGGTACTGGCAAAGCTGTCCAACTTCATCCCTGAAGGCGGCATTTGGATGAACACCCAGCGCCCGGAATGGAACGATGCCAATAATGCCCTGGTTGGCAACGGCGTTTCGGTGGTCACCCTCTGCTATTTGCGGCGATTCATGTTTTTCTTCAAAAAGCTGCTGGATGCTTCGCAAACGGAGCATGTGCGCATTTCCAGCGAGCTGATATCATTTTACAAAAGCGTAGCGCAAATCCTCGAAGATAATCAGCACCTGCTTGCGGGGAAAATCAACGACTACGACCGCAAGCGAATTATGGACGGTTTGGGGCAGGCAGGCAGCGATTATCGCACGAAGATATATGCGCATACCTTTGAAGGAAGCAAGCATACGATTTCGCTAAGCGACTTGCGTCAATTTGCAGACCTGAGCCTGCACTTCCTGGAACACTCCATCAGGGCAAACCAACGGCCTGACGGCATGTACCACGCCTACAACCTGATGACACTGGAGGGCGAAGACAGCGTTTCTATTGCCTACCTGAGCGAAATGCTGGAAGGCCAGGTAGCTGCGCTGAGTTCCGGGTATTTGACCGCTACCCAGGCGCTGACGGTTTTAGACAGCATGAAAAACAGTCCGCTATACCGCGAAGATCAATACAGTTACCTGCTTTATCCGAACAAAGACCTGCCGCTTTTCAGGAATAAAAACAACGTGCCGGAAGCCTCTGTAGCCCAATCGGCTTTGCTCAAACAACTGGTGCAAGACGGTCAAACCGGGATCATTGAAAAAGACGTAGCGGGCGTCCACCACTTCAACGGCAATTTTAAAAATGCAGAAGACCTTCGAAGTGCGCTGGAAGAACTTTCCCATACCAAGTACGGCCCCCTTGTTGAAAAGGACAAACAACTCGTGCTTCAAATATTTGAGGATATGTTCAACCACAAGGCCTTCACCGGAAGGTCGGGCACGTTTTTCGGCTACGAAGGGCTGGGGTCCATTTACTGGCATATGGTGTCAAAGTTGCTGTTAGCTGTGCAGGAATGCTGCATACAAGCAGTCGAAGAGGGCGAAAGCGAAGCAGTCTGCCACAGACTGAGCAAGCACTACCACGAAATCAACGAGGGCATCGGCGTCCACAAATCGCCGTCGCTTTACGGCGCTTTTCCTACCGACCCCTATTCCCATACGCCTGCCGGAAAGGGGGCGCAGCAACCGGGCATGACGGGTCAAGTGAAAGAGGATATGCTGAGCAGGTTGGGAGAATTGGGCGTATTGGCCCGGAATGGAGAACTGCACTTCAACCCCACTCTGCTGCAAAAAAGCGAATTTCTCACAACGGCTAAAGTATTCGAATACGTAGATGTGCATTCCCGGCACAAGCAATTGGCTTTGGAAAAAGGGTCGCTTTGCTTTACCTATTGCCAGATACCGGTTGTGTACAAATTGGCGCCCGAGAATAGTCTAAGTATTGTTTGGAAAAACGGCACATCGACCACCTCTGCAAATAGGAGTCTAGATGCCGCCACCAGCCGGGAAATCTTCGGAAGAACCGGCGAGGTTGTACAAATCCACGTTCAAATCAGGGAATCAACGTTGCAATAGTATGCAAACAACAAGATGGCATATAACGATTACTCTGCTGGCGCTAGTTTTTGGTTTTTCATGCAAAACAAGCCGCCCGGAACAAAAAGATCTACCACAAACGAAAAAGGAAGTGACTGCTAAAGACATTTTAGGAAATCCCGACTATCTGGCTATAAGCTTTGGCGGCTACCGGGATATTAGTCGCGACATACAGCCCACTGTAGCGCAATTAAAAGAGGACTTGAGAATCCTCCATGCCATGAACGTCAGGATTTTACGCACCTACAACACCAAACTGGCGGAAGCTTCTAACCTGCTGATAGCCATAGATCAGCTTAAGCGGGAGTATCCTGGCTTTGAAATGTACGTCATGTTGGGCGCCTGGATAGATTGTAAAAATGCGTGGAAGGGGCATCCCCACCACGACGATGAAGACGCCGAGGCCAATGCCGCCGAGATTCAGCGAGCAATAGACATGACCAACCAACATCCTGACATCGTAAAGATCATTGCCGTTGGTAATGAGGCGATGGTTAAATGGGCTGCCAGCTACTATGTGCAACCCTGGGTGATCTTAAAATATGTAAACCAATTACAGGAGTTAAAGAAAGCCGGCCGGCTGCCGGCCGAACTATGGATAACCAGTTCCGACAACTTCGCCTCCTGGGGCGGCGGAGGCAGCGAATACCATGTCGAGGACTTGACAAAGCTGTTCAAAGCGGTTGATTTCGTATCTATGCACACCTACCCTATGCACGATACGCATTACAACCCCGACTTCTGGGGCAACCTGGAGGGAGAAAAAGACTTGTCCGATAAGGAAAAAATACATGCTGCCATGCAGCGAGCTGCGGACTATGCCATTTCGCAATACCAGAGCGTAGTACGGTATATGAACAGCCTGGGTATCGAAAAACCGGTTCACATCGGCGAAACGGGCTGGGCTACATTCTCCAATGAACACTACGGCGCTCAGGGCTCGAAAGCCACCGACGAGTACAAATCGGGGGTATATTACAAAATGATGCGGGAATGGACCAATCGCGAGGGAATATCCTGTTTTTACTTCGAAGCCTTCGATGAGATATGGAAAGACGCTGCCAACCCCGGCGGCTCGGAAAACCACTTCGGCCTGTTTACCCTCGATGGGCGAGCCAAATACGCGATCTGGGATTTGGTGGATAAGGGAATTTTCAAGGGATTGTCGAGGGGCGGCAACACGATTCAGAAAACTTATGCCGGAAATGAAGAAGCGCTGCTCAAAGAAGTGCTACTGCCTCCTGTGAAAAAGTAAAAAAATAACCATATTGACACATCAACGAATCACCAACAATGAGCAATTCAAAAGTAGCCGCGCATAAAGTCCCGCTTGGGCAAAAGGTTGCCTTCGGCCTGGGCATGCTTGCCAATCAGATGTTGCCTGCCGCCCTGGGAATTTTCATGGTCGTACTCGTACAAGATTTGGGATTCCCCGGATGGATGTGGGGTATTCTGTTTTTCCTGCCACGGGTATTTGACTCCATTACCGATCCCATCATGGGGTTTATTTCTGACAATACCCGCTCCGTGTGGGGAAGGCGCAGGCATTACGTTTTTATCGGCGCGATCATTATGGGCATTGCTTTTGTGGTGATGTGGCAATTGTACCGGGAAAGCGGAGTTGATTACAATTTCGTCTACTTCTTGTCGTGGTCGTTTGTATTCTACCTGGGGCTAACCATTTTCAGTGTGCCTTATGTGGCTATGGGTTATGAGATGAGCGATGATTTTCACGAGCGCACCAGTATTATGGCCATTGCACAGTGGATAGGACAATGGGCCTGGGTGATTGCCCCCTGGTTTTGGGTGGTCATGTACGACAAAAGTTGGTTTGAGAATGCAGATTCAGCAACGAGGGTGCTCTCAATATGGGTAGGTATAGGCTGTATGATTTTGGCCATTATGCCCGCTATTTTTATACCCGGCAAATCGACTAAAGATGATACCAGTCTTATTCCGCTAAGCTTAAAAAATATAGGCGGCGGTTTGCGGGAAATAGTAAACGGGTTCAAAGAAGCCTTCCAGTCCCGTCCGTTCAGGAAACTGTGTATTGCTACCTTCCTCATTTTTAATGCTTTCAATACGGTCGCGGCCTTTTCCTTTTTTATCATTGTCTATCATCTTTTTAATGGCGATGCGGGGGCTGCCGGCATATGGCCCACTCTTTTCGGAAGTGTAGGCGCTTTGGTGACCACTTTTGCCGTAATACCGACCGTGGCCTGGATGTCCAAAAAAATGGGCAAGAAAAATGCATTTATGCTCTCACAGGGAATATCCATCATAGGGTACATCCTGTTTTGGTTCCTTTTCATCCCAGGAAAGCCTTATATGTTCATTTTCGGACTTCCTTTCTTCTCTTTCGGAATCGGCAGTTTGTTTACCCTCATGATGTCTATGACTGCCGATGTTTGCGATTTGGACGAACTCAACACCGGCAAAAGGCGGGAAGGGATTTTCGGCGCGATATACTGGTGGATGGTCAAGTTTGGTTTTGCCATTGCCGGTTTGTTGAGCGGCGCTATCATGACCCTGGTTGGATTTAGCCCCGATGCCGGAACCCAACCGGAAGGCGCTGTAGATGGCCTCAGGCTGTTTTTTTCAGGCGTTCCGATCATGGGCACGCTGATTGCCATGCTGGTGATGAACAAATACGATGTCACCGAGGAAAAAGCCCGGGAAATCCGGACGGCCATAGACCGCAAAAAGGCGGCCAAGAAAAGTTCTTCGGCTTATTTGCCTGGTAAACTGCTTACGCTAAAAGAAAAGGGATTCGATGTTAACAAAGTTGTCGGACAGGATTTAAGCGGTAAATCTGCCAGTGAAATCAGGGCCTTATTTCAAAAAACACTCCAGGAAGGCCTTCATGGGTTGTGCTTTAGTCCTTATGTTGAGGGGCAAGATACCGGCGACAGGCTGTCGGAAGCCCAAATTCGCAGGCGAATGGATATCATTGCGCCCTATACCCAATGGATACGCTCTTTTTCCTGTACGGAAGGCAACGAATTAATTCCGCGAATAGCACATGAAAAAGGCCTGAAAACAATGGCCGGCGCCTGGATAAGCCATGACAAAGAACGCAACGAAAGGGAAATCAAAGCCTTGGTGGAACTGGCCAAAGACGGGCTGGTAGATATAGCGGCCGTGGGCAATGAAGTGTTATTGCGCAATGAACTTTCCGAACAGGAACTACTTCAATACATCAAACAGGTAAGGGCGTTACTCCCCACGCATATCCCGATAGGTTGTGTGGATACTTATTACCATTTTATTGAAAATCCTGCTATTGCAGAAGCTTGCGATGTAGTACTGATCAACTGCTATCCCTTCTGGGAAGGGGCGGATAACAGCCATGCACCGGCTTACCTGCAACACATGTACGAATTAACCAAAGGCGCCGCCAAGGGCAAAAAGATTATCATTACTGAAACCGGCTGGCCGGGTGATGGGCAGGAGGTATTGGAGGCCAAACCTTCGGCTGAAAATGCGATGAAATATTTCATCAATGCCGTTCAATGGGCCAAAGCAGGAAACATTGAGCTATTCTATTTCTCTTCATTCGACGAATCCTGGAAAGTTCATCAGGAAGGTGAAGTTGGCACGCAATGGGGGTTGTGGGATAAAAATGAAAAACAAAAGTTCATTTCATAACGCAAAACGATTAAAACCTAACATACCATGTCATTCAGAGCAGGAACAACGTTGGCGCTATCGGGAATAGATTTCTCGAGCCAGACTACCGATCAATTAAAAAGCCTGTCACGGCAAGTCCTGGAAAACGGTATGCATGGGCTATGCTTTAGCGCCTACGAGGAAGGTCAAAAACCGGGAGATATTCTTTCGCATGAGCAAGTCAAACGGCGTATGGGAATTATCGCCCCTTATACGAAATGGGTTCGTTCGTTTTCCTGTATTGAAGGCAATGAACTGATACCTCAAATTGCTCGTGAATTTGGCCTGAAAACCCTGGTAGGCGCCTGGCTGGGGAAAGATAAAGACCTCAATGAGAAAGAGATTGCCGGGTTGATTGAGCTGGCTAAAACCGGATACGTTGATATCGCGGCAGTAGGCAATGAAGTAATGTACCGCAAAGACTTGACAGAGAGCGAGTTACTCGATTACATCTCTCGAGTAAAAGAAGCGCTGCCGGGAATCCCCGTGGGATACGTAGACGCATACTACGAATTTGGCCACCGACCTGAAATTACTGCCGCCTGCGATGTCATTTTGGCCAACTGCTACCCCTATTGGGAAGGTTGCCATATGGACTACTCGCTGGTTTATATGAAACAAATGTATCAGCAGGCAGCCCGCGCAGGTAACGGCAAAAAAGTAATTATAACAGAAACGGGCTGGCCCAGCCAGGGCACCAGTTTACACGCGGCGCAGCCTTCGGAAGAAAATGCGCTCAAGTATTTCATCAATACCCAAAAATGGTCGGCGGAAGACGATATCGAGATCTTCTATTTTACGTCGTTCGACGAGTCCTGGAAAGTAGGCTCCGAAGGCGATGTAGGGGCATTTTGGGGGTTGTGGGACAAAGACGAGGCTCTCAAATTTTGATAAATAAAAACACACTTGATCATGAAGTATTTTACCCTGTTTATGTTACTGCTCTTATCCAGTTGGGGATTTGCGCAGATTTCACTTCCAGTTGATTTTGAGTCTACTTCTATTACCTACACGTTTACCGATTTCGACGGCGGGCAGTTGAGCGTGGTGAATAATCCGGATATGTCCGGTATCAATACCAGTGGAAAAGTGGCTCGTATGGTAAAAAACAACGGCCAACCCTGGGGCGGCAGTTTTTTTGAATTGAATGCCCCCATTGATTTTTCCCAGGGCAAGCACTTTAAAATGAAGGTATGGTCGCCTACAGTCGGCACTGGGGTTTTATTCAAGATAGAAAACCCTATGAACCCTGCCATTAATTATGAACAGCAGGAATTCACTACTACCGCCAACGCCTGGGAAGAGATTGTTTTTGATTTTACAGGCGCTAATGAAGCGGAGTCATACCAGCGGATCGTCTTGATTTTTGCGCTGGGAACGGTGGGCGACGGCTCTCCCAATTTTACTTATTATCTTGACGACATCGAGCTGTTTGACGCCGGCGCCGGACTGGCACAGGTTGACCTGCCCATCACCTTCGAAGATACGGCAACGGTAGACTACGCCCTGGTGGATTT
>DAINSQ010000038.1:4192-12265 GCA_036741235.1 Saprospiraceae bacterium | reverse complement strand
GACTACGCCCTGGTGGATTTTGGCGGCAACATCTCCTCGATTGTACAGGATCCCACCGATCCGGGCAATCTGGTGGGCCAGGCCGTTAAAACTGCAGGTGCTGAATTGTGGGCCGGCACAACCAATGGCGGGGCCGGACTTGCCAACCCGATACCTTTTACCGCAGCCAATACAAAAATGAACGTCCGGGTCTGGTCGCCCGACGCTAATACGCCCATATTGTTGAAAGTTGAGGACGCAACAAACCCCGCCATCAGCGTTGAGACGCTCGTGAATACCACCGCGGCGGGCGCATGGGAAACGCTGGAATTTGATTTCAGCAATGAAGCTCCGGGAACGGCGGAACTCAACCTGGCGAATACTTACAACAAGGTATCGATCTTCTTCAATTTCGGCACCCCCGGCGCCGTGGCAGGCGAAAAAACGTACTATTGGGACGATATCCGCTTCGGAAGCGTTGTAGGTGTTGAAAATGTTAAAGCGTCAGATGCGGGGATAAAAATCTATCCTAACCCCACAAAAGATATTTGTACGATTGAATTCCCTGAAGCAGTCAACGAATCCGTCCGCTTGTCTGTATTTGATGCAAGCGGCCAATTGCTAAGGGTTCTCAACATCGGACAACAAGTTTCAACTTTGGATTTACGGGATATGAATCCAGGCTCGTATTTCTTGAGGATAGAAAAAGACTCAGCCCATTACTACCAGAAACTGTTTATTACGCGATAAAACAAGGCTGAAAACTATCATCGAGCGCCGGGCATCATTGACTTTTTCGTCAAGTCATGATGCCCGGCTCCTTATATGTTGAGCTAAAAACAAAGAAGCTTCTCCAATTACAGAGAAGCTTCTCATTTAAAATATGGGTGATTCCTTACAAGATGTACAGGATTGATTGCAACATCAAACATCAAAAATCCAGCATCAAACATCCCTACGCCTGCCCGTCGTATTTGTACAGTTCCAGTTCCTCAATAATCTTGATCAGCTTTTGGGCATAGCGCTTATCCGTGGCGTAGCCGGCTTTTTTGAGCCCGTGGGCCCAGGCTTTGTAATCGGAGATATCCAGTCGCTGGAGGTGCTTATAGCGCGCGCTGGTAAGCAGTTTAGAGTGTTCGCGGAAGCTCTGCCAGGGGCTGTCGAAAACTCGGAACATATCGAACACGCTGTCGTCAGTGTAATTGCGGCAGGTGCAGCCCCGGCATTTGGAGCGACATTTGATGCCGAAGTGATTATTGGATTCCACCGACAAGCGGCTATCGCCGGCGTTAGACTCCAGCAGTCCCTGCGCCAGGGTAATACTGGCGGGAATGCCGAAACGCCGCATCTCTTCGATAGCTACCGGGGCATAGCGCTTGACATAGTCTTCGCATACGGCGATTTTCTCTTTTGCAATGGCCGGGTCAATGCCCTTGCGCTCGGCGTAGTCGGGGCTCAGCACAAAAGTGAGATTAGAAAACGTATTGGCTGTACGGTCTTTCCATTTGGGTGACGCCGTTTTTTCTGCTACCGGATTAGCTTCTGTTGTCTCATTTTCGTGAAATACTGCGGGCAGTATAGACATTTTAGCATTTTCTCCCTCAGGTTGCCGGGCAGGAGCAGCGGCGGCTTGCTCCCCTACCCTTTCCTGCGCGCCTATACTGAACTCTATGCTGATGTCCTTTTTGAAAAAGATATACGCCAGCAGAACTAAAACAAATAGTTTAAACCAGCTAAAAGACAGCCGGGCTGCTATCGCGGCGGACATGGCGCCCTGCCAGTTGATGGGTAGCGTTGTTGTCATGGCCTTTGTATTTGGTGTATTTGAGGTTCAAAAGTAAAACAATTAGTTTTTTAATGCAACTTTTTGTTTTATTTTTTTTAAAAAAATGGCATTTGCTATCCTCTCTTCATCTCCTGCGTCATTTTCTCTAACTCACGACGGAGGCTTTCGGCGTCGTCGACGGTTGTGCTGCGCGACATGCGATTGGAAAGTTCTTCGATAGTATCCAGGTAAAAAGCGTCGAATTCTACGTCGGAGCGCAGGGCTTCCATTTCGGCCAGCGATTCGTAGTTTTGTTCTTTGAGTTGCTTGAGTTTTTCCTTTTTGGCTGCCAGGGTATGGGCCATCTGGTGGTGTTGGAGCAGCGCATCCAGTTTGCGGATACATGCCTCGTAAAAATCGATTCGAGCGGCGCGTAGTTGTTGTTCCTTTTTGAAATCCTCGATAAGTTGGGTCGTCTCCTGCCGGTAAGCGGGGGTCAGCTCCTTGTTTTCGTTGAGGCGGGTGGTTAGCTCGGCGATATTCTCCAAAATCTCGGCAATTTCTTTCTTATTGCTATTGATTTCTGAACGGCAGAAGCTGATTTTGGCATTGATGGCGCCTTCCTTCGTGTTTTCGAAAGCCTTGCGTTTCGACCACTCCTGCCAGGCCCACAGAGCCCAGATAGCGACAAAGGCAAGCAGCAATAGAGGCAGAAAAAAGCGCAATTGCGGCATTATTCTGGTAAAAACCAGCAGGCTCACCAGGCCCAGCAACAGCCAGAAAAGTATATAATTGGTTGAATAGCGTTGCATACTAAAAACATGTATAATGTAAAGGTGCTCAATTTTTGATATAGATTCAAAATAATTGTTGAGCAGGGTTTTTCGGGTTGAGCATGGTTTAGTATTTGGATAACCCTGCCCAGCGTGAATAATGTGTATGGATTATCAATAATAGCCCTTAAATTTACCGCGCGTCAAAGCAAATTAACAATGAATATCCTCCAACAGTTGCAGGAAAGGTACATTCAGGAATTTTCGAACAATGTGCCTTTCGACGAATTTCTGCTTAATGTGATCGTTACTGCCCTACTTGCAGCCATTTTGCGTTGGTATTATGTGCGCTACGGCAATGCGCTGTCAAATCGCAGCCGTTTTGCCACCAACTTTATGCCGTTGGCGCTGGGTACTTTGCTGATTATTATGATCATCAAATCTTCGATCGCGCTGTCGCTGGGATTAGTGGGCGCCTTGTCTATTGTTCGGTATCGTGCAGCTATCAAAGACCCGGAGGAACTCACTTTTCTTTTTATAGCCATCGGGCTTGGGCTGGCCGGCGGCGCCAATCAACCTGTGCTGGGCGCCATGGCTTTTTCGTTGATCATTATACTGCTGTATGCCGGCCAGCGCCTGTGGGGTAAAGGCGCTTTCCAATCGCAAAACAAACTCATCATTCACATCCATACGGACAGCAACGACCTCAACGGGCTGGCCTCCATTATGAGCAAACACCTGGCCTATGTGGAATTAAAACGGGTTGACGCCGGCGAATCCGGCCTTGACGCCAGTTTCCTGGGCAAGGCCGATAATGTCGAGCAGTTATCGGCACTAAAAGACGAGGTACTGCAATACGCGCCCAATACGCGTATTTCTATTGTGGAGCAACCGGATTTGATGTTATGATAATTGCCAATCGCGAAAAAGAACACTTGCGCCGCTTACCCGGTCGCCGGTTTTGGATAGCAGTTCTGGCATTGTTATTTATTGCTGTAATCGCAACTATCGTACTCAATCAAAGATCTCCTTCCGCCGCTGCCAAGCTAGTTTATTGCGATTTTGAAAAAGTAAAAGGCAAATATTTTATAAGTAACGGCGAGCAATTCAGCAAAAGCGAATTGCGCAGCGACGAACAGTCCAGATCGGGCCGTTATTCTTGTAAACTCCCCAAAGCGCCGACAGCTCAATACGGGTTTGGTTATAAAATGCCATTTTTCAATGCCGGCCGCTCCTACCGGGTTAGTGTGTGGAGGTTCAAAAACACTTATTTGGAAGGCAAACTGGCTGTCAGGGTCGGCGGTGAAAGCGAAATATACCTGGAAACCGACCAGATCAGTTCACAGGAAAACGGCTGGGAAGAACTCACCCTTCGATTTACGCTGCCTTTTAACAAAAAAATCGAACGGGTAGATTTTTACGTTTATACCAACGGCTTTACCGATGTGTATTTTGACGATTTCAAGTTAGAACAAATTGACATTGCCGATCCAGCCGTTTTTCAACCCCAAAAGATTTCCCTGCACATCAAAGCCGACGATTTTAAAAAATTAGAAAAAAACCGCGAAGAAGCTCTGGAAAAAGGCATTCTGGAAGCGGAAAATAGTAGTTGGGTCGACGGAACAATTCGGGATCCCCAAGGCGATATCCCCGTCAAAGTAAGGCTAAAAGGCGATTGGCTCGATCACCTGCAGGGCAATAAGTGGTCGTTTCGTTTGCAGGTTGAAGGCCCCCAGGGCTGGAACCGGCTGCTCACTTTTTCGGTACACACGCCCGCTACCCGTTATTATTTGCATGAATGGCTTTTTCACCAGTGGTTGGAGAAGGAAGATATTCTGACCACGCGCTACGACTTTGTCGAATTTGAGCTCAACGGACAAGCGCTGGGCATCTATGCTGTTGAAGAACATTTTGAAAAAGAAGTGGTGGAATTCCGCAACCGCCGCGAAGGTCCCATTATGAAATTTTCGGAAGAAGGTTTCTGGAGCGGTATCAAAAATCAGCTCAATGAACACGGATATGTCCGCTACGACCTGAATCACAACGCTATGGACCGCTACAACGCAGATATCCAGGCTTTCCGGGAGAAGCGGGTTGCAGCGTCCGATGTATTGAGCAAGGAATTCGAGCAGGCGCAAATCCTGATGACCCAGTACAAATACGGCCTCAAACCGCCGGCAGAGATATTCGACCTGGAGCGCCTGGCTAAATACCTGGCCATTTGTGACGTATTAGGCGCCCACCACGGCGCCATCTGGCACAACCAGCGTTTTTACTACAATCCCGTAACCAGCAAACTGGAACCCATCGGATTTGACGGTTTCGGAGAGGCGCCCCCCTCCCACCCTCTATTGCTCGGCGAAGGCGCCATGCACCCGGCAAGTTTCAAGCAAAATGATTTATTGGCCGGTCTTTTTATAGACAGCACATTCACGGCGCGTTATGTCCGCTACCTCACGCAATATGCCGATCCAGCTTATCTGAAGGCTTTTTTCGATCAGGTACAACCCGGCTGGTCGGCCAGGCAACAATGGATTCAGATAGAGTTTCCTGAATATCAAGCAAGTATAAATGATTTCGGAGAATATGCAGCAGTTATCCGGTCGATGCTGATGCCTGTCGACAAGCAAAGCGTAAAAGCTCGAAAAAACGCCGGCAGCAATGGAATACAGCAAGTAGCCGTATCCAATACACACGGTTTACCGGTGCATATAGTGGGTTACGGTAGCAGTGAAGGAGTTATGGCACAGGTCTTATCGCCAGGCATAATCCTGCCCGGACTGCCGCCGCGCCGGTTGTTGGCCAGGCTCAGGCGCGATTCCATGGTGAGAGCGTTTCATACCCTGCGTTTCATGGCCGATGAAGCGGGCGCCCTGCAAGGCCCTGAGGAGGTTACAACGATAAGTTTGCCAAAGTCGGCCAAAATATTGTTTTACAAGCCATTAGGCCTTGATACCTTATGTAGTGCAAACATCGTGGAATGGCCCCTTCCCGGGCCTGCTACCGCCGCACAACAACTTTTTGAAAACGTAAATTTAAAAACCAACAACTGGTATACCGTCAATGACGGCGTAGTATTATTCCGTTCCGGCGCCGTCACGATAGACAAACCCGTGGTGATACCCCCCGGATATCAGGTTGTTTTCGAAGCAGGCGCCTCCTTGAACCTGGTGAAAGGCGCTTTTTTCCTCAGCAAATCGCCAGTACAACTGATTGGCTCAGCGGAATCGCCAATAAAAATCGGTTCTGATGACCGTAGTTCGCAGGGGTTCATCGTGCTCGAAGCGTCTGCGCCTTCGGTATTCCGGTATGTCAACTTCAACCAACTGCGCAACCTTGACTACAAAGGCTGGGTGCTGACAGGCGCCGTCACCATGTACGAATCGGATGTGACCTTCAGCCATTGCAGTTTTCGCAACAATCGCTCTGAAGACGGCCTCAACACCATCCGGAGTCATTTTTTAATCGAATTCTGCCAATTTTACAATACCTCATCCGATGCCTTCGACAGCGATTTCTGTACTGGAGAGATTCGACATTCCTATTTCGGGCATACTGTCAACGACGGTGTCGACTTTTCCGGCAGTGTAGTATCTATTAGCAAATGCCGGATGGAAAGCAACGGCGACAAAGGCATCAGCGTAGGCGAAAACAGCGATGTTACGGTAGAACAATGCGAGATCAGCCGCTCCAATATTGCGGCAGCATCAAAAGACCTCTCTACGTTATTCATAAGATCCATTCAAATCAGGAACTGCAACCAGGGCTTTGCGGCCTATCAGAAAAAAGCGGAATTCGGAGGCAGTAAAATCATTATTGAAAGCTACAAAGCTGACGACATCAAACGCCTATACGCCATCTCGCCGGGATGCAGCTTACAATTGGCCGATAAATTGATTAAACAGTAGTCTCTTTAAATAGTTGTTTATGTATAGTAAATACCTATTATTGGTGTATGGAATATTATTTTTTTCGGCAGGATCCTTTGCACAGAATTTACCGTCCGACTTTTACGACCAACGAATTTTTTCACAACTGGATTTTCCCACTGGTATCGCCTTCGATGCCGGCGGACAGGGATATATTTGGCAAAAAAGGGGCATTGTGCGGATTTTGCGCCCCAATAATACGATCGCGCCACAGCCCTTAATTGATATTAGCGAAGAAGTCAGTAACTGGAAAGACCACGGCCTTATGGGGTTTGCGCTCGACCGCGATTTTTTGAGCAACGGCTATTTTTATTTACTTTATGCAGTTGATCTGCACCATTACCACCACTACGGCACGCCGGATTACCAATCCGACTCTACCGTTACTTTTCAGGCTACTTTTGGCAGAGTAACGCGTTATCAGGCCGATCCGGCTACCGGTTTTCGATCTATCCTGCCCGGCAGCCGCAAGGTATTGCTGGGGGAACACCCAGGCGACGGTATTCCCATCACCTGGGAATTTCACGGTCTGGGCAGTATCATCACCGGCAGCGACGGTACCTTGCTTATCTCCTGTGGCGATGGGTCGAGCAGCCTTGGCCCCGACAAAGGCGGCGACTTGCTGGGCACTATGGCTTCCCAGGCTATTCAGACCGGAATTATGACGCCGGATCAAGACCTGGGCTCTTATCGCGCCTTATACTCAGGAAGTCTTAATGGCAAAATACTGCGCATCGACCCGGCAACAGGAGATGGGCTGCCTTCCAATCCTTATTTCAACCCGGCGGCGCCCCGTTCACCCCAGTCCCGGATTTGGTTATCAGGGCTTAGAAATCCCTACCGCATCGCCCTGCGCCCGGGTACTGGAAATCACTATCCGCAATTTGGCGATCCGGGCGTCATCTACATCGGCGACGTAGGTAATGGACAATGGGAAGAACTCAATATTGCCGAAACCGGCGGGCTCAATTTCGGATGGCCGGTTTACGAGGGTTACTACTGGGACTGGAATTTCTACGTTGCCGGCAGCAACCCGCATCCCGATGCTGTAAATCCGCTTTTCAATACAGGCGGATGCAATCAGGAATTCCTGACTTTTCACGATCTCATGGCATTGCCCACGCCTGGCGGAGAAGTGTTTCATCCCAATCCATGCAATCCATCTATCCCCATACCCGATTCGTTGCCGGTATGGGTACAACGCATGCCGGTTTTGAGTTGGAGCAATAGCCAGTGGAATCCGCCGATCAGAACGGAAACCATGACTTTCCATGAGCAGGGTTATCCTATTGGAATGAGCATTTTGGATAGTCAGTCAACAGTATCAGGGGAAATTTTCGGGGGGTATTCCAGCCTGGCAGGCGTATTTTATACCGGGCAGCAATTTCCGGAAATATACCACGGCAAATACTTTGGCGTAGACTTCAGCGGGTGGGTCAAAGTATTTCATTTTGATGAAAACAACCGGCTCAAATCAGTAACGCCTTTCCATCAAATGGCCAAAGACATTATCCATCTGGCTATCAATCCTGCCGACGGCACGCTTTATTACATCAACTTGCAAGGTCATATTCGCAAAATCAGTTACGGGGGCAATCCGCTGCCTTCAGCGGTCATTGAGGCGGAT
>DAINSQ010000038.1:0-4182 GCA_036741235.1 Saprospiraceae bacterium | reverse complement strand
ACGTACGGCCCGGGGCCGTTGACCGTACAGTTCAGCAGCGCCGCTTCAAGCGACAATCTGCCCATACCCTCATACCACTGGGACTTCGGCGACGGCCATACCAGTGAGCTGCCCAACCCGCTACATACTTATTTTGGCGACCAGCCGGCTGGATTTATCGCCACATTAACGGTAACCGACTCGATGGGATTAACCGACATTGCCGAAAAGACCATCAGCATCAACAATACGCCTCCCCTGGTTCAGATCAGCAGTATAAAAAATGGCGACAGATTCCAGCCTGAAACGAGTTTTGTACTCGACCTGAAAGCTGATGTCAGGGATAACGAAAGTCCGAATGATAGTCTACACTACGAATGGCGCACCTATTTGCACCACAATGCCCATTACCATCCCGACCCGCCTGTGTACGATCGCGAACCTCATTTGCTGATTAATGCTATTGGTTGCGACGGCGAAGACTACTGGTACAGCGTTGAATTGTCAGTAACCGACCCGCAGGGACTTACGAGCGTCAGTACCAGGAATATTTTCCCCGACTGCGGCGCCTCTTCATCGCCCGAATATCAGCTTCAATTAGCAGCACAGGCTAGAACCAACCAAATCCGGCTGAGTTGGGAATCCTATCAGTACAATGAAATAGAAACTTTTGAAATTCAACGTTCCAGCGACTTTTTTCATTTCAACACCATTGCCGCTGTTTCTGCCGAAGCGGGATTAGCAGGCAAATATATTCATGACGATTATGCTCCATTCCGCGGAGCGAATATCTACCGTATTAAAGCCAGAACCCTTGACCGCCGATTATTATATTCCAACCTCGTAGTTGAAAATTTCCCGGCAGCTATTCCTGTTAAAGTATATCCCAATCCTACCTGGGGGCCTTGCTGGATAGAAACGCCCCTGGTAGAAGGCATAATGGCTTTTGAAATATACGATCAAAGCGGCGTAAGGAGGCTTCACACCCAGCTGGCAGCATCGGGAGAGAGCGCTCGACTTGAAGTGGATTTATCGAACTTTCAAAAAGGTATCTACTTTTACCGCGCAACAGATGAATCTGGAAGTTATGCGGGCAAAATATTATTGCGATAACTCATGACCCAAACCCTCTCTATCATCATCCCTGCCTATAACGAAGCTGCAACTGTAGGCGCCGTTATTGACAGAATCGCGGCGGTAGCATTGCCGCAGGGAGTCTCCAAAGAGGTCATAGTAGTTGATGACGGCTCAACAGACGGCACCGCCGAGGCCATTGACAATGCCATTGCAAACAATGCCGGATTGAATATTATTCGCAGCGCTCATTCCGTAAATAAAGGCAAAGGAGCTGCTGTGCAGACTGCGCTGCGGCTTTCTACGGGCTGCTTCATCCTCATCCAGGATGCCGACCTGGAATACGATCCGGCAGAATACCCGCTGTTGCTCCAACCTATGCTTTCGGGCCATGCCGATGTGGTTTACGGTTCGAGGTTTGTAGGTAGCAAACCACATCGTGTATTGTATTTCTGGCATTATGCAGGCAACAGGTTTCTCACCCTGTTGTCGAATTTGCTCACCAATCTCAACCTCACCGACATGGAGAGCTGTTACAAGCTATTTCGCAGGGAGGTAATCATCGATTTGAGATTGCGGGAAAAACGCTTTGGATTTGAACCGGAGATTACAGCGAAGGCGGCCCGCTTTCCAGGTGTGAGAATATACGAAGTGGGTATTTCGTACTACGGCCGCACCTACCATGAAGGCAAGAAAATCAACTGGAAAGACGGCGTATGGGCTATTTGGTGCGTGATCAGGTATAATTTCAGGCGCTGAGACAAAGCTACGCTTCAAGGCAAGACCTCTGCCACCACAAAAACGCTGCCGATCACCAATATCAAATCTTCGGGCGCGGCGCAGCGTTTGGCTGCAAGCAGCGCATTTTTTACACTGCTATAGGCGCGGCCCTTCAATTGGCAGTCAGCCGCCATTCGTTGCAGTATTTTGGCATCCAATCCTCTTGGAATATTAGCTTTCGCAAAATAATAACGCGCCTGCCGGGGAAACAAAGGCAACACTCGCTCGATATCCTTATCATTGACAAATCCGGTAACGATATGCAAGTGTCGGTATGACAGCCCATCCAATTGGGCGAAGGCGCTGCGCAAACCGGCTTCGTTGTGAGCGCTGTCGGCAATGATTTTGGGGGATTGCCCCAGCAACTGCCATCTGCCCATGAAGCCGGTGAGCGGCTTGAGTTGGTATAAACCATCCCGTATTAGCTTGTCCTGTATATTTAAAAAACCGGAAGTTGCCAGTAGTTCTGTAGCCTGTAGCACTGTACCCAGGTTGGCGGCTTGGTAATTGCCGTGTAGATTAACCTCGTAATCCGGAAGCGTATTCCCGTCTTTTTCAACTGAAAAGCGCGTATGGGTGAAATTAGCCGCCTTAAAAGCAACGCGATAATGATCATCGGCAAAGACAATAACCGACTGTTTTTCGGCAGCATGCTTCACAAAAACGGGTTTTGTCTCAGGATGTGTCTCGCCAATTACCACCGGGATGCCAGGTTTGATAATACCGGCTTTTTCACCGGCTATAGCCTCCAGCGTATTGCCCAGCCACTGCATATGGTCGTAGCTGATATTTGTAATGACGCTCAATACAGGCGTAATAACATTTGTAGAATCGAGTCGACCGCCCATGCCGGTTTCAATCACGGCTACATCCACCTGTTTTTCTGCGAAATACTCGAAGGCCATCGCCACCGAAATTTCAAAAAAAGAAGGTTTAATTGTTTCAATAGCCGGTTTCATCCGTTCGATAAAATCCACTACCCTGCGCTTTGAGATATAGCGGCCATCGATGCGAATGCGTTCCCTGAAATCCTTGTAATGTGGAGAAATGTATAGGCCCGTCTTCAAACCGTGGGCCTGCAAAATAGCCGCCAGCATGTATGACACCGAACCTTTGCCGTTAGTGCCGGCGATATGAATAGATGGAAAGCGCTGGTGGGGGTTATCCAAAACCTCCGCCAGCGCTTTGATATTTGTAAGATCTTTCCGGAAAGCTGCTGCGCCTATGCGTTGGAACATCGGCAGATGCTCAAAGATATATTGCAGGGTTTCCTTGTAGTCAGGTTTACCCGCTTGTGGCATGGCGGTTATTGCAGTTTAAATCTGTAAGTGATCGTACCGCACTGCTGATCAGGGCCGGGAGTAAACTTCCAGCTTTTTGCATTTTCTACTGCGGCATTAACGAGTTGAGCGTCGGTTGTTGTAGATCCACCCTGTTTAAAACGTGCGGTTGTCACATCGCCATCAGCGTTCACGCACACTTCAACTACTACAGTTCCCTGTTTTTGAGAATTTTCACTGACTTTTGGCGATTTCAAGCGGCCTCTGGATTGCAGACCTCCGCCCACATTACCCGAGCCGGTGCTCACGCCTTCCAGGTTGGAAGAATTGGGATCGCCGCCTGGGTCGCCCTGGTTGCCTGAAGTGCCGGTATTGCCTTTACCCTTGCCTTTACCGCCGCCGAAAGCGGAACCGATATCACCTTTGAGTTTGTCGGCTTCCGCTTTTTTGCGGGCCTCCTCTGCAGCTTGTTGGCGTTTGCGTTCATCTTCGGCGGCCTTTTTGCGGGCTTCTTCTTCTCTGGTTTTGCGGTCAGCTTCTTCGCGTTCTTTGCGTTCCTGTTCTTTTTTGCGTTTTATGGCTACCTCGTCGGGATCTTCGGTTCGTATGATCTCTTTTTCCTTTACGGGTTCGGGTTTTTTGACCTCTTCTTTGGGAGGCGTTACCTCTTCCGGCTGGGGTTCTACTTCCTCCACGGGCGTTTCTTCAGCGGGAGCCTGTTCACCTTCCTGCATATTTTCGTCGCCCTGCCCCTGATCGGGAAGACCGAGATTTACCAGGATGCCCTCCTGGCCCGGGGGCGGATCGGGGTAAGTCAATAGGGGCAATAATGCCATCAGCAGCAGCGTAATATGAACCACGATGCTGATAATCATTCCGCTTTTTTTATTTTTCTCTTCCTGTCTGGAAACTACCATCGACATAAAGACTCGTTTTAGTCACAATTAACAATATAACGCCTCAAGAGACTGTATAGGTTTTCAGGGGGCAGGTTTAGGAGAAAATTAACATATTTGATTTGCTGATTTGCTGATTTGCTGATTTGCTGATTTGCTAATAATTAAATAAT
>DAINSQ010000037.1:11581-33129 GCA_036741235.1 Saprospiraceae bacterium | reverse complement strand
CCGCTAACTCATTTATACCCGCTACTCCATAGCGCCTATCGACCCGGAATGGGAGGGATAGCCGCTAATAAGCAGCGGCTATCTGCTCATTACAAATATGGCGATTTTTTATAAATCATCGAATGGAGAGGCGATCTTTTTGATGCTGTTTGTGCTCACATGGGTGTAAATCTCCGTCGTCTTGCTGCTCTTATGTCCCAATATCTCCTGGATGTAACGCAGGTCGGTACCGTTTTCAAGCAGATGCGTGGCGTAGCTGTGTCGCAGCCAATGTAAGGTCACTGGTTTTTTGATTCCTGTTTTTGCCAATGCTTGCTTCAGTACTTGCTGAAGGCTCCTTTCATCGTAAGGCGTGCCTTCTTTCTGGCCCTCGAACAACCAGATTTTGGGTTTGAACACAGGATAATAGGCCCTTAGCAGTTCCAATATTTTTGGGCTAAGCGGCACGATCCTATCTTTGTTGCCCTTGGCTTGCTTAATGATGACAAGCCCGCGTTTGCTGTCAATATGCTCCGGCTTAAGGGATAGCAGTTCACCGCAGCGGAGGCCGCAGCTGTAAAGAAGAGATAGCATAGCCCTGTGCTTTAGGTTGCTGTGAGCTTCCAAAATCTGCTTTACTTCTTCCTTGCTCAGCACGTTGGGCAAAGGCTTCTCCCGCTTTGGACGATGCACAAGAGCAGGATCCAACTTCCTGTTTTCTATGTTGCTGAAAAACAATTTTATGGCGTTAACTATTTGGTTCTGATAGGAAGCAGACAGGTTGTTTTTGAGGATGAACTCGTTGTTGTATCGTATTACATCTTCGGTTTGGATTTCCTCCACCTGCTTTGTATTGAAAAATAGCAGGAAGGACTTTAGCGCATCCGCATAGACTTTTACAGTGTTTTCACTATAGCGCCTGGACCGAAGCCAGTTTTGAAATTCAACAATCCTGTTTTGGTGGGCTTCGTTCAACACGACAAGCGGGGCAAGACCGAATCGTTCTCTGTATGCCGGCGTGTCCGGCAAATGCCATACGCCAAGTGATTTGCTCCAGCGCGCTCCTTCCAGCCGTTTGATGCGGGCTATCAACGCTGGGTCTTTTTCAAAAACTACAGCGATCCTGCTTTTTCCTTCGTGCTTGACGGGATATGCTTCCCACTTTTTTGAATGTGTTTTAGTTTCCACAGGTTTTTTTTCAAATTTATATTTTTTGAGGAGATTTTCATAAATAATGCGAGTAGATTTTGGAAGGTTCGATGTTAAATTCCAACCGGGCATTTCCCCAAACGGCAAGGGGCGCCCCGGAAAAAATCCGGGGCGCCCCTTTTTGCGTAGCAATGGGCGTTAACCCTATTTACTACTTCTCTATTTCTTCGCCGTTATTATCGTCGGCAGTTTCGTTGAGATCGTTGGCGGCCTCATCGGCTGCTGCTTCCAGGGTATCGGCGGCCGTTTCTTCGGCCTCTTCCACCTCGGGGATATCAACTACAGCGGGAGCTACAGGAGCGGCAACCCTGGCTGCCGTTTCGCCGGCGCCTGAACCGCCACGGCGCGTTCTGCGCTTCTTCGTAGTCGTTTCCTCTTTGCCGGGTTTGTAGATCTCGTTGAAATCGACAAATTCAATCATAGCCATCTCGGCGCCGTCGCCTTTGCGGAAGCCGGTGCGGATAATGCGGACATAACCTCCAGGACGGTCGCCCACCTTTTCGGCGATAGGGCCGAACAATTCCTTAACCGCGTCTTTGCTTTGCAGGTAGCTGAAAATCACACGACGGGAGTGCGTCGTATTGCTTTTGGCTTTAGTCACCAGCGGTTCAATATAAGTGCGTAGCGCCTTGGCTTTGGCCAAAGTCGTTCTGATGCGCTTGTGTTCTACCAGCGCGCTAGCCAGGTTGCGCATCAGCGCCCTGCGGTGGCCTTCCTTGCGGCCCAGGTTGTTTATTTTATCACCGTGCCTCATGATGAGATGGTTTTGACTTCGCAACACACAATCTGCCGGCGGCATCGCCTTTTACCCCAGGCAGGTAAACATCGGCAGAAAGGTCTTTGCAGGTTTAAAAAAAAATGCCTGAATACCAATTATTCTTCGTCGAGTTTGTACTTGGAAAGGTCCATACCGAAAGTCAGGCCCTTTTCCTGGAGCAGCTCTTCGATTTCCACCAGCGACTTCTTGCCGAAGTTGCGGAACTTGAGCAGCTCATGCGTATCGTACTTCACCAATTCGGCCAGCGTATTAATCTTGGCTGCCTTGAGGCAGTTGTAGGCGCGAACAGAGAGGTCGAGGTCTTCGAGCGACGTTTTCAGCAGCTTGCGCATGTGGAGGATGTGCTCGTCCACAATATTGTCTTCGCGGCTGGAAGCGTCGTCAAACGTAATATTTTCGTCGGTTATCAACATCAGGTGCTGGATCAGGATGCGCGAAGCCTCCTTGATAGCATCTTCCGGGTGGATTGTGCCGTCGGTTTTTACTTCGATCGTCAGTTTCTCATAGTCGGTGCGTTGGCCCACGCGCGTATTTTCCACGCGGTAAGCCACGTTTTTGATAGGCGTGTAGATAGCATCCAAAGGAATAACGCCGATGGGTGCGTCTTTGGGGAGGTTATCATCGGCAGGCACATAACCGCGACCTTTGGTAACGGTAAGTTCCACCTCGAGATTGACGAAAGGCTCCATATAGCAGATATGGAGTTCCGGGTTCATCACCTTAAACACATTGGTAAACTCCTCGATATCGCCGGCGCGGAACTCGTCTTTGCCGGTGATCGTCAGATAAACTTTTTCATTGGTGATGTCATCGTCAGCGATGAGTTGTTTGAGGCGTACCTGCTTAAGATTGAGAATAATCTCCACCACATCTTCCACCACGCCGCGGATAGTGCCGAACTCGTGTTCTACACCGGCGATGCGGACGGCGGAGATAGCAAAGCCCTCAAGCGACGACAGCAGCACGCGGCGCAGCGAATTGCCTACCGTTTGGCCGAAGCCCGGTTCGAGGGGCTTAAATTCGAAAATCCCTTCAAAGTCGTTTGCTTTTTGCATAACGATTTTGTCGGGTTTCTGAAAATTGAGGATACTCATACGATGAATTAAACTTTGGTGGGATGAATAACCCTGCTGGGATTGCTTATCTAAAAAGCGTATTGACAGCCGGCGAGCGGCTGTCAATACCAAGCAATTATTTCGAGTATAATTCGACGATCAACAGCTCGTTGATCTTCTCAGGTATTTGTTCGCGTTCCGGATAGGCCATAAATACGCCCTCCATCTTGTCGGGGTTGAATTCCAGCCAGGGGAATTTGCGCACTTCCTTCTTATTGCCTACGCTTTCCTGGATGATATCCAACGATTTTGACTTGCCTCTTACCCCCACGAGGTCGCCGGGGCGAAGGCGGCGCGAAGGAATATTGCTCACCATGCCGTTAACCGTGATATGGCGGTGCGTAACCAGCTGGCGTGCGGCGCGGCGCGTAGGCGCGAGGCCCATTCGGAACACCGTATTATCCAGGCGCGACTCCAGCATTTGGAGCAGGATCGTACCGGTTACGCCGCTTTTACGGCTGGCTTTTTCAAAAAAGCTGCGGAATTGGCGTTCCAGCAAGCCGTAAGTATACTTAGCTTTTTGCTTCTCCATCAACTGGATCGCATAATCTGAGCGTTGCTTGCGCTTGCGCGAAAGGCCGTGTTGTCCCGGAGGATATTTCTTCTTTTCGAATGCGCGGTCATAGCCGGCAATCGCTTCGCCAAATGCTCTTGACTTCTTGGTAGCGGGACCTGTATATCTTGCCATTGTTAAATAGTAAGTTTGCGGTTATCGTTTGCAGCATTACACCCTGCGGCGCTTCGGCGGGCGGCAGCCGTTATGCGGAATCGGCGTGATATCTTTGATTCTGGTCACTTTGATGCCCGATGAATCGATCGCGCGGATAGCCGCTTCGCGGCCCGAGCCGGGGCCTTTCACCAACACCTCAGCGGTTCTGACGCCTGCTTCATAGGCCACCTTGGCAGCATCGCCGGCTGCCATCTGTGCGGCGTAGGGCGTGTTTTTCTTCGAGCCTTTAAAGCCCGCTTTGCCGGCTGACGCCCATGATATCACCTGCCCCTGTTTGTTGGTAAGCGAAATGATGATATTGTTAAAGCTGGCCTGAATGAACACGATGCCCTCAGGGTCCACTTTTACTTTCCTCTTCTTTACTTTTTTTGCTGCTTTTGCCATTGCCTGAATGCGTATTTTAAGCTAAAAAGCGATTAAGTCTGATTACTTGGTTGCCTTCTTCTTGTTGGCCACCGTTTTGCGCTTGCCTTTGCGCGTGCGCGCATTAGTGCGCGTGCGCTGACCGCGAAGCGGCAAACCTTTGCGGTGACGGAGCCCGCGGTAGCAGGCAATGTCCATCAATCGCTTGATACTGAGTTGTACTTCCGAGCGCAATTCGCCCTCCACCTTCATATCGTTGGTGATGATGCGGGAGATCTCGCGAACGTTGTCGTCGGTCCAGTCTTGTACCTTTACATTTTCGTCTATGCCAGCCTTTTCAAGGATAGCTTCGGCAGAGGATTTACCAATACCGTAAATGTAAGTGAGGCCGATTACGCCTCTTTTATTCCTTGGTAGATCAATACCTGCAATACGAGCCATTGTGTTGCGTAATTATTTTGGACAAACCGTTTATTAACCCTGACGCTGCTTGTACTTGGGATTCTTCTTGTTAATGATGTAAAGTTTCCCTTTCCTTCTCACGATCTTGCATTCAGCAGAGCGTTTTTTGATCGATGGTTTTACTTTCATGATTCCGCGGTGGTTTACTTGTAACGGTAAATTATTCTTCCCCTCGTCAGATCATAAGGCGACATCTCTACTGACACTTTATCACCGGGCAGGATGCGTATGTAATTCATTCGCATTTTCCCCGATATAGTGGCCACGATTTGGTGGTCATTTTCGAGCCTTACCCTAAACATGGCATTTGATAAGGCTTCTTCAATAATGCCGTCTTGTTTGATCAGGTTTTTTTTAGCCATATTCCGAATTTCGGAGTGCAAAGATACGATAACACTTTGGTTTTTTATGCTATTAGCAAAAAAAATCGTCGAGTCACGCACCTTTTGCGTTAGTATCGTTGAGGCAACTGCCTGTTTCAGGCTGCCAAAGGTTTTAATTCAACCGCTCTGATGTGGTTATTTTGCCGGATAGCCGCTTCAATCATACTATGATCTGACAGGATATCGGCCTGATTTTTTCCAACAGCCACCGTGTGTTCGTAGTGAGCGGAGGGCTTTCGATCTTTGGCGTAGATCGTCCAGCCGTCCTTGGCCGTCATCACTTCTTTGCGGCCCATATTCACCATGGGTTCGATAGCGATGACGAGGCCTTCCTGCAGCTTGACGCCCTTGCCGCGTTGACCGTAATTGGGTACTTCGGGAGCCTCGTGGAGTTCGCGGCCTATGCCGTGTCCTACCAGTTCGCGCACAACGCCGTATCCGTTTTCCTTTTCCACGTAGTATTGTATGGCGAAGCTAACGTCGCCCATACGTTTTCCGGCAACAGCCTGCTCAATTCCTTTGTAGAGGGAAGTATTAGTTACCCTCAGCAACTCCATCACCTCTTCGGGCACATCGCCCAGTGCGAAGGTGTAGGCTGAATCGCCATAAAAGCCGTTCAGCAGCACGCCGCAATCGACAGATACCACATCGCCGCTTTTGAACACCTGCTGGTTGTCGGGTATGCCGTGCACTACCTGATCGTTCAAAGAAACGCACAATGTAGCGGGAAACCCCCGGTATCCTTTGAAAGCCGGTACGCCGCCGTGATCGCGGATCAAGGTTTCTGCTGCTTTATCAATTTCAGCGCCGGTGATACCGGGTCGAAGGATCGAGGCGACCTCAGCCAGGGCGCGGCAGACCAGCAGACTGCTCTGGCGTATCAGTTCGATTTCTTCGGCCGTTTTATAGAATATCATGCGCTGACAGTAGTTATAATCGATTACATATTGGCGCCGATGCCCTGCATACGGCTGCGGCCCTGGATACGTCCCGACTTCACAAGTCCGTCGTAGCGGCGCATCAACAGATGGCTTTCAATTTGCTGCAAAGTATCGAGAATCACGCCCACGAGGATCAACAGCGTTGTGCCGCCAAAGAAAGTAGCAAACGAAGAGTTGATGCCGAAAGCGCCGGCGAAAGCGGGCATTACAGCGATAAGCGCCAGGAAAATAGAGCCTGGCAGCGTGATACGCGTAGTTACCGCGTCGATATAATCCGACGTTTCTTTACCGGGTTTGATACCGGGGATAAAGGCGTTTTGGCGCTTCAGGTATTCCGCATACTGCTGGGGGTTAACCATCAAGGCCGTATAAACATACGTAAACACCACTACCAGCAAGAAGTAGAGAATATTGTAGGGGCCCGAAGTATAATCATTCAGCGCGCGCACCACACCGGAGCCGGAAGCTGCATCGCCGCCGAGGAACTGGAGGGCGGTGGCAGGCAGGAACATCAGCGCTTGCGCGAAGATAATAGGCATTACGCCTGCGGCATTCACCTTAAGCGGAATATAATCGCGGGCGCCTGCCACCGGCATATTATTGGCGCCGCGGCCCACCATACGTTTGGCAAACTGGATAGGAATCTTGCGGACGCCGGTAATGATCATAACCATCGCCATAATCAGCACAAACAAGATAGCCATTTCGAGTACAAACATCAGGGCGCCGCCTTTTTCGAGTTGGGCCTGGAATTCGAAGATAATCGACTCGGGCAGGCGGGCGATGATACCGGCGGAGATCAACAGCGACACGCCGTTGCCGATACCTCTGTCGGTGATGCGTTCACCCAGCCACATTGAAAAGACCGTACCCGTAGACAGGATAATGCTGTTAGACAGCCAGAAGATCACATCGGGGACGGAGGGGTCTACGGCGTTCATACCTTTCACATACGTGAGATAAGCGCCGCCCTGCACCAGCGTGATAGCCACTGTAAGCAAGCGGGTGATCTGATTGAGTTTACGGCGGCCCGACTCGCCCTCCTTTTGCTGGAGGCGCTGGAAGTAAGGCACGGCGAAGCCCATCAACTGCACAATGATAGAAGCCGTGATATAGGGCATAATACCGAGTGCGAGGATAGAGGCATTATTAAAAGCGCCGCCCGTAAACACGTTAATAAGGCCCAACAGGTCGTTGGGGTTCGTATTATTGGCGATCGAAGCCTTGAGCACCTGTGGGTCTACGCCTGGCAGCACCACATAGGAGCCGAAGCGGAATACCATGAGCAGACCAAGCGTAAGGAGAATACGCGTTCTCAATTCCTTGATCTTCCAGATATTCTTGAGCGTTTCGATAAATTTTTTCATCGTAAATTAATTATACGAGATTAACACTACCGCCAAGCGCTTCGATGGCTTGCTTTGCAGCAGCCGAGCAGGCATGAACCGATACGCTAAGCTTAGCTTTCAGTTCGCCGCGGCCGAGCAGCTTCACTTTGTCGTTCTTATTAACAACGCCTTTGTCTACCAGCGTGTTGAAATCGATGGTAGAAAGTTTAAACCTATCGGCAAGCGATTGGAGCTTGTCGAGATTGACCGGCGTGTACTCAACGCGGTTCACGTTTTTGAAACCCACCTTGGGCAATCGCATTTGGATAGGCATCTGGCCGCCTTCGAAGTGGCGCTTTCTTTTATGGCCTGAGCGCGACTTATCGCCTTTGTGGCCGCGCGTAGACGTACCGCCATGGCCCGAACCGGGGCCACGAGCAATGCGCTTGCTGTTTTTTACAGCGCCGGCGGCAGGTTTCAAATTATGCAGTTCCATTGATTAAAACTTTTAAAAGTTCATACCAAAATTAAGCCTGCTCAACCTTTACCAGGTGGCTAACTTTTTCAACCATACCCAATATCTGTGGGGTGGCTTCGTGCACAACGGTTTGGTTCATACGCTTCAGGCCGAGTGCCTTGATGGTCTCTTTCTGGCGTTTTGGCCGGTCAATCGTGCTTTTGACCTGAGTTACCTTGATCTTGCCCATTGGTAGAAATATTTTTACCCCTTGAACAGTTTGTCTAATGAAATCGAGCGCTGGCGGGCAATTTCCGCCGGGTTTCTCAGTTGGGAAAGCGCGTTGATCGTAGCTTTGACTACGTTGTGGGGGTTGGAAGACCCCTGCGACTTAGCCAATACGTTGTGGATACCTGCGATTTCGAGTACGTGGCGCATAGCGCCGCCGGCGATAACGCCCGTACCGTCTGCTGCGGGTTTGATCAACACCTTGCCGGCGCCGTATTTGCCCTTTTGCTCGTGCGGAATCGTGCTTTTGTGGAGGGGCACCTTGATAAGGTTCTTCTTGGCGTCGTCCACAGCTTTTGAAATAGCGTCGGATACTTCGCGAGCCTTGCCCAGGCCGTGGCCTACCGTACCGTTGCCGTCGCCCACTACCACAATAGCGGCGAAGCTAAACGTACGACCGCCCTTGGTTACCTTGGCAACGCGGTTGAGGTGTACCAGCTTTTCTTTCAATTCCGTCTCAGCAGGTTTAATTCTGCTAGCATTCTTTTTATTATTTGACATGCTTCCTGTGGAATTAAAGGTAATTAGAATTGAAGACCGCCTTCGCGCGCACCTTCGGCGAGCGATTTCACCCGGCCATGATAAAGGTATCCACCGCGATCAAAAACGACCGTAGTTATGTTTGCTGCTGCTGCGCGTTCAGCGAGCAATTTGCCCACTGCGCGTGCCTGATCGCTTTTATTGCCGGTATTGGCAACGGCTGTTTCCTTGGAAGAAGCCTGGGCGATCGTACGTCCAGTAATATCGTCAATACACTGGCAATAGATGTACCTATTGCTGCGGAAAACGCTGAGGCGCGGGCGTGCTGCGGTTCCTCTGATTTTCTTGCGAATGCGATAATGAATGCGTTTTCTGCTTTCTGCCTTAGTGACACTCATGTCGTGTTGCATTTTACCGCTTTAGTGTAGGGAAAATTTCCAAACCCAAAGCGCCTTGCGAAAAAACAAAACAAAGAAAAAAAAATTACTTGCCTGCGGTTTTGCCTGCCTTGCGGCGAATTTGCTCGCCCACAAACTTGATACCTTTTCCTTTGTAAGGCTCGGGTTTGCGGAAAGAGCGAATTTTGGCGGCCACCTGGCCCAACAACTGTTTGTCGTGGCATTCCAGGCGGATCAGCGGGTTTTTACCCTTTTCTGTTTTTGTTTCCACCTTAACTTCCGGCGGAAGGTAAAACATAATAGGGTGCGAGAAACCCAGGGTCAATTCCAGCAGTTGGCCGGTATCGCTAACGCGGTAGCCGACGCCCACCACTTCCATTTCCTTGACAAAGCCGTTGGAAACGCCCTCCACCATATTAAACAACAGGGCGCGGCTCAGGCCGTGCACCGAACGGTGGCGCTTTGAATCGGTGGGTCGCTTGATCTCGATTTCCGTTTCGCCCACTGAAATTTCCATATCAGCATCGAATTGCTGGGACAATTCACCTTTAGGACCTTTCACCGTGACGAAATTGCCTTTGCTGACGTCAATTTTGACGCCTTTGGGCAGTGAGATGGGAAGTTTACCAATCCTAGACATGTTATGATCTTTTAAGTCCCAACAATATTAGTATACATAGCAAATAAGCTCGCCGCCCAGGTTGAGGGCGCGGGCCTGTTTGTCAGTCATTACACCTCTTGAGGTAGACACGATAGCCACGCCCAGGCCGCTGATCACGCGGGTCAGCTCATCGGCTTTGGCATATTGCCTCAAGCCGGGGCGGCTGATCCTGCCCAATTCGCGGATAACCGGCTTTTTGCTGAGCGGGTCGTACTTCAGGGCGATTTTGATCACGCCTTGCGTACCTTTACCGCCTTCGTCTTCAAACTTATACTTGAGGATAAAACCCTGGTCGTAGAGGATTTCAGTGATGCGCTTTTTGAGATTGGAAGCAGGGATCTCCACGATCTTATGACCTGCCTGTTGCGCATTGCGGATGCGGGTGAGATAATCCCCGATAGAATCTGTTACTGCCATGATTTTGGATTATGCCGGTTGGTATTCCCTACCTGGAACCTGACCGACAGGTTGCAACTTTAAATAAAAATTACCAGCTTGATTTAGTTACGCCGGGAATTTTACCGTTAAGCGCCATGTCGCGGAATTTAACGCGGCACAGGCCGAAATAGCGAATATAGCCTTTGGGGCGGCCCGTAAGTTTACAGCGGTTGTGCAAGCGAATCGGGTTGGAGTTGCGGGGCAGGGTGTCGAGTTCGTCCCATCTGCCTTCCTCCTTGAGTTGCTTGCGCAAGTCTTTGTATTTGGCCACCAGGCGTTCGCGTTTTTTCTCGCGAGCAATGATAGATTTCTTTGCCATAGTCCTTGAAAGCGATTTTAGCTGCGTTGCTGATTTTTAAAGGGCATGCCCATCAATTTGAGCAGCGCCAGCGCTTCGGCGTCAGTTTTAGCCGTGGTAACGAAAGTAATGTCCATACCCGTAATCTTGCTCACCTTGTCGAGGTCGATTTCGGGGAAGATGATATGTTCAGTGACGCCCATCGAGTAGTTGCCGCGGCCGTCGAAGCTTTTGTCGTTGATACCGCGGAAGTCGCGCACGCGCGGCAGGGCCACAGAGATCAGGCGCTCGAGGAATTCGTACATGCGTTCGTTGCGCAGGGTTACGCGCGCGCCGATGGGCATGCCTTCGCGGAGTTTAAAGTTAGACACCGAAGTTCTGGCTTTGGTCGGAACGGCCTTTTGGCCTGCGATAAGCGTAAGTTCGGCTAGCGCATTGTCAACCAATTTCTTATCGCCGGTAGCGTCGCCGACGCCCTGGTTGATCGATATCTTGACGATGCGGGGCACCTCCATGATAGAGCTGTATTGGAACTGCTCCATGAGGGCGGGCACTACCTCTTCGCGGTATTTCTTCTTGAGTTTCGGATAGTAGCTCATCACTTAAATAATGTTGCCGGTTTTTTTAGAATAGCGCACCAACTTGCCGTCTTCTTCTTTACGACCAACGCGGGTAGGGTCGCCTGTACGGGGGTCTACCAGCATCAGGTTGGAAATGTGGATAGGCGCCGGCAGGTCAATGATCCCGCCGTTGGGATTAGCCTGGGTCGGTTTCTGGTGCTTTTTGCGAATATTGACCCCATCCACAATGGCGCGGTTCTTATCGGGGAATACCTCGAGTACCTCGCGGGGTTTGCTTCTATCTTTGAAGGCCCCGGAGATCACCACCACCTTATCGCCCTTTTTAATTTTGAGCTTGGGTGCGAACCGTTTGTCGTTGCCAGTTTTCTTTATCATCACTGTTCAGATTAAAAATATCAACCGGAATTTTAGAGTACTTCGGGCGCCAGAGAGATAATCCTCATGTAGTCCTTCTCGCGCAATTCGCGGGCTACCGGGCCGAAGATACGCGTACCCCTGGGTTCATCCTGGTTATTCAAAAGCACGACTGCATTGTCGTCGAACCGGATATAAGAACCGTCTTTGCGGCGGATTTCCTTTCTGGTACGGACCACGACGGCCTTGGAAACGGAACCCTTTTTGATGCCGCCGGGCGTAGCTTCTTTTACGCTAACCACGATCTTATCGCCGACAGAGGCATAACGGCGCTTGGATCCACCCAACACGCGGATGCAGAGAACTTCTTTTGCTCCGCTGTTATCTGCGACTTTAAGCCTGGATTCTTGCTGTATCATTACTTGCGTATTTAAAAATCAAACCAAAACGCTTTACGGCGGCTTACTTCACTTTCTCGACGATTTCCACCAGGCGCCAGCGCTTCAGTTTGCTGAGCGGGCGAGTTTCCATGATGCGAACGATATCGCCGATAGAACACTGGTTGTTTTCGTCGTGCGCCATAAACTTCTTCGTTTTTTTAACGAATTTGCCGTAAATCGGGTGGCGCAAACGGCGTTCCACAGACACGGAGATGGTTTTGTCCATTTTATTGCTGGTAACCACCCCTACTCTTTGCTTCCTGAGATTCCTTTCTGCCATGTCTTTTAAAATTTTTAACCGCGGCGTCTTCTAGCCCTGATTTTGCTGCGCGAAGCGATTTCTTCGGGAGACATTTTCAGCATTTCCCTGCGGCGCGCCTCTGTTTTGAGGCGAGCTATATCGCGACGCATTTCTCTGAGCGTGAGCGGGTTTTCCAACCCTTTAATCGCGTGATCGAACTCCATGCGCTGATACTCGCTCTGGGCGGCGTTCAACTCGCCTTGCAGATCGGCATCGGTCATCTCTTGAAGTTCCAAATATTTTTTCGTAGCCATTGTTTGAACTGGTTATATATTATTCAACATAGTCCGGACGAACCACCGTTTTGGTCAGCAACGGCAGTTTTTGAGCGGCCAGGCGCAGGGCTTCGACAGCCACGTCTGAGGGTACGCCGTCAATTTCGAACATAATGCAGCCCGGTTTGATTTGGGCTACATAGTGGTCAACGGCGCCTTTACCCTTACCCATACGCACTTCCTGCGGTTTCTTGGTGATGGGCTTGTCCGGGAATATGCGGATCCACACTTTGCCTTCGCGTTTCATATAACGCGTCATAGCGATACGTGCAGCTTCGATCTGGCGGTTGGTCAAACGGCCTCCTGCTTGTGCCTTCAGACCGAAAGAGCCGAAGGCAATAGTGCTGCCCCGGTACGAAAGGCCGTCATTTCTGCCTTTTTGCTGCTTCCGGTATTTTGTTCTTTTAGGCTGTAACATCGTAGTTTAATTTTGCAATAAAGCAATGGCTAAAGCCGCTTTTGGGTAGCTTTTAAAAAAGCTTGGCAAAGGTACGGCTTTTTTCAGGAAATTTCCTAACCTCTGCGCTGATTTCTTCCACCGCCGCCGCCGCCGCGATTGCCGCCGCCGCCGCCGCCGCGTCTGTTACCGCCGCGATCGCCGCCGCGGTCATTGCCTCCGCCTCTTCTGCCGCCGCGATCGCCGCCGCGGTCGCCGCGTTCACCGCGGTCGCCCCTGCGTTCGCTGCCGTAGTCGCCGCCGGTTGTTTCCTTTTTGGTCAGGCCGACATTGGGCGACAGGTCGCGCTTGCCGAACACCTCGCCTTTGCACAACCACACCTTGATGCCGATCTTGCCGTAAACGGTTTGGGCTTCGGTGAGCGAATAATCGATATCAGCGCGGAAGGTGTGAAGCGGCGTACGCCCTTCTTTGTATTCTTCCGAGCGCGACATTTCGGCGCCGCCCAGGCGGCCCGAGATACGCACTTTGATACCTTCGGCGCCGGCGCGCATAGTCGATTGGATCGACATCTTGATAGCGCGGCGGTAGTTAATACGGGCTTCGATTTGCTTGGCGATCGTTTCGCCTACAATATTGGCGTCGAGTTCGGGCTTGCGAATCTCGATAATATTGATCTGCACGTCTTTGCCCGTGAGTTTCTTCAATTCCTCGCGGATGCGGTCCACTTCCTGGCCTGCCTTGCCGATAATAATACCGGGGCGGGAGGTGTGAATCGTCACCGTAATGCGCTTGAGCGTACGCTCGATCACCACTCGGGCGATACCGCCTTTTTGGATACGCGCATTGAGGTAGGTGCGGATATTTTCATCTTCCACTACCTTTTGGGCAAAATCTTTGTCGGCAAACCAGTTGGAATCCCAACCACGGATAATTCCCAGACGATTGCCAATCGGATTTGTCTTTTGACCCATACTATTGGTATAAAAACGTTAAGTATAAATTACTGTTCTTATTCGGCTTCCACGATTTCAGCGCTCACCGTTTCGCTTTCCAGCGGAATCTGGTTGGCCACCACGATAGTAACGTGGTTGGTGCGCTTGCGGATGCGGTGCGCGCGGCCTTGGGGAGCGGGTTGAAAACGCTTCAGCATAGTGCCTTCGTCAACAAAAGCGGTTTTGATCACCAGGTTGTAGTCATCCGGGTTTTCCGTATTGTCGAGCTTGTACACCCAGTTGGCCACTGCGGAGAGCACGAGCTTCTCGAGCCAGGTGGCGGCTTCGCGCTTGGAATAGCGCAGGATATACAGGGCGTCGTTAACGTTTTTCCCTCTGATATTATCGACCACCAGCCTCATTTTGCGAGCTGACATCGGGACGTTCTTGAGTTTGGCTACTGCTTCCATGTCTCAATTACTTTTTACGGTTGCCAGAGTGCCCCCTGAAATTACGCGTGGGTGCAAATTCACCCAATTTATGGCCTACCATGTTTTCGGTAACAAACACCGGCACGAAGGTTTTGCCATTGTGCACGGCGATCGTTTCACCCACCATATCGGGGATGATCATCGAAGCGCGCGACCAGGTCTTGATGACCGTCTTTTTATTGCTTTCCTTCGACTTCAAGACCTTTTCCAGCAGCTTGTGGAATACGTAAGGTCCTTTTTTAATTGATCTTGCCATGATAGTAGATATTATTTCTGTGCCGACTTACGGCGCGAGATAATCAGTCTGTTAGACATTTTGGTTTTGCTGCGCGTTTTGTAACCTTTAGCGGGTAAGCCCTTGCGCGAACGCGGGTGGCCGCCGGAAGATCTGCCCTCGCCGCCGCCCATGGGGTGGTCAACCGGGTTCATGGCAACGCCGCGAACGTGGGGTCTGCGGCCGATCCAGCGTTTGCGGCCGGCTTTGCCCAATACTTCGAGGCCGTGGTCGGGGTTGGAAGTGGTACCCATTGTAGCTTTACAAGTAAGCAGGATACGGCGGACTTCGCCCGACGGCAATTTAACGGCGCCGTATTTGCCTTCGCGGCCGGTCAGGATACAGCTTGTGCCTGCGCTGCGGGCCAGGGCTGCGCCTTTACCGGGTTGCAGTTCGATAGCGTGAATATCGGCGCCCAGGGGGATATCGCGGAGGAACAACGCGTTGCCCGTAGTGGGGGCTGCGCCTTCGCCCGACAGGATGCGATCGCCGACTTTCAGGCCGTGGGGCGCCAGGATATAGCGCTTTTCGCCATCGGCGTAAACCACCAGAGCGATAAAGGCCGTGCGGTTGGGATCGTATTCGATCGTTTTCACGATAGCGGGAATCCCGTCCTTGTCGCGCTTAAAGTCGATCAGGCGGTAGCGGCGTTTATGGCCGCCGCCGCGTTGACGCATCGTTCTGCGGCCATCTTTATTACGGCCGCCCGATTTCTTCACCGGGGCCAACAGGCTCTTTTCGGGCTCTGAAGTTGTAATTTCGCTGTAGGCGTTGCCTATTCTGAAGCGAGTGCCCGGCGTTATCGGATTATACTTTTTAACTGGCATCTTTAAACCGTATTAAATATTGCCAAAGAAATCAATTTCCTCACCTGAGGCCAACGTGATGACTGCCTTTTTGAAGGCAGATACGCGGCCTTGAACTACGCCCGCTTTAGTACTGCGCTGCTTGACCTTGGCCGGCATAACCATCGTATTGACCGATGCCACGTTGACGCCATACATAGCCTCGACCGCATTTTTAATTTCGATCTTGTTGGCTTTTCTGTCGACAACAAAGCTATATTGGCTGACCTTCGACGTCAGCTTGTCGGCTTTTTCCGAAATAATCGGTTTGATTAGAATTCGCTTTGCCATAGCTCTTCGCTGTTCTTGCCCTATGCGGGTGATTAATCAAAATTTTCCGTTAGTTTGGCCACTGCGCTTTCCGCCAGGATCAGGGTGCCTGCGTTAAGGATCTGATACGTATTCAGATCGCCTGCGCGAACGACGCCTGCTTTGGGGAGGTTGCGGCTGGAGAGGAACACCTCTTTTTCCAGGTCGGCCGTTACCAGCAAGCTTTTACCAACGATCTTGAGATTATTCAGGATATTGGTAAAGGCTTTGGTTTTGGGCGCTTCGAAAGAAAAGTCTTCCACTACCAAAATTTTACCGGCCTGGGCTTTAGCCGTCAGGGCCGATTTGCGGGCCAGGCGCTTCACCTTCTTATTAAGTTTGAAGCTATAGTCGCGCGGTTTCGGGCCGAAGACGCGCCCGCCGCCGGCATAGAGCGGGTTATTGATATCGCCTTTACGCGAGCCGCCGGTACCTTTTTGACGGTGCAGCTTGCGGGTAGAGCCCGACACTTCGCTGCGTTCCTTCGACTTATGTGTGCCTTGGCGCTGGTTGGCCAGGTATTGCTTTACGCTGAGGTAGACAGCATGCTCGTTGGGTTCGATAGCGAACACTGCGTCGGGCAGTTCGATCTGCCGTCCTGTCTGCTGTCCCTGGATATTAAACACCTCGATTTTCATCTCTTTGCGAATTTGAAATTTGCCTGCCTGTTAACAGCTCCAAATTATTTTTCAATAATAATCAGCGCTCCTTTATGGCCGGGGATCGCACCCTTGATCAGGAGGAGATTCTTTTCGGGCAATACTTTGAGAACGCGGAGGTTTTTCACCTTGACGCGGCGGCCGCCGTCGCGACCGGCCATGCGCATACCTTTCACTACCTTGGAGGGGTACGAAGAAGCGCCGATAGAACCGGGGGCTCTGAGGCGGTTGTGCTGGCCGTGAGTAGATTCGCCTACCCCGCCGAAGCCGTGGCGTTTCACAACGCCCTGGAAACCTTTACCTTTGGAGACGCCTACGGCGCTAACCTTGTCGCCTTCGGCAAATACCTCGTCAACGCGGATAGTATCGCCGAGTTGTTTATTCAGGCTGTTGAAATCGCGGAACTCAACAACTTTGCGTTTGGGGTCGGCCCCTGCTTTTTGGAAATGCCCCTGGAGAGGTTTTGGCGTATTTTTGGCCTTCGCTTCGCCGAAGCCCAACTGGAGGGCTTCGTAGCCGTCTGTGTCTTCCGTTTTTACTTGGGTAACGACACAGGGCCCTGCTTCGATAACGGTGCAGGCCACGCTACGACCAGCGGAATCATAGATGCTGGTCATGCCGATCTTCTTACCGATTAATCCGTTCATCAGTCGACATTTTTATTGTACGGTAGCCGTAAAAGAAGGCTATCTCGCCATGCTAATACTGCACGCAGCGAAATACGGGGCGTCGGGCCTGCAAGCCGGGTTGATGAAAAGCCCGGCAGCATGGGTAGACGCGCCTAATTATCCGGCAACCTGTTATGGTCTTAAGAATAATTGCGCTTACGTCAGCTTAACCTGAATGTCAACCCCACTTGGCAGTTCCAGTTTGGACAGGGCATCCACTGTCTTCTGGGTGGGCGTATAGATCTCGATGAGGCGCTTGTGCGTGCGTAACTGGAACTGCTCCCGAGATTTCTTATTAACGTGCGGAGAACGGAGCACGGTAAAGATTTTCTTCTCGGTGGGCAGCGGAATCGGGCCAGTCACAACAGCGCCGCTGTTGCGCACCGTCTTTACGATCTTCTCCGTAGACTTATCTACCAGGTTGTGGTCGTAAGAGCGGAGTTTGATCCTGATTTTCTGATTCATGCCTTCAAAAAATGATTGAATAAAAAAAAACTTATCAGAGAAGCGCAGCCCGCGCCGGGGCCCGCAAGCTACTGTTTTTGCTTATACTTTCACGGCGCCTTTTGCCTTTTCGATCACCTCTTTGGCGATATTAGCGGGCACTTCGTGATAGTGAGAAAATTCCATAGTAGAGCTGGCGCGACCGGAAGTGATCGTACGCAGCTGGGTTACATAGCCGAACATTTCGCTAAGGGGCACTTCCGCCTGGATAGCTACAACGCCGCCGATGCGAGGTTCCTGGCCTTTGGGCAAGCCGCGGCGGCGGTTGAGGTCGCCGATAACAGGGCCCACATATTCTTCCGGCGTCACCACTTCCAGTTTCATGATGGGTTCCATCAATACCGGGTTAGTTTTGGCGGCGGCGGCGCGGAAGCCTTCCTTGGCGCAAAGTTCGAAAGCGATCGGTTTGGAGTCAACGGCGTGCATAGAGCCGTCATAAACGCGGACCTTCATGCTATCGATACCGTAGCCGGCGAGGATACCGTTGCTCATCATGGCGTTAAAGCCGTCGGTGATGGGCTTCATGTAGTTTTTGTCGATAGCGCCGCCCACGATACCCCAAACGAACTGGAGTTTCTTCTTGCCGCTCTTGAAGTCTTCGCTGTCGAGGAATTCCTGGTCGGCGGGGCCGAGTTCGAATTCCATATCGGCGAACAAACCGGCGCCGCCGGTCTGCTTCTTGAGGCGTTCGCGGTGAGAAACCATTTTGGTAAGGGCTTCTTTATAGTTAACCTGGGGCTGGCCCTGGTTACATTCTACTTTGAATTCGCGGCGCAAGCGGTCGACGATAATTTCGAGGTGCAATTCGCCCATACCGCTGATCACCGTTTGGTTGGTATCTTCGTCGTAGCGAACGCGGAAGGTGGGGTCTTCTTCAGCCAGTTTGGCCAGCGCCATGCCCAGTTTGTCGAGGTCTTTCTGCGACTTGGGTTCAACGGCGATACCGATAACCGGTTCGGGGAAGACCATGCTTTCCAGCACGATCGGGTGTTTTTCGTCGCACAGCGTATCGCCGGTGCGAATATCTTTGAAGCCCACAGCTGCGGCGATATCGCCGGCTTCCACGCGGTCTACCGGATTTTGCTTATTAGCGTGCATCTGGTAGAGGCGAGAGATGCGCTCTTTGCTGTCGGTACGCGTGTTGAGTACATAAGAGCCGGCGTCGAGTTTACCGGAGTATACGCGGATAAAGCAGAGGCGGCCCACGTAGGGGTCGGTAGCAATTTTAAACGCGAGGGCGGTAAATGGATCGTCGACCGTCGGTTTGCGGAAAATTTCTTCTTCCGTATCGGGGTTGGTGCCTTTCACCGCCTCAATATCGAGGGGAGAGGGCAGGAAGTAGCAGGCTGCGTCGAGGCAGGCCTGTACGCCTTTATTTTTGAAAGCGGAGCCGCAGAGCACGGGCGTAATCTTCATATTGATAACGGCCTGGCGGATAGCGGAGCGCAATTCGTCGATTGTAATAGAATCGGGATCTTCGAAGTACTTTTCCATCAGCGATTCGTCGAATTCGGCGGCGGCTTCCACGAGTTTTTCGCGGCTTTCGTTTACCGTTTCGACGAGGTCGTCGGGGATGGGCACTACTTCGAAAGTCATACCCATGTCGTGCTCATTCCAGATAATAGCCTGGTTGGTCACCAGGTCGACAACGCCTTTGAACTTCTCTTCGGCGCCGATGGGCACCTGGAGGGGGATAGCGTTGGCGCCGAGTTTTTCGCGCATATCGTTGACCACCATGAAAAAGTCGGCGCCGGAGCGGTCCATCTTGTTCACGAAAGCCAGGCGAGGCACCTTGTAGTTATCGGCGAGGCGCCAGTTCGTTTCCGACTGGGGTTCAACGCCGTCAACAGAGCTGAAGAGGAAGATCAGACCGTCGAGAACGCGCAGGGAGCGGTTCACCTCAACGGTAAAGTCCACGTGGCCCGGGGTATCGATAATATTGAAATCGTATTTTTGGCCGGCTACTTCCCAGTTACACTTGGTAGCGGCGGAAGTAATCGTAATACCGCGCTCCTGTTCCTGCTCCATCCAGTCCATGGTAGCGGCGCCGTCGTGTACCTCACCGATTTTGTGCGATACGCCGGTGTAGTAGAGTACGCGCTCGGTGGTGGTAGTTTTACCAGCGTCGATGTGAGCGGCGATACCGATATTTCTGGTGAATTTAAGATCCTTAGCCATGATAGCTGCTTAAAAAAATTAAACTTTAAAGTGAGCGAAAGCGCGGTTAGACTCGGCCATCTTGTGGGTATCTTCGCGGCGTTTTACGGCTGCGCCTTCTCCTTTGCTTGCTGCGATGATCTCGGCGGCCAGTTTGTCGGGCATACCTTTACCGCTGCGTTGGCGGGAGAAGCGGATCAGCCACTTCATACCGATAGAAACCTTGCGCTTGGCGCGGATTTCGGTCGGGATCTGGAACGTGGCGCCTCCGATACGGCGGCTGCGAACTTCCACCTGCGGCATGACGTTGTTCAGCGCTTTTTTCCAAACGCCGTGTTCATCCGTCTTCATGCGGTCTTTGACAATATCCATGGCCTCGTAGAAGATCTTGAGCGCCGTGCTCTTCTTGCCTTCCCACATCATGTTGTTGACAAACTGAGTGACCATAGGATCGCTATAGCGTGGATCCGGGTCGATGATTCTCAGTTTCGGTTTTCTTTTTCTCATTATGAATTAGAGGTTTCGTGAGAAAGAAACATAATTACTTCTTGGGACGCTTGGTGCCATAGAGTGAACGGCTCTTCTTGCGGTCGTTCACGCCGGCGGTATCCAATGCGCCGCGAACAATCGTATAGCGTACGCCGGGCAGGTCTTTTACACGACCGCCGCGAACCAGTACGATAGAGTGTTCCTGGAGGTTGTGGCCTTCGCCCGGAATATAGGCGATTACCTCTACCCCGTTGGTCAAGCGTACCTTGGCCACCTTACGCAATGCAGAATTGGGCTTCTTGGGCGTCGTCGTGTAAACACGCGTACAAACGCCGCGTTTTTGCGGGCACGAATTGAGTGCGCGCGACTTGCTCTTGGTCAGCACTTTTTCTCTGCCTTTGCGTACAAGTTGGTTGATGGTTGGCATACGTTGCTGCTTTCGATTAAAATGTTCTGTATCTGTGTATGTTAATTGAAAAAGGACATGCCTTTTCAAAAAGCGATTGCAAAGGTAAGGCTTTATATGAAAATACAAAAAGGATTTTTAAAAATATTCGCCTACTTTTCTGATCTGGCTTGAAAAGGCGTTCTTTGTAGCGATGGCCGGGTAAAATACTATTATACCGGCGATACAATAACAACCGGCGGTTGGTTGAACGAGCATTTCTTTGCCATATTATTAACTGCAAAAGATAAAACACACAGAATGGAGTCTAATTGGCGCCACGAGGCGTTTTACACCATACGCACTTATGAAATTGACAGCAAAAAACAGGCGACGCTGCCTGCCCTGGTCAAATTGCTGCACGAATCGGCGATGGAGCACGTCATCAGGCTGGGGGTATCGGTGTGGGACCTGGAGCCGCACCACATTGCCTGGGTACTCATGCGGCAGCAGCTCAGCCTGCTGCGGCTACCCCGGTTGGGCGAGCGCATCAGGGTAGAGACCTATCCTTCCGGGTACGAGCGCTTGTTCACCTACCGCGACTACAAAGTATACGACGAAGCCGGCGAGCTCATCGCCCATTCGAGTTCAACCTGGGTGTTGATGGACACCGTACGGCGCAACCTGGCGCGTTTCCCGGAATTCATACTTGACATACTTCGCCTGGCGCCGGCGCCCGAGTTGTGTTTGCCGCGGCCATCGGGGCAAATGCCCAAAATGGAGCTGCCGGAATACGCCCTCGAATTTACGGTTCGCTGGCACGAACTCGACTTCAATAATCACCTTAATAATATGTATTACCAGCAGTGGATGCTGGAGGCCATACCCGATGAACTGCTCATGGAAGGCCGTTTACTCGCTTTTGACATCCAATACCGGGCGGAAGCGCAGTGGAAAGAACACGTAAAAGCCGAGACGCAGCAACTGCCGGAAGGGCAACTGCTGCACCGGTTGGTGCGGCAAGAAGACGGCAAAGAACTGGCCCTGGCCGTAAGTTCGTGGCAATAAACCCGCCCACAAGTTTTGTGTGAACGCGTTTGCTTATATCTTTAAGGCATGAAACTCGATGACGCCGTACAACAACCCACAGGTTCGCCCCTGCAGCGGGCCATTCTC
>DAINSQ010000037.1:0-11571 GCA_036741235.1 Saprospiraceae bacterium | reverse complement strand
ATGTACACCTATCACTGGTTCATGGAACAGACCAGCGAGGTGTTTGTGCCATTTGATATTACGCAGCAGCAATACAATGTGTTGCGCATACTCAGGAGTCGTTACCCGGAAACCATGCCGGTGGGGGTGGTCAAAGACATGATGATGGACAAAAACCCCGACCTGACGCGGCTCTGCGACCGGCTTTGCGCCAAAGGGCTGGCCGAGCGGGGCACCAATACCCGCAACCGCCGCCAGGTATTGGTGCGCATCACGCCTGCCGGTATCGAATTGCTCAAACAAATCGAACCTTTGGTGCGCGAAAAAGCGCGGGCCTGGGCCAGGCTCAACGACGAAGAGGCGCAACTGCTTTCGGATTTATTGGAAAAATGGAGATCGTGACATGGCCCAACGTCTTCCGCTAGATTTTTACCGCCGCAGCGACGTAGTACAAGTGAGCCGAGATTTGCTGGGTACATATTTAGTCACCCGGTTTGACGGGCAACTCACGGCGGGCCGCATCGTAGAGACGGAGGCCTACCGCGGCCCCGACGACAAGGCTTGCCACGCCTGGAACAATCGCTTCACGCCGCGCACGCGCGTGATGTACGAACCGGGGGGCGTTGCATATATATATAGGTGTTACGGCATACACCATTTATTTAATGTGGTGAGCGCCGGCCAGGGCGAGGCGCACGCGGTGTTGATCAGGGCCATAGAGCCCGTCGACAATATCGAATTGATGTTGGCCCGGCGGGGTTTCGACGCGGTGAAAAGGCAGCTCACCGCAGGTCCCGGCGCGCTGAGTCAGGCGTTGGGCATTACTACCGATTTTTCGGGTATATCTTTGATGGACCCCGGCAGTCCGATCTGGATTGAAGACCGCGGCGAATCAGTGCCGGAAGCCGCCATCGGCGTGAGCGCCCGCATCGGCGTGGAATCGGCGGGGGAAAGCGCCTTGTGGCCGTGGCGGTTTTTTGTACGGGAATCGGCCTGGGTCAGCGGGAAGGTGAGGGGGTGAGGGGGTGAGGGGGTGACTTGGCGATGAGCATTTATTTTTTAGAATAAAAAACAAACTCATGAGATCGATAATTACGGGAATTTTCGTGTGTTCATTATCAATGACCATGATAGGCCAAACCAACCTCAGCCAATCGCCCTGGCATATACAGGCACAGCAGATCGATGCCAACCGGTATTTTGGGGTGACCGTGGCCAACGGCATGATCGGGCTGGTATCATCGCCCGAGCCGATGCGGGTGAACGACGTAGTGCTCAACGGCGTGTACGACTACTACCAGCGGGGGCGCGTGAGCAACATCCTGAAAACCTTCAACCACATCAATATGAACCTGGATGTGGACGGGCGCAGAATGGGCCGGGGCGATATCTCCAATTACGCCCAAACGCTGGACATGCAAAAGGCAGCGCTGACGACCACGTACGACGTGGGCGACAAGCTCAGCGTAAAGCATACCCTGATGGCCTTGCGGCACCTGCCGTTTACGGCTTTGTCCATCGTGGAGATCAAAGCCAAAAAAGACGTCACGATCACCCCTATGAGCGTCATAGAGACGCCCAACCACCTGGTAGATCCGCGCAATACCTACAGCGAAATAGATAGGCCTCATGTATTGATACCGCTGCTGACCTCGGCGGCCAAGAGTCCTTCGGGGAAAATTGCGGTGGCGGCGTCCACCAGCTTTTTATTCGACGAGCCGCACGGCACGGAGCCCAGGATCATCCATGAAGATTGGGACTACAACATGCACTTAGCCAAGTTTACCAAAAAACTCAAAGCCGGCGAAACCTACCGCTTTGCCGTAGCTGGCTCTACGGTATCGTCGGTGCACTACAACGACCCGGTGAACGAAGCCGAGCGCCTCACCATCTTCGCCAAGCTGGAAGGCACCGACCGATTGCTGAAGCGCCACGAGCAGGCCTGGGCCAAATTGTGGGAAAGCGATATCATCGTCGACGGCGATTTGCAGGCGCAGCGCGACATCCGCTTTGCGCTGTACCATCTCTACTCCTTTGCGCGGGAGGGCACGGCGTACAGCCTCTCCCCAATGGGTTTGTCGGGACTGGGCTACAACGGCCACGTCTTTTGGGACACCGAGTTGTGGATGTACCCTCCCCTACTCGTCCTGCAGCCCGAAATAGCCCGCTCGCTGTTGGAATACCGCTTTGAAAGGCTGGAAATGGCCAAGCGCAACGCCTTTTCGCACGGCTACGCCGGCGCCATGTTCCCCTGGGAGTCCAGCGCCGACGGCTCGGAGGATACGCCGGTGTGGGCGCTCACCGGTCCCTTTCAGCACCACATCACGGGTTGTGTAGGCTGGGCCTTCTGGAACTATTATTTAGTTACCAAAGACAAGAACTGGTTGCTGACGCGGGGATACCCGGTGCTGAAAGAAGTCGCCGACTTCTGGGCCAGCCGGGTAGAGCGCAACGGGCCGGGCCGCTACGACATCGACAACGTCATCGGCGCCAACGAATGGCAGGAAAACATCGACAACAACGCCTTCACCAATGGCATGGCGCGCACCGTATTGGGCTACGCTGCCCAGGCGGCTGTAGAGCTGGGCCTCACGCCCAACCCCGACTGGAAACATGTTGCCGACAACATCCCCATCCTGGAATTTCCGGACGGTACCACCAAAGAAAACGCCACTTACGACGGCGTCATGATCAAGCAAGCCGACGCCAACCTGCTGGCTTACCCGCTTAAAGTCTTTACCGACGAGCAGCGCATCCGCAAAGATTTGGCGTATTACGAGCCGCGTATGTCGCCCGAAGGCCCGGCGATGGGATTTTCGGTATTGGCTACGCTGTACGCCCGCCTCGGCGACGCTGAAAAGGCCTTTCAGTTATTCAACAAAAGCTACCAGCCCAATAAAGTTGCACCTTTCGGCGTTTTGGCAGAGACTGCCGGCGGTACGAATCCCTATTTCGCCACCGGGGCCGGGGGTATGCTGCAAGCAGTGATCAACGGCCTGGGCGGCCTGGACATCACCGAAAAAGGGATTGTGCAGTTGAAGACGAAGTTGCCGAAGGCGTGGAAGGGACTGGAGATCAAGGGAGTCGGGGTGGAGAAGGGGACGTACCGGGTGAAATAGGAGGACTATTGGACTTGGCGAGGGGGCGAGGGGGCGATCTTTGCCGATCGTTGAGCGGAGTTGAAGGCGAGACAGGGCAATAGCGTATGTATTTTTTCATCAAAAACGATCAAATGAAAAAGAAGCATTTCATTGAGTTAGCGGCCTTATTAATCGTCATCTATTGCTGTATTGGGTGCAACGGATCGGGAAAACCGGAGGCCCTTCAAAGCAGCAACAGTGACACCACAAGCCGGAAAGAAGCCCAGGTTAGCGGCGCTGGTTATGCTGATTCAACCGTGCATAGTATAGTTGACGAAATGATGGAAAGGGTACACCCCACTCCTATTGATACATTCAAGGCTTTGCATGGTTTTGAACTAGCAAAATTCAAGCATTCCGGCATAAAAAAAATCACACTGGATACCATCGCCAAATACGCAACGGTCGGCAACCCTGTAACAAAAGCGCAAGCTGAACTGCTGGGCATCACCGATTATTTTGCCAACCTGACGTATTCCGATCAATTTAAGCTGTTTCTATTTTACAATAAATCGATGGAATCGCATTACGGCAATTCCATCGATTTAATTGCTATTGATAACAATTACAATAATATTGAAAAATTGACTTTGTGCCAGGAATATTTGAGCGAAGGCTACGAATGGAAAACGGAATGCCTCCTGTTGAACAACCATCAATTTGAAATTACCAAAACCGAATATTTCAACACCAGTAATCTGGATAAAGCCGACGACAGGGTCAGTGTAACGAAAGCAATCTACGGCGTCGACAAGCGGGGTCAGATTATCAAGATCAAATAATCCCTGATTAAAACCATAATCATTTGGAAAAAACCTGTCGCATAAGCAATTAGCATATGAAAAGGCGCTCATTTCTCAAAGAGACCGTACGGCGTGCAGCCCTGATAATGGCAGCGCCGTCGGTATTGGTTTCGTGCGGTAAAGAAGAAACGCCGATAGACAAATCCGTTATAATAGTCGGGGCGGGGATTTCGGGGCTTGCGGCAGCCAAAAAGCTCAAAGAAAAAGGTTTTTCGGTAACCGTATTGGAAGCCCAGGACAAGGTGGGCGGGCGTTTGCGCAGCGACAGGACGCTGGGCATCGCCTTTGACGAAGGGGCGAGCTGGATACACGGCATCAACGGCAACCCGATAACGGGGCTTGCGGAAAAAGCCGGCATGGCCACTTTCCACACCGCAGATGAAAGCATCAAATCATACGACATCGGCGGAATACTGCGCGGTGACGCCCTTTATGGGGATGCGGAGGACGAATTTTTCGAAATCCTGGAAACCCTGATGAACAATGGCAGCGCAGCGCAAAGTTTTGAGCAAGTATTTAACGCCAACTACCCCCAATATGCCGGCGACCGCCTTTGGAAGTTCTTTTTATCTTCTTTTGTTACTTTCGACCTGGGCGATTTGGACCGATTGTCGTCATTGCTATACAACGAAGGCGAAGAATTTGGGGGTATTGAAAAAATTGCCACCAACGGATACGACACCATTCCCAACTATCTGGCCCAGGGTTTAGACATTCAACTCAACCGGCGGGTAAGCCGGGTAGATTACTCGGGCGACAAAGTCAAAGTAACGCACAACGGCGATATCAGCGAGGCCGACTATGTAATCGTCACCGTTCCACTGGGCGTTTTGAAGAAAAACAGGATTGAATTTACGCCTGCTTTGCCCGCAGCCAAACAACAGGCTATCGAACGCGTGGGCATGAACTGCGTGAACAAATTCTTATTGACCTGGGACACCGCGTTTTGGGACGAGGTGCAATACATCTCCTACACGCCTGAGGCCAGGGACAAATTTAATTACTTTGTAAATGTAAAGCTATTCCATCCCTCCGTTAATGCGTTGATGACTTTTGCATATGCCGATTACGGCCGGCAAACGGAAACCATGACCGACGGACAGGTGACTGAGGCCATCATGGCGCATTTGAGGGATATATACGGCGCCAACATTCCCAATCCCACCAATATGTTGCGAACCAGATGGGACGGCAATGAAAACTCATTCGGGGCATATTCCTATCCGGCCGTAGGTACGGAGATGAGGCATTTTGATGACCTGGCGGCGGCAGTTAACGACAAAATATTTTTTGCCGGCGAGCATACCGAGATCGATTATTTTTCCACGGCGCACGGGGCGTATTTAAGCGGAATCAGGGAAGCGGACAGGATTATAGGGATATGACAACTGAATTGACAAAATGAAAAATATATCGGTTCAATCATAAAAATCCAGGCAAGTACTAAATTGCCGGCCAGCATGACAGGGGCGGCTTTCCAGCGTGGTGAGCGGAATTTTTCCTCGAGCAGGGCCGCCGAATTGCGTTTTACCAATATTTTTTGTTCAAAGTCCAATCCGGCGCTATATCCCCAATAAGGGTGCGTATTGCGCGCATAGCAATACACGCAGCCGTGTTCGCAACCCTGGTAGGGGTTCATGGAGTAGGGGAGCGGGATATCGGGGCTGGTGACTTCGTTGATGATGGTTTTGGGGTGTACGTCGATGTATTGTGTAGGGATTTGGGGGTGTTCTTCTTCCGCCTGCGACCAATCGATGGGTTGTTCGTCGTAGATTTTTTTGTGGTAGGGGTTGGCCGTGTTGATCTGGGCGCCTCGCCCGTGCAAATACGGCTTGTCTTGCTGGTTTTCTAATTTGGGCATAGCAGTTAGATCGATGAAATGCAAATCTAACAAAAAATGTTTTTGTTTTTAAAACAAAAATAAAAAATCCCAGCCACTTTGTGACCGGGATTCAACGAAATAATGGCGCCTCGTAAAATGTTTAATAACAGGCAAATAGTTGAAATGGGTATATTTATTTCCTCACAATTATCCTGTTATACAGCATCTTGCTACCGTGATCATAAACAGTTACGCCATACATTCCACTAGGCATTAAGCTAAAGTCAATATGCCAATTGCCGGAGGTGTCGTTCATTTCCTGAAAAACAAGTCGTCCCAGCATGTCGCGGATACTAAGTTGATTCGCCTGCCAATTCACAACGCGGATAGTCAGAAGACCGCTTACCGGGTTAGGATAGATGGAGATGCCGCTTTGATTTTTTTCGAGAGCGTGAAGAGCTTCCGTACCCTCTTTATTTTGGCTTATGAGCGCTTGTGCCTGACCTTGCGAAGCCATTGAAGTTGATGAAATATAGGCTCGGGTATTAGCGGCAACCAGGTTCGAAAAGATATAATCGCCGATTTCCCTATCCCCGATTTCACCGGAAAATTCTCCTCCAAAGTAAATTAGTTCGTGATCATACAACATCTCCGAAATATTTTCGCTACCCGTGGTGCCGATATGGTCTTGCCAGGTTACCACTCCAGTCGTATCAATAGCAAGTAATGCAATGTCTTCCCCGCCGACACTTTGAAAATTATGACCCAGCGCAGATAGAGAACCAGTGAAGGTAAGCCCGGTAAACAACAAACCGTTGTCGCCGAAGGCGATGTCTAATTTCTGGTCATTCAGATTGGAGGCTGCTATATCTGTTTGCCAATTTAGTATGCTTCCAGGTTTCACGGAAGCTAACAATAACCTGTTGCCGGCAGCGCTGAAGTTTTGTCCGTCAATTTGTATAGAACCATCGCCATAAAAAGCCAGGGCAATTCCATTGTTTTGACCTGCTGAAAAGGATATATCCCGCAAAGTAATATTGCCGGAGCAGGGGTAATCGCCGGAGATCGCCGGAGGCGACGCATTTTGGAATAAAGCGCTGAAAAAACCATTTGAGGAAGCCATTTGAACGGGATTTCCTCCCATGTTCAAATTGCCCTGGTATTTAGCGGCTACCTGCAGCCGGCCATCGATATTTTCAGAGAATAAGGTTGTTCCGCCGGCGCTGATGTGCTCAATAAATTGAGTACTTGTTACTGCGCCGTTTTGCTGTAATCGAATACAAAAAGCGGAATAATCGCCTGCGGCGCGTAGAGATTGATCATCGTAGGCCAAAAAACCGCTACAAACGCCGCCGACAATAATTTCATCTGTATCGGGGGTAGATGATAAATGCAAAAGTTGTAAATCACCGGCGGCTTTAATCGCTTTAATCCATATATTCGCGCTATCCTCGCAGATGAGCTTATATTCCTGGTTTTCAGCTATTCGTTGGACGTAAACCGCCATTTCTTTGTCCCAGTCTTCTACAAATTGAGTTGCGTGCGCTATTGATTCTTTTTTGATTTGTGTGTCAAGCGGATCAAAATTGTCGAATACGCGCCCGGTTTCCGTATCAACCAGGCCTTTGGGGTTATTTGCCGACGCGCTTTGCGCTAATCCGAATCCTGCCAGAATTTCATTTTGATAGGGGTCGATGATGGTTTTTAGCAGCGGGGAACTTGTCATATTGTCTTGAAATAACACAGGACAAAGAATTGCCGGAGGCAAATCAGGGAGCGGAGGTGGGCATAAGTTATAGTGCATAAACCCAGGAATCATGGAGGTGGAATTATCGGGGCATCCAACTGTTTGGGTATTTGTTTCGCACAATACCCTGTACCCGGTAATTTGATTTGTAGCACCATATACAGGCATACTGCTGCACGAGTTGCCCACAAAATTCCCGCAATAATAAAGGGGTATATTGCAATTAATTACGCCGATATTGCTGGATAAGAACTTGAAATCCCGCAGACAGAAAACCACGCTAGCACATTTGGCTTCCGGCAGATGTCCGTTAGTAGCAACAAAATCTGCCAGAGATGTTCCTGCAAACCCGTCAATATATTCATTCAGGTAATTCAGATTCACCCACAACTCATAGAGGTTAACGCTACGAGGAAAACAATTGTCGAATAGCGGTGAGATTCCCCCAAAGATATCTGCATCTTGCGGGCAAACGAAATAATCTGAAGCGGGCGGACTGCATTGTACCAAACTACAGCCTGTTGATGGATCGGGAATAACATTACCGCCGGGGCTAATTGACAAGGGCATTTTACCCACCAGTCTTAAGTTCCCTCTACAATACCTGACTCTTCTGCATTCCTGGCCTGCCGAAGAAAACTGGTTCATCAAGTTTTGAATGTAGTCAAAAGGGTAGGGCGAATCCTCTATTATCAAGGCTTGCTGTAAAGTATTTTCGTATTCTACCGATTTTACCCAGCGCTTGCTGAAATTTTTATGGCCGACCTCTAATTCTTCACAAAGCAAAGGCGTTCGGCATTGAGAGAAGGCGCCTCCGGTTGAACCAAACCAGTTCAGAAATGCAGGCGTTTGAAATTCTTCGTCGCCAAAACCTGTATCGCCGCAAGTTTCGCGGTAATAACAAATATCATTTTCGTACCGGTCAAAAACTTGCTCCATAGCCTGGGCGGAAAGCCTGAAACTGAAATCGAATTCGCAGTCGTCGATGGTGATTTTGAGGGAATAATCAATGCCCGCCCCCAGGTTGCCGATATGTGCATAATCGCCGTTCAGATCGATGTCATAGGTATCATTAAAAAGGATGGAGACGGCCTGGTTAGCTTGATGGGGTACGCTCAACAAAATCGAACCGTCAAAAAAGCCTTCACAAGGGTCATCTTGCTGTGTGATGAAAAAGTCAGCGAGGTTGGTATTACTATATGCCCCCCCGCATCGTATTATCGGTTTGGCCTTGACCTTTAGTTCGCAGCCATTGCTTACGAATGCGTTCACCCAATCTTCAGTATAATTGCTGTTGAGTGAAATGATAGGGCCCTGTTCTATCGGAGAAGCGCTGGGCGAGCCCCACCATACAGCAAAGTGATCGGGAATATTAGCGCTATATGCGCCGTTGCCTTCTTTTACCAGTATCTGATAAATAACGTTACCGCCGTTGGAGGGCAGCACCGGCCCTGTGACGATAAAGTCAAAGTCCTGGGCTGTAGTGCAATCGCCTACTTGATAGGTACGTACAATTTGGCAGCCCGTTTGTGTAGCGGTGACCGTTACAGTATATTGTCCCGGTGCAAGATTGCTTATGGTATTGCCGTGAGCGCCATTGTTCCATTGAAAGATATAATTTCCGCCAGGTCTGACATCGAGAGCGATACTGCCGTCATGGTTGTCAGAACCGGAGGCGAATTGAATCAATGAAGGGGAAACATCAAATGCCAGTTCGGAATCGGTTTCAATGGTCGCACAGTCGTTTGTCGATGACCCGCAGTAGTCGGTGACCGTTACGCAATAATTGCCGGGGGCCAGGTTTGCGGCAAAAACGCCGTTGAAGCCGGGTTGATTCCAGGAAACCTGGTAAGGCGCCACGCCTCCCGTTATTTGCCATTGAATTTCGCCTGTGGCGTTTTCGGGACAGGAATACGCTGTTATGGATTGAATAGCCAAAGCAGTTTGCTCACTGACGCCGGCAATATTAAAACAAATGGAAGAAGAGCACCCTGAAACATCGTCGGTAACGGTTACACAGTAGGCGCCGGCAGGAAGCTGGTATAGTTCTGTTTCGAAAACATCGTAGTATACCTGGCCGCTGCTCCAATAAAAATCGAATGGGCCGCCGCCTTGCGAAAAAGCGTTCACAATGGCGTAACCGTTAGCCGTAGCGGCGCAGGCAGGTTGTGTTTCCGCAATAACAATAGGCTGGCCGGTTGCCTGGATGGGGTATTCATATACACTGTTGCATCCATTTTTGTCGGTTACCGTCACGATGTATAGCCCTGTTGCAAGGCCGGAGAGCGAGCCCCCGCTTGCGCCGTTGTTCCAGTTCATCACGTAGGGGGGAGTGCCGCCTGAGGGGCCTTCCCGGAAGTAGATGATGCCGTCGGCGGCGCCGCAAGCGCTGGGCGGGGCAATGTCCGGCACCGGCATAGTAAACGGGGCGCAGATCGTGATTTCAACGTCTTTGGTGCAGCACAGGGCGTCGCGGATAGTGGCGGTATAAGTACCTGCGGCAAGCTGGTTGAGTTGGAGGCCGCTTGCGCCGTTCGACCAGTCGACCGCATAGGGTGGAATGCCGCCGTCGATATGAAGCGTAATGGCGCCGTCGGTGGCGCCCGGCGAGGAAACAGGGGTGGACTCCCAGGTAATCTGGTTTCCGAAGCAGTCTTCTTCTGTAGAAATGATGGTTAGGGTAGGTTCATCTTCCGGGCTGGAGCGCCTGTTGGCGCCGCAGTTGATATTAAAAAAGTGCAGTTTGTCAGAGCCGTGTTTTTTGTCGTTCGTCCAGCTTTTGGAGTCCTTTCGGGTTGGGATTTTTTGACAAGCAAGGGCTGCATCCGAGGGGGCGAAGCCGATCATAGCGTTATTGGCTGCGTCGTATGCGCTGTGGCAGACAAACTCCACGGTCTGTCCGGTGAGCAGAGGGGGAATCTGACTGGGCGTTATGAAAAAATTCCATATCCGGCCCCCTTCGGTTTGGCTATAATGAGGTACGTTAATAAGTGAATTGACATTGAGCTTAAGGCCCAGCAGCGGTTCGCTGCCCGTTACGGTTACCCACATTCCGTTTGATAATAAATCGTTGCGATCGATGTCGGCTTGTACCACGCCTTGTTCGAGGTACATTCCCTGACAAGCGGCGCCGTCGTCGCACTGCCAGGTGCGGCGGTAGATGACTTGACTACCTATCTGCGCTTTTACCTCCCGGATAAAGGGCTTGTAATTGTCAATAACCACATTTTGCACGGGCGAATCGGTGTAGCCGTTGCGCACATCGGTTACCCGGGCTTTGATGTGGTAGCGGCAGTCGTTATAGCGGGTGCTCATGGGGCAATAGGAAAGCATCGTAGGAGTGGTAGCGCCGTCCAACGGGTCGTCTTTGTGGATGCGGGTGATGAAGTCTTTGCAATAAAAATCATCCCAAGGGTGATCAAAATATGAAAAAGGTTCCATTCCTGTTTTATTCCAAGATCCAATATTGTTATTATTTGCAGAAAAATTAATGTATTCAGGATATTCATCTGTTCCTATTATTCCGCCATATTTTATTCTGTTATTACCAGATCCTTTAATAAGGGAAAAATTATTATCATAATCCTTTTTTATTAAAAATTCAACTTCTTCAATATCTATTACTGTATTATATCTTTTTGCTGAATTATTGGGGGCTGCAATTTGAACTCTGGCTTGTAAAGTGGATGGCAAAGCCCCCGGGTAGGTTAAAGTAACACCTTCAGTTTGATCATTTTCCTGAAGCATCCTGATACTATTGTTTGAAACCTCGTAATCTATATACTGGAGAGGGTTTTTCGCATACTCATCGCTCCACGGAGGGTTACCATTTGTTGGCTCTATGGTCATGTCTTGCAAATGAGCATGTGGCGAAAAACCGCATGAATTTCCAAGCGGAGCAATGGGGTCGCCCGATTGCACCTCCGAAGAAACTTCCAATGTATGTAATTGCCCTAATTCGTCTTCAAAGGTTACATATCCAATACCTTGATCAGGCGAAGGTCCAATTGCACTATATTGACCATTAATATAAAAAACAATAGTCCATTTATTTTGATTAGGCGGATTCATTTTAAGTAA
>DAINSQ010000036.1:0-33170 GCA_036741235.1 Saprospiraceae bacterium | reverse complement strand
TAAGAAATAAGGCTGAATATAGAGGATAACGCCGGGGGGGCGGGGAGGTTCATGACAATTGAGTGGGGCAATTTTTCTAATTGCAGAGGTCCCAAATAAAAAGCATTATCATAATCCCACGCTGTGTAACTCAGTGACCTCTGTTAACATATTGGCGCTCCGCGGCGTCAAAATAACATTTTGTTTACCGGCTCAATATGAGCTCCTTTTTTTAACCTCCCCCCGGCGGTTGTTTATGAAAAGCGGTTTTTAGCTTGCTCAAAAACTCCGGCGTAACGCCGATATACGCGGCAATTTGTTTCTGGGGCAAGTGGTTGATAAGCGTGGGGTAGTGCTGACAAAATAGCGCGTAGCGCTGCTGTGCATTCAGGCTCATATTGTCGAGCACCCGCTGCCGGTTGGCCACCAGTGAATTTTCGGTAATGATGCGAAAAAAACGCTCAAACTTTGGGCAATCGTGGTATAGCTGCTCCTGGTCTTTTTTTGACAACAACAATACCTCGCTGTCTTCCAGCGCATCAATAAATAAACTGCCGGGGCGCTGCGAGATCAGACTATACATATCGGCGATCCACCAGTCGGGCGGGGCAAATTGTAAAATATGCTCAAAGCCGTTATCATCGAGGGTATAGCTGCGCAGACAACCTTTCACTACAAAGGCCGAATGCCGGCACACCTCGCCTTCGCGCAACAGAAATTGCTTTTTTTTCAGCTTCGTCAAGCTAAGCAATCCCGTAAAATGCGCCTCCTCAAGCGGGTCGAGCCTGATGTGCTTGCGAATATTCTGGAGTATGAGATCGTAAGGCATCGTTAACGTTTTATGGGTATCCACACTTCCTCTTCGGCATGGGGGTCGTTGGGGCGGTAATTGGGGCCCAACACTTCAAAATGGGGCCTGTCGTCAAGTTGATAGCCGGATTGCGGCAGCCAAACGCCGAAAATATACTGCGCTGTCTGGGGGAAAGCGCTCGGCAGTCCTTTGTGGATGAACACTGCGTAGTCGCCACCGGCAAGCGTATACGTTTCTATAGGCTGAGGAATATCCGCCCAATCTCCGGCGTCAATAGCCGCCCACTTTTCGAGTGTCGTAGCCGGCGTTAATTGCTCCATGCGAAACCCGGCGCCGTAATCCTGGATGGAATAAAACCGGTCGGGGTTATTGCGGCCGTGTTCGCTCAACATCGTGCGGAATCGCCGCCACAACTCCGGCGTATCATTCGAGGTAAGGGTCGTGCTGATGCGCATGCCTGCTAATTGACGCGCTGCTGTAGTAACAATGCGGGGTGCTTTCATGAATCAGTTTATTTTTTGAAGCAAATGTGGGATTTTTTTGCCCTACTATACAATCACAATCTGTGAACTTTTTTGGATAAAAGTATAACTTTAGCAGGCACAATATTGATCATAATTCAACAATACTGGTCACTGATAATAACTGATTGTCAGTAGATGTTGATATTACCCGTAAATCGCGTTGATCATGAAAAACACATGTTTACTCCTGTTCCTGGGTTTGTCCTATTCAATTTCCCTGGTTGCCCAGCCTGAAACCTACGATCCCGAGGCTCGTCTCAAAGAACTGGGCATCACCTTGCCCACGGCCGCCACGCCGGTAGCCAATTACGTCAATGCCGTGCGGGTGGGCAATTTGTTGTTCCTGGCCGGCAAAGGGCCTTCCAGGCCCGAAGGGGGCTACATAACCGGCAAAGTCGGCGTCGATCTCAGCATAGAACAGGGCTACGAAGCCGCCCGGCTCACCGGCATTGCGCAGTTGGCGGTATTGAAGGCAGAACTGGGCGATCTCAAAAAAGTGAAGCGCATTGTCAAAGTATTGGGCATGGTCAATTGCAGCCCCGATTTTGCCAACCAACCCGAAGTGATCAACGGTTATTCCGATTTGATGGTACAGGTTTTCGGCGACCGCGGCAAACACGCCCGATCGGCAGTGGGTATGATCGCCCTGCCGCGCAATATGGCCGTAGAAGTGGAGATGATTGTGGAAGTGGAGTAAGCAACTTTTTATTGAACAATAATCAGCATCAATGCGAAAAAAATTGTCAGTTATAATCGCCTTTTTTTATTGTTGCGCTGTGTCGGCCCAACCGGTAACAGTCGATAAATGGTTGCAGCAACAGGTAATACCGCTGGCGGATATTCGGCCCGAAAACAGGGATTTCAGCGATTTACAACCGCTGAAAAAAATATTGGCCGGTAAATCGATTGTTTTATTGGGCGAAGAAGACCACGTTTTTGCTACTTCTTTTGAAGCAAAAGTGCGACTTATCCAATTTCTGCACGAAGAAATGGGCTTTAACGTGTTGGCTTTTGAATACGATTTGTACAACGCCGCCATGGCATACGAATCCGCCTGCCAACAAAAAAACTCCGACATATTAAGCAGCAATATTTACCCCTATTGGGGCGCCGTAAAAAGCACGGAATTATTATTTCCCTATATTATTCAAACACAACAAACAAAAAATCCGCTGCGCTATATTGGTTTTGATTGTCAGGTGATAGCGCAGTTTAATTTTCCGGATAGTCTGCATCATTATTTATCCGCCTTAAATAGCCGGGTTTTAAACTATTCTTATTACGACGATTTTTTGAAAATATTGAAAAAAAACTGGCAAAATCCATACGCCATCGGCGGTAGAGAAAGGCTCTTATTATTCAGCGTGATAGACGATATTATTTTTGAATTATCATTATTGAAAAATAAAAACCAACGCGACTTGCTTTTTGAGCGGGTATTAATTTACGCCAAAAATTATTGGAATAATATTTGGCTTGACGAACCCGGCATGTACCACATAATGGGTATGCCGGCGCAGCCCGACAGTATTTTCGGCTTCACGGGCGACAAAAGTTCGCTGGGGCCCCTCAACCGGCGCGACCAATGTATGGCCGAAAATATTCAATGGATAAAAGAGCATTATTATCCCGGAGAAAAAATAATCATCTGGGCCGCCACCGAGCATACCATGTACAACCGCCATGAATTGCAATTTACGGGGTTCGTCATGGAGGAAACATTTCCTTTTGGAAGCCGCTTTAAATACGCAAGCACCTACAAAACCATGGGGACGTACATCAAGTCGCTTTACGGCCCTGAAGTATACAGCCTGGCCTTCACCACGCTGGGCGGGCTGGTCAATTACGATCGCTCGGGCAATAGCGCCAATGCCTATCCGATAATGCATGCCGAAAACAGCATAGAAGCCTTTTTTGCCCGATTACCGTCCAGGCCGGGCTGGCTCGATTTTTCTACCGCAAAAGACCTGCCTCCCGCGCTTACGCATCCTGAATTGCTGAGCAATATTCTCACTGGTAATCCAATAACCAAAGGAAACCTCAGCCGTTGCGTAGACGGGATATTGTATATTCCTGAAATGCGCCCGTTGGAGTTTATAAAAAAGTGAGTTTTACTTTTCGGTAATCACGCGTCGCAGTTGCCATTCGTTGGCCCATGCGGGTGTAAGGCGCAAAAAGGCATTGCGAAGGGCTGCCAGCCAGGGCGATTCGATTTGCGCGATTTTGCCCATTGTCCAGGAGCTATTAACGATAAATTGTGCACGGCCCAGGCGGCGTTGCTCAAAAGCAGCAAAAGCATCGACGGGGTTGGCATGGGTCTCCAGGGCAGCTTTTAATACTACGGCGTCTACTATGGCCTGGCAAGCGCCTTGCCCAAGGTTGGGAGTAGTGGCGTGCGCGGCGTCGCCGATGAGCACAATGGGGCCGAAGGCAAAACGCGGAATAGGCCTGATATCGATGATATCGTTCCAAATCAGTTGATGGTCGCGGGTGGCGGCCAGAATAGCCGGCACTTCGGGGTGGAAGCTGGCAAACAGGCCTTGCAGGTCGGCTACACGGGCCTTTTGCATGCCAGGGTCATTAACGGGGGCATTGACGCAGGCAAACCAGTAAATTTGGTTGCCCGCCAGCGGCACGATGCCAAAGCGACCGGCAGCGCCCCAGGTTTCAGAGGCCCTGTTTAGCGTCAATCCGGGATTATCTATCACGGCGCGCCAGCAGGTGTAGCCGGCGTAGCGGGGCTCCGAAAGGGGCAGCAATTGGCGGCGCACCGCCGAGTGGATACCATCGGCTACAATGAGGTAATCGGTGGTCAACGCCGATCCGTCGGCAAAAGAAACGATGACCTTGCCATTGGCGCCGACGGAGGCGCCGGTTGCGCGTTTGCCGGTCACTACCTGCCCCGGGGAGAGCTCGCTGAGCAGGGCTTCGTGAAGGGCCGCCCGGTGGATGGCAAAATTGTGCAAACCGTATTTGCGCCTTACCGCCATTGCATCGACAGTGCTAATCACCCTGCCGCGCTCATCGAGAATGCTGAAATTGGGCAACAATCTCCCTCGCTCTACGATACGCCCGGCGATACCCAGCTTTTCGTATGCTTTTACCGCATTGGCAGCCAGCAACAAGCCGGCGCCAAGGGGTTTGATGGCCGGCGCGGCTTCAAAAACCGTCGCCGCTATGCCGGCCTGTTTCAGGGCGATGGCTGCGGTTAATCCCGCAATGCCACCGCCAAGTATGCAATAGGTGTTCATGATTTATCCAGCTTGTGAAAGTTGATAGGATGTCGACTTGCGATTGTCGGTTAAACGGGCGCCGATATAAGAAAGGGTTACCAACCACAGTAAACAAGCGCCGGGATAAGTGATTTTTAGCGCCCAGTCAAAACCCGCCACCTGCGCCAGGGGAAAGCCGATACCCGAAACCATGAGGCCGATAGCCACCCAGGCAGGGTAGGTTTTGGCCCGCAAAAATCCCGCGCCAAGGATGATAGAGGTAATAGGGAATAATGGCCCCATAAGCGCTACCAACATGAATTCCCAGTTGGGCTGCGCGTAAAACGACTGCCAGACTTCATCGCCCGAACCGTGTTGGCGCAATCCATACTCCAATACGCGGATGAGTTCGATGGCAAAGCCGGTGACCGACCCGGCCAGTCCGGTGATGGTAGCAATCGTACCGAGAATTTTGTTGCTGTGGCTCAGTTTGCCGGCCAGATACAAATAGACAGGTACAAACAGCAACAGGGCAAAAGATCCAAATATACCCTCTACATAACTTGTAATGCCGGGTGGGATTAGTCCGATTCCCAGCGCAAAGCTCAAAGCTGATAACACGAGCAAAAACGGCCCGGCAAAGAAAGCGATTTTTAGTAGTTTTTGCTGGTTGACCGGCATTGCAAAAGATTCCATGATGTCCTCCTTTTTTGTTTAATAGTTGATTAAATTGAATTGAATTGATAGGACAAAGATCATGTGATCGCATTGCGCCTTTTGTTGTAAATTACGCCATAAAACTGACACTTTACGCCATATGGACAAACCTGATCTTTGGTCAAGTATGGCCTTTGTGCGCAATGTAGCTCATGCAGCAGTGCGCAAAGGCGCCAATCTGCAACAGTTTTGCCATGCTATCGGCGTTGCGCCTGATATGTTGGAGCAAGCCGACGCAGTAGCCGACCTCGATGTTTGCGCCAGGGTGTGGGACGAGAGTATTCGCCTTACCGGCGATCCTTTGCTGGGGCTGCACCTCGGCGAAACCAGTTCTCCGGCCCTGGCGGGTATGGTGGGTTACCTCATGGAAAGCAGTCCCGACCTGCTCACTGCTTTTCAGTATGTGCAACAGTTCAGCCGGGCCGTAACCAATGCCACCGATTTCATCGTAGAGACCCGCGGCGACGAATTTTACTACCACATCGAACCCGTACCGGCCTGGTATCACCGCTACCCCGAAGCCGCCCGGCAGATTGTTGATCATGCTATGTCGGCATTTATACACATCACCAGGATGCTCTGTGGCAAAGCGCAGTATCCACAGCGCGTAAGCATGCGCTGCGCCCGCCCGCGCGACACCCGGGAGTATGTTCGCATCTTCAAATTGGAACCGCAGTTTGGCCAAAGCGGCAATTACCTGGCGTATCGTCTGCGCGATATGCAGGCCCCTCTATTGGGGCACAACCCGGCGTTAAACCGGCTGTTCAAATCCCTGCTGGAAGAGCAGATCGCCAAAACCCGTGGCCAGGAGTCATACGCCAATGAAGTACGCCGGGTAATGCTACAAAATTTCAATACGACGCTGCCACAACTGCCCGATGTGGTTATGTACCTGCATACATCGCCCCGCACCCTGCAGCGCAAGCTCCAGGAAGAAGGCACTTCTTTTCTGGCTATCGCCGAGTCGGTGAAAAGCGAATTGGCTATCGGGCTGCTGAAAAAGCGCACGCTCACCATCAGCGAAATCGCCTACAAATTGGGCTATGCAGAACCCAGCGTATTTATTCGGGCATTTAAGAAGTGGACGGGTACAAGCCCGGGAGCATATGCGGCGGATTGATTTTTTTCGTAATTTTATACCACAGATTTTTATGATTTGCAGGATACGCCGGACGAGGAGTCTTCATGATGAATGATTTATTCTTTGGTGTTTTCGCAAACCACTTTACTTTGGGAATAACCATCAATCGTCTTTTTATGACAAAACGCTACCCACGAGTGCTTTCTTCCGGCGCCAACAATACTGTAATTGCGCTTTCTGAAACAGAAGTGGGTAAGTTATACACAGGCGACACTCGATCAGATATAGGTTCTGAAGCCGAAAAAATGAAATATGCCAATGCCGTTAATGGTTTGGTAGTTCGCTTTACCCGCCTGGATGTGTGGAATCAAGATACGGAGATGCTGGTAATGGAACGTTTGTACCCGATGGATTACCGCGCTTATGAACAAGAGAAACGTGAATTGTGGCTGGATGTCATGGAAGATGAACTAAACCAGTTGCACAAAGCCGGTTTTGTTCACCGCGACCTTCGCCGGCCATCAGATATGCCAGGGTTTAGTTTTGATAATATTTTTTTAACCTCCGGCGGTCTCAGGCTCATCGATGTGGGCATTTCCGCACTTCGCCACCAGGTCGGCGAACGGCTTTTCGAGCGGTTTATCCAGCAGGAATTGGAGGAATTGGAATTTTTCAGGAAGTTTTTTTTGTCGAGATGAGGGTAAAGCTTAAATTTCCCTATGCAAACTAACACTATATTATTCCTAATCCAGCAAGAACTCCTCCGTCTCGAAAAACAGTATGATATAAAAATTCTGTATGCCGTAGAAAGCGGCAGCAGGGCTTGGGGTTTTGCATCCCCGGATAGCGACTGGGATGTGAGGTATATTTATATCCATCGCCTGGACTGGTACCTGCAAATTGACGATAAAAAAGACAATCAGGATGAGATATTACCGAATGATATAGACCTTGCCGGTTGGGAACTCAGGAAAGCCTTGAGGCTATTCAGAAAATCCAATCCGCCAATGCTGGAATGGCTTCGAAGCCCGATAATATACCGGGATCAGGGTTCAACGGCAAACCGGCTTCGCGAACTAATGAAAACATATTTTAATCCAAAATCCTGCCTGTATCACTACCTCAACATGGCCCGGGGCAATTACAGAGAATATCTGCAAGGCGACATGGTGAGGCTAAAAAAGTATTTTTATGTTTTACGCCCCGTGCTGGCTTGCGAATGGATAAAAGCGAATAACACCATGATTCCGATGGAATTTCAGGAACTACTGGATAGCCAGGTCGAAGACCCTACCGTCAAAGGCGAAATTCGAAAGCTGCTGGAAAGGAAAATGGCAGGCGAAGAATTAAGAAAAGAACCTAAAATTCAAATCCTCAACGACTATCTGGAAGAAAAAATCAATTATTATACCGAATATGCCCAAACATTCCATCCGCATCAACAACCCGAAACCGCATTATTGAATGCGCTATTCAGGCAGGCCCTATATGAGGCATGGAATGAATAATTGGGTTGCAACAAATCCCCGGCAAACGACAGCACAACACTTCCCCGTTACGCGTTATTATTGTATACCCGCGCGCCAATGAAAAAATGGTTACCGAACATATGGCACTCCTTTCCCTTGCAACTGTTGCTCTTGCACCTGCGCAGCAACTTGCTATTTGTAGCCATGTGGATTATGCCGGCGCTCATGTTATCGGGCGTTGTAGGCTCGCGGCTGGGTATGCAGTACCTTTTTCTCGACCCCGAATACATGGGCCGCGTCAATGTATGGAGTTACCTGCTGGTGGGCGTCGCCTTCGGCGGCTTTTTTATGTCGTGGAACCTCACTACCTACCTGCTCAATGCGCAGCACTTCCCTTTTCTGGCTTCGCTATCGCGGCCGTTTACCAAATTTTGCGTCAACAACTCCGTATTGCCGCTGCTGTTTTTTGGTTTTTACATCGGCATGATCATCCATTTTCAAATCAATTACGAAAGCAAACCTGCCGGCGTCATATTGCTGAACAGCATTGCACTACTGGCCGGAACGGCGCTACTGGTATTCGTTTTGTCGCTCTATTTTATGTTCACCAACCGCGACATCTCCTATTACGCGTCTCGCCGGCAAAGACCCCCTCACATGTTGGGCGTTATTGCGCCGGGGAGGCGCGGCATGGAGGTGACTGACATCAAAACCGACGACAAACGCAGGCGGGTGCGCACTTACCTCAGCGAAAACTTGCGACCCCGGCTTGTGCGCAGCGTAGCCCACTACGATAAGCGCCTGCTGATGAATATTTTCAGACAAAACCACCTCAATGCCCTCATCCTGCAGTCCATCACGCTGGTATTATTACTGGCATTGGGTTTTCTTATCGATTTTCCCTATTTCCGAATTCCTGCCGGCGCCAGCATTTTTATCCTGATGGGCGTCATCGTAGCGCTCACCGGCGCCATCACCTATTGGTTTGACGAATGGCGGGCGTTGATCCTCATCGGGTTGCTGGCCCTGGTCAATTTTATCACCGGCTTCGATTTTTTTGACCACCGCAACCGGGCCTACGGCCTCGACTACACGACGAAGCCGGCCGTATACAGTACGGAGAGATTGCAAGACGTCTTCACCTCAAATCAAACCGGCGCCGATATTGCCGGCACGCGCCAGATCCTGGACCGCTGGCGCGCCCGTACCGGTCAGGTAAAACCCAAAATGGTGATCCTCTGCGTCAGCGGCGGCGGGTTGCGCTCGGCAGTGTGGGCCCTGCAAGTAGTACAGACCGCCGATAGCCTGCTCAAAGGCAAACTCCTGCAACACACCACCCTCATTACCGGCGCATCGGGCGGTATGCTGGGTATGGCCTACCTGCGGGAATTGTACCTGCGACGGCAAACGGGCGTTGATATATCCATTCACGACAAACGGCATATCGACCTTATCTCGCGCGATATGCTCAACTCGCTGGCCTTTACTATCGTGTCCAACGATTTATTCCTGCCGCTGGCTACAGTTGAAAGGGCGGGGCATTATTACTATAAAGACCGCGGGTATATTTTTGAAGAACAATTCAACGAAAATACCAGCTATTTGCTCGATAAATGCCTCAGCGATTATGCCGGGCCGGAGCAGCAGGCGCTAATTCCTATGTTGTTCATCACCCCCAGCATCGTCAACGACGGGAGGCGATTGATCATTTCGCCGCAGGGCGTTTCCTATATGATGGCAGCTCCCATGGGCCGCCGCCGCCCCCTCTCGGTAGAAGTCGACGCTGTCGATTTTGGCAAAATCTTTGAAGACCAGGGCAGCCGCGACCTGCAATTTCTCACCGCCCTGCGCATGAACGCCACCTACCCCTATATTCTGCCCAATGTTCACCTGCCCAGCGAACCCCAGATTGAAGTGATGGATGCCGGCATCCGCGACAACTACGGCATGTTGTCGGCTACCCGGTTTATCCAGGTCTTCCGCGATTGGATAACCGAACACACCAGCGGCGTAGTATTGGTGCAGGTGAGCAGTTCCGAACTCATCGAAGAGATCAGCCCCAGCAATCGCACCGGCGCCATTTCCAAACTGGTCAACCCGGTGGGTATTCTCGGCAAGGTCTTCACCCTTCAGGAATTTGAGCACGACAACAGCCTGGGTTTTATCTACGATCTCCTGGGCCCCCAACGCTTTGAAGTACTTCGATTTATCTATCACCCCACCCAGCGCAAAAAACTCACCGCTTCAGTATCTTTCCACATTACCTCACGCGAAAAAGCCGACGTGAAGAGAGCGATCAGGCTGCCGGAAAACCGGGCGGAATTGGAGCGGTTGACGGAGGTGTTGGGGAGTAAGTAATAAACTGCGAAGCGACTGCAATCTGACCGACAAAAACGCAAACCTTTACCCCCAATTAGTACAGGCATGCAACCATTATTGCCATCTTTCCACCTAAGGCATTAAACCCATTCGGCGTTTTCAAATCCTATACACGATTTTTGTGGTTTTGCAGACCACTTTGCTGGGGTATCATTATCGACTTTTGTTTGATCAATAGCTTTAGTTACATGAAAAAATCAATACTCATCACCATGCTGTTGAGCGGGTTGGCGGGCTTCCTTTTTGCCCAGTCGCTGCCCGCTGAAATGTACCTCTCTGACGACGGCCGCCGCCTGGTAACGGGTGGAAGGCTATACGGCGGCTTGTACGACTCATCGATCGTGCGCACCATCTACCTCGACTTTCCCCAGCCGAATTACTGGCAACTGATGACCCAAAACTATAATAGCCATACCGACATACCTGCCACGATGACCGTTGACGGCGTGGTATACGATAGTGTCGGAGTCCGTTTTAAGGGGCAAACCTCTTTTTCAATGCTGCCGCCGGGGTCTCAGAAACGTTCGTTTAATATCAGCCTTGATTATGTGCACCCCGACCAAAAAATCATGGGGTATAAAACGCTCAATCTGAACAACAGCTTCCAGGATGAGTCTTTTATGCGTGAAGTATTTTACCTGCACCAAATACGCAAACATATTCCGGCAGCCCGGGCCAATTATGTCAATCTTTATATCAACGGCCAAAACTGGGGCCTCTATCCCAACGTACAACAACTCAATAAAGACTACCTCGAAGAATGGTTTTTGAGCAATGACGGCGCCAACTGGCGCGCCGATAGGCCCAGCGGCCAGCCTGGTGGCGGGCCCGGCGGCGGTGGCCCGGGCTGGGGCGACGGCACCGCAGCCCTCAATTATCTGGGCGCAGACACTTCCGATTATCAAACGTACTACACCCTCAAGAGCAGCGATATCGACAATCCCTGGGACCACCTGGTGGCTACCTGCAGGATCGTAGACGATATTCCCCTCGCCCAATTGCGCGATAGCCTGCCGCTATACCTCGACGTAGACCGCACGCTGTGGTTCCTGGCCTCCGAAATCGCCTTTAGCGACGACGATAGCTATGTGTACAAAGGCAAAATGGACTACTACCTCTACTACGAACCCGAAACGGGCCGCATGACCCCGCTCGAATTCGACGGCAATAGCGTTATGGGCCCAAACCTTGCCAATTGGAGCCCCTTCTATCACGCAGACAACGCCAATTACCCCCTGCTCAACCGCATGCTGGCCGTACCCGAATGGCGGCAGCGCTATTTGGCCCACCTGCGTACGATCATCGCCGACGAGATGAACCCCTCCGTCTGCAACGATATGCTGGCCAATTATCAGACGCAAATCGACCAATTGGTGCAAGACGACCCCAAGAAATTGTATACCTACCAGCAATTCCTCAGCGAAATTTCCGTACTCCGCAATTTTATCACCACTCGCCGCAATAACCTCCTGGCTAATTCCGAAATGGCGCAGCCCGGCCCCACAATTGTCTCTGCCAACTACTATAATATCAACAACGAAGCCTGGACCGCCCCGCTCTCAATGGAACCTACAACCGTACTGGCCGAGGTTAGCTCCGCCAACGGTATCAACCGCGTCAATTTGTATTACGCAACCGGCATCGTGGGCAATTTCAGCGTAGCGCAAATGTTTGACGACGGCCAGCACAATGACAATGCCGCCAATGACGGTATCTATGGCGCAACTATTCCCGGTTATGCCGCCGGTACCTGGGTGCGCTTTTATGTGGAAGCATTATCCAATAATACCGCCAAAACAGCCGCCTATTTCCCCGCCGGCGCCGAACACGATGTGTTTGTCTATACCGTACAAGCCAACGTAGTTGCCAATTCCGACGTAGTGATCAACGAACTCATGGCCTCCAATTCTACCGTCGCTACCGATAACGCCGGCGAATACGACGACTGGATCGAGCTTTTCAATAAAAGCGCCAATGACATCAACCTCAGCGGCTATTACCTCTCCGACAACCCCGAGAACCTGCCCAAGTGGGAATTCCCGGAAGGCTCGGTCATCCCCGCCAACGGCTACCTCATCATCTGGGCCGACGAAGACGGCGTGCAGGGCGACAACCACTGCAATTTCAAACTCTCTGCCGACGGCGAAATCGTGATGCTGCTCGACCCCGACCTGAATATACTGGACGAGGTTACTTTCGGCCCCCAGACTACCGACAAAGGCTATGCCCGCGTGCCCAACGGCACAGGACCCTTTGTGATTCAAAACCCGACGTTCAACGCTAATAACAATACGGCAACTTCTACTGATGATTTGGCGGATAAAAAACCCGAAATACGGGCCTATCCCAACCCCGCCGGTCAAACCCTGCATCTGGTTCTGCCCGCACTACACCAGGGGTATCCGGTAGAAGTACGCAATATCACCGGGCAATTATTGTATACCACGGCCTATACCACTGAGTTGCTTACGATTGACGTATCATCCTGGCCCGCAGGACTTTATATAGTAAGATGCGGCGAGGCGGTTTGCAGCGTGGTAGTGCGGTAAAACCGGAGGAGGTAACGGACACACGGGTTCGTTACCTCCTGCAATTTATATCTATGGCGCGTAGCGCTTTTCAGCTTTTTGCAAATTTGAGTAGCAGGCTAATATCACCCCAATCAGCGGCTTTAAGCGCCTGCAGATACTTTATTCTATCTTCCCCGCTTCGAAGGGTTTTGCTTCCCCAGGTAAACACCTGTTCCGGTGCTATTGCTTTTAATAATATTTCACCCATCAGGCGCGAATGCCGTCCATTGCCGTTGGGGAAAAGATGAATGGATACTAATCGGTGCTTAAATCTGATAGCTATCTCATCGGGTGGATAAATGCCATTGTTAATCCAAAAAGAGCAATCATCTAATAATTTTTGAAGATCTTGTCTGATCAGGTAGTAGGGTACCCCAATGTTTTTGTTGGTAACTCTGAAATCACCAGCCCATCTCCACACATTTTTGAACATTCGTCTGTGAACTGATTTGATGAAATCAACGGTTAATACATTGCTCGTCGAAAAATTTGAACTTTCTTTCCAACTTATCGCTTCTTCAATATTTTGCTGCTCAAACTCATTCAATTCCCCCATAGTGGAGATCGATTTTATTTTGAGTCCCGATTTTTCATCCTGGTCAATCGGAGTTTGTCCATCTGTATAATCAAGATTCAATTCCATAACGCTTTTGGCAACTCTGCCTTTATTTTTTCAGTTCTTTTTCTAATTGCATCTTCTAACGCGATTTGGTCAATCTCCTGATTTTCCAGACGCATTGTATGTGCCGTTTTTAACACAATTTCCATGGCCAGTTGGCGGGCGCGATTTTCAATCATTTTGTCAAGCGACTCCTCCTTCGGCACGAATCCATAGACCAGTTGCATATCCAAAGCCGCTGCCGCTTCCTTCAATCGCTGAATCGTGATAGCACCCTCTTTTTCCCGGCGCTCCATGTCTTTTACTGCCTGGGGGGATACTCCCAATCTGCTGCTCAGTTGTTTTAAGGACATGCCAAGCGCAGTCCGTACGGCATGTATCCAGCCCGCACCGGGAATCGCAAGCCCTTTTAATCCGGCAAATAATGCTACTTTTTTATCTAATTGGCTGATAAGCAGCTTTTTTTGGTCTAATTTCATAGCGAAGCCCTGCTGGTTTGTTATACAAAAATACAAACAAAATACCAATTTTTTAATGGTATAGTTTGAATAATTTTTTATTTTTTAAAATTTAAGCTTTAATATTTATAAAATAAATCAAATTATGGTTTTAATAAAATAGTTTATAGACTTGCTTTTATTGTCGATTCTCTTTAGGCTGCGGCGTTCAACGAGGCTGCTATGTCATTTTCGAAGTCCGGTCTTTTACGCTTCCCCAAATATTCCCTATCTTTTTCCCCTAAAACTCAACAAATGCAACGTTTACTCCTCACTGCAATCCTCACACTGGGTAGTACGCTCGCTATTTTTGCGCAACAGAGCACACTATCCGACTATTTCAAACCCGTCAAATACCGCAATATAGGCCCATTCCGGGGCGGCAGGTCGGTCTGCGCTACCGGCGTCATCGGCGATCCGCTCACCTATTACATGGGCACCACCGGCGGCGGCGTCTGGAAAACCGAAGATGCCGGCATGCACTGGAAGAATATTTCCGACGGCTTTTTCGGCACCGGCTCCGTGGGCGCCGTGGCCGTCTCCGCCAGCGATCCCAATGTGGTGTATGTAGGCATGGGCGAACACGCCCCGCGCGGGGTGATGACTTCCTACGGCGACGGCGTCTACAAGTCGACCGACGCCGGGAAAACCTGGAAACACATGGGGCTCAAGGAAACCCAGCATATCGCCCGCATCGTTATACACCCGAAAAACCCCGATGTCCTCTATGTAGCCGCTCAAGGCCAACTCAACGGCCCTAACGCCGAGCGGGGCGTCTTTAAGTCGACCGACGGCGGCGCCACCTGGAAAAAAGTGCTGTTTGTAGACGACCGCACCGGCTGCGCCGAATTGTCGATGGACGCCACCGACCCCAGTATCCTCTATGCCGCTATGTGGGAACACCAGCGCCTGCCCTGGAAGGTGATCAGCGGCGGCCCCGGCAGCGGACTTTATAAGTCGATGGACGGCGGCGCTACCTGGAAGGAGATGACGGAGGGCCTGCCCAAGGAAAAAGGCAAGATGGCTATCGCCGTTTGCCCGTCTAATTCCCAAAAGGTATATGCCCTGATCGAAAGCGATTCCGACCAGGGTAAGGGCGGCCTGTTTGTGTCTGCCAACGCCGGCAAATCATGGAGCCGCGTGAGCAACGACAACCGGCTGGTACAACGCGCCTGGTATTATATCGAAGTATTCGCCGACCCCAAAGACGACAATACGGTGTATGTGCTCAGCGCCCCCGCCCTTCGCTCAATAGACGGCGGTAAAAGCTGGGAACGCCTCAGCGGCACCCACGGCGATTTCCACGACCTTTGGATCAATCCCAATAATCCCCGCAACCTCTGTATCTCCAACGACGGCGGCGCCGCCATCAGTTTTAACCACGGCGCTTCCTGGTCGACGCAGGATAATATGCCCACCGGCCAGTTTTACCGCATCAATGTGGACAATAGCTTCCCCTATCGCATCTATGGCGGCCAGCAGGATAATACCTCTGTGTCGATTGCCAGCATGGAACTGGGCGGCTACGGCATCAGCAGCAGCAGTTGGACTGCCTGCGCAGGCGGCGAAAGCGCCTTTTTGGCGTTTGATCCCAATAATCCCAAGTTCGTGCTGGGCGGCAGCTACCTGGGCACTATCGAGGTAATGGATATGAAAGCCGCGGCCGGCACCAATATTATGGCCGCCCCCATCCAATACCTGGGCCGCGAAACCCGCGATATGAAATACCGCTTCAACTGGAACGCCCCCATTATCTGGTCGCAACACGAACCCAATACCTATTACCACGGCGCGCAAGTACTTTTGCGCACCCGCGATATGGGCAAAACCTGGGAAGAAGCCTCGCCCGACCTCACCCGCAATGAAAAAGAAAAACAGGGCAAAGGCGGCGGTCCCTATACCAATGAAGCCGTTGGCGCCGAAAACTACGGCACCATCAGCTACGTCATCGAATCGCCCCACGAAAAAGGGGTTATGTGGGTGGGCAGCGACGACGGCCTCGTTCACCTCACCCGCGACGGCGGCAAGACCTGGACGAACGTGACCCCTAAAACCCTGCAGGAATGCCTGGTCAACGCTATTGACGTTTCACCCCACAACCCCGGCACGGCCTACATTGCCACCACGCGCTACAAGTTCAACGACCACGCGCCCAGGTTGATGAAGACCACCGACTACGGCAAAACCTGGACGGATATCACCGGCAATATCCCTTATGGCGCTTATACGCGGGTAGTGCGCGAAGATACCAGGCGCAAAGACCTGCTGTTCGCCGGCACGGAAACCGGCCTGTACCTTTCCTGGGACGGCGGCAAAAGCTGGGAGCGGTTCAACCTCAACCTGCCCGTTACGCCTATCCAGGACCTGATGATCAAACACGACGACCTGATCGTAGCCACTTCGGGCAGAGCATTCTGGATTTTGGACGATATGGGCCTCATCAGGCAATACAAGCCGGCCAAAGACCAGGCCGTGTTGTACACGCCCGAGCCCGCCATGCTCTCCAATCACTACAGCGAGCTGAGCAGCGACACCGAAGATTTCGAAGAAATCAGCATTGAACAAGGCGTCAACCCCGCCAACGGCGTTGTGATTTACTATCACCTGCCCGAAGCCCTCGATTCGACAGATATCGAGTTGGTCATCACCGACAAAAACGGCAACCTGGTACGGCGCCTGAGCTCCAAAGCTGATAAAGACTTTATATCCTACGCCGGCGGCCCGCGGCCCGACCCCACGCTTTCCAAAAAGAAAGGCCTCAACCGCTTTGTATGGAATATGCGCTATCCTACCATGAAAGGCGCGCCATACGCCTACATCGAAAGCAGCTTTGCAGGCCACAAGGTTTCACCGGGCGACTATACGTTGACCCTCAAAGTTGGCAATCAGGAACTCAAAACCACGTGTACCGTGGTCGACAACCCGCTTTACGGCCTCACCGCCGCCGATTACGACAACTACCACCAGTTCATGTCCACAGTTGAGCAGGAAGTCAACGTCATGCACCAGATGGTCAACGACATGCTCAAGTTGCAAAATCAGCTCAGCGCCATCACTGCCGGCATGGACAAGCCCGGGCAGGAAACGCTGAAAAAAGAGGCCGAAGCACTGGTTAAAAGGATGAAAGCCTGGGACGAAGAAATGATACAGCGCAAATCGAAGGCATATGACGACGTAGAAAACTTTCCCAACAAATTCACCGCCAATTACCTTTTTGCCCTCAACCACGGCGAAAGCGCCATACCGCGCGTCAACCAGCCCACCCGCGACCGGATTGCCGAGCTGAACGTCGAGTGGTCGAAATTAAAACAGGAAGGCGAAGCAATCCTGAATACCGCCGTGCCGGCTTTGAACAAGAAATTGTGGGAAGCGGGCATAGGGGCGTTGTGGACAGGAAAGTAATATTTTGGGTTAATGAAGAATGAAAGATCAGGTATGAAGCATTTGATTTTTCATTCTTCATTACGACTATTAGCCGGCTGCCTTAAAAATCCGGGCGCGGGCTATCAACTCATTTACCTAAACCCTACCTTTGCGCATTATTTATAAAAAATCACCTGCATGAACATAGCAGTAGTAGGAACCGGCTACGTAGGGCTTGTCACGGGCACCTGCTTTGCCGAAACAGGCAATCAGGTTATTTGCGTAGATATTGACGCCGGCAAGGTAGACCGCATGAAACGGGGAGAAATTCCCATTTACGAGCCGGGCCTCGACGCGCTTTTTGAAAGGAATACCCGTCAGGGTCGCCTGACCTTCACCACCGACCTTGCCGAAGCGGTGGCCCCCGCCGAAATCATTTTCCTGGCGCTACCCACGCCCCCCGGCGAAGACGGCTCCGCCGATTTGTCATATGTACTGGGCGTTGCCGGGCAGTTGGCAACGCTGATTACCGAATACAAAGTCATCGTCGACAAAAGCACGGTACCCGTCGGTACGGCTGACAAAGTACATGCCGCTATTGCAAAAGGGGCGAGCCCCGACCTCTTTGACGTAGTCTCTAACCCCGAATTTTTGCGAGAAGGCGTTGCTGTTGAGGATTTTATGAAACCCGACAGAGTCGTTATCGGCACCCAGTCGGAACGCGCCAAAAAAGTGATGCGTTTGCTTTACGAACCCTTCGTCCGGCAGGGAAATCCCATTATTTTTATGGATGAACGCTCGGCTGAACTCACCAAATACGCGGCCAATTCGTATTTGGCTACGCGCATCACGTTTATGAATGAAATAGCCAACCTCTGCGAAATCCTCGGCGCCAACGTCGATATGGTGCGTATGGGCATGGGCAGCGACAGCCGTATCGGCAAGCGCTTCCTGTTTCCCGGGGTTGGCTATGGGGGCAGTTGCTTCCCCAAAGACGTGCAGGCCCTCGCCAAAATGGCTGAAGAATCGCGCTACGACTTCAAAATCCTGCGCTCCGTGATGTCGGTCAATAATCGCCAACGCATCGTGCTGGCCGACAAAATCAAGGCATTTTTTAATCAAAACATGGAGGGCAAAACGATAGCCGTCTGGGGGCTGGCCTTCAAACCCAATACCGACGATATCCGCGAAGCGCCGGCGCTTTACATCATCGACGAATTGCTGGCCGCCGGCGCAGTCGTGAAAGCCTACGACCCCGAGGCCATGCAAAATGTAAAAGCGCGCTACGGCGACCGCATCCAGCTCGCCGCCGATCAATACGAAACCCTTATCGGCGCCGATGCGCTGGCCATTGTTACCGAGTGGAGCCTCTTCCGCACCCCCAGTTTCAAGGTCATGAAAGAATTGATGAAAAAACCCGTAATTTTTGACGGACGCAACCTCTACGACCTCGACGTGATGCAGGAAAACGGCTTTTATTACGAAAGTATCGGCAGAGAAACTATTGGAAAACAGGAAAATTGAGCCCGGTGTTTTCCCCACCGACCATCAGCGTGCTGTTGCCGATATACAATGCGGGCGACTACCTGGCCCCCTGCCTCGACAGCCTGCTGGCGCAAACGGAGCGCAACTGGGAGTTGGTGGCCGTCGACGATTTTTCTGCCGATGACAGTTGGGCAGTCCTACAGCGCTATGCCGCTGCCGACGATCGCATCCGCTGCTTCCGCAATACCAATAAAGGCCTCATCTCCGCATTGCGGCTGGCCTACGGGCAATCCCGCGGCGCCTTCATCACGCGCATGGACGATGACGACTTGATGCCGCCCGTCAAACTCGCCGTGCTGAAAAAGCTGCTGCTCGACAACGGCCCCGGCCATGTTGCTACCGGCATGGTGCGCTATTTTTCAGATCATGAACTGGGCGAAGGCTACCGGCGCTATGAAACCTGGATTAACAGGCTGGCCCTGGAGCAATGCCACTATTCGGCTATTTACAAAGAATGCCCCCTGCCTTCGCCCTGCTGGATGATGTACCGCGAAGATCTCGACGATGTCGGCGCCTTCAACTCCGATGTCTACCCCGAAGACTACGACCTTTGTTTTCGGCTATACCAACAGCGCAAAAGCATCATCGCCGCCGCTGAAGTGCTGCACCTGTGGCGCGACCATGCAGGCCGCGCTTCCCGCACAGCCGCCCCTTATGCCGACAACAACTTTCTAGAGCTAAAATTGAATTATTTTCTTAAAATCGACCACCGGCCCCAATCCCCTTTGGTCGTTTGGGGCGCCGGCAAAAAAGGCAAAAACGTTGCCCGGCTGCTCGCTGAAAGAAAAATTCCCTTCCACTGGATATGCGACAACCCCCGCAAATGGGGAAAAAGCCTGTACGGCGCCACCTGGCGGGATTACAGAATATTAGCTTCCCTTCCGCATCCCCAAGTCCTCGTGCTGGTAGCCGCCCCCGAATCGCAGCCGGTCATTGCGGGTTATCTCGAGGAGATAAAAGGGCAGGGATATTGGTTTTGTTGAGCTAACCCCATCCTGCTACTTCTCCCAAACCTTACACCCTTCTGTGCAATTCGTACAAATATCGATTTCACTGCGACCTTGCAGGATGCGGCTGCGAAAACTGCGGTAGGCGTGGCCCTGCCACCAATGGCTAAATGGCGCCTGCTTGAGGTCGCCGAGGCGGTGGGCGGCGTCTTTGTCGAAACAACAGGGAACAACCAATCCATCCCAGGTGATCACGCAGGCGTGCCAGAGTTTCCAGCAATGATTGAGCAGTTGGTGTTTTACGCGCCAGAAGCCGTCTGGCTGTTGGGCGTAGCGGGCGTAGCGCGTATTGCTGGGGATAAGCGGATGGCCGTGTTGGTAGTCGTATACCTGGGCGGTTTTAAAGCGCACTTCGTCGGCGCCGCAGTCGAGGGCCAGCCGCCTGATTTCGTCTAGTTGGTGTTCATTGGGCCGCACTACCAGGCATTGAAAGATGATGTGCGGCGATCGCGAGCGTAGTTGGCGCTTCCAGCGGACGACATTGCGGGCGCCCGCGAGTACTTGCGCGAGTTCCCCACTCTTGCGGTATTGTTCGTATACCTCCTGGGTGGCGCCGTCAATTGAAATGATAAGCCGATCGAGGCCGCTTTCCACGGTGCGGCGGGCGTTGTCGTCGTCCAGAAAGTGCCCGTTTGTAGAAGTTATCGTGTAGAGGCCTTTGCCGGCGGCGTAGCGCACCATATCGAGAAAGGCGGGGTTGATATACGGCTCGCCCTGAAAATAGAAAATGAGATACAAGAGGTCCGGAGATAATTCATCGATAATGCTGCGGAAGAAATCGCCGCGCAGATTGCCCGTAGGGCGTGAAAATGCGCGTAACCCGCTGGGGCACTCCGGACAGCGCAAATTGCAGGCGGTAGTGGGTTCGACCGAAATCGTGATCGGCAGCCCCCACTGCACGGGTTGGCGGCTAATGCGGGCCCAGTAAAAAGAAGCGAGTACCGCAGCGGCGTTCCAGAGGCGGCGCAGCGTCAACTTGGAAACCAGGCGCAGCGCGTCGTACCTGTAAATACGCGGCATCTCGTCAGTCTTTGATTTCCAGGCCGCCCGGCGTGTAGCCAATAATGGCGGTTTCGTCTATCTTGATGATTTTTACGTCGGTACGCCGGTTGTAGGCGTGTTCTTCTTCCGGGCACTCTATACCGTCAACACAGCGGTTGCGGGGGCGCGATTCGCCGTAACCTACCGCCTTAATGCGTTCGGGCGCCACGCCGCGCTGCACCAGAAAATCGCGGGCCGATTCGGCGCGTTTGAGCGACAGCTCCATGTTGTAGTCCTCTGCGCCCCGGCAATCGGTATGCGCCCCCAATTCGATGACCATGCTTGGGTATTGCTTCATGAGGCGCGCCAGCGCTTCCAGGTCGCGGGCCTGGCCGGTGCGAATGGCCGACTTGTTGAAATCGTAGTAAATATTTTCCAAAACAATAACAGTGCCGCTGCGAATGGGTTCTTTGAGTACGGCGTCGGATTTTGGCGACAATTTGACTTCTACATCCGCCGAGCGGCTGCCCCTGATTTTTACCGTAGAGACGCTGGTAAACCCGGCCAGATAACCTTCTTTCTCAACCGAAATATTGAAGTCGCAACCCATTGTAAGACAAACCTGAAAAGCGCCGTTAATATTAGTGCGGGTAGTTTCTATTTTTCCATCGCATTCATTCACTACCTTAACCAGTGCATTGGGAACGCGCAGGTTGTATTTGTCGCTACTTACTATACCCGACAAATTGATGCAGTTGCTGGGCGACAACACGACCTCAATGGGTCTGAAGGGGCCTTCTTCCGGTGTTTTGACGGTCACCTCCTGACTGCCGAATCCGGGTTTTGATACCAACAGCAGGTAGTTTTTATTCACTTGCATAGGAAGCACCGCTTCGCCGTTGCGATTGGTAAGTGCGCGGGGTTCGCCCAGTTGATCGTCTTTTTTGCGCACCATTTTAAAATTGAGTTCCCCGGAAGTACTGTTGCCGGGTACCAACTCGAGATTGTACAACTCATCGTTATCTAATAGCCCGTCTTCCGAGCGTTCATAGAGATAAACGCCTGCGCCGATAACGCGTTTGCTGGTTTCGGAGTCGTACACGGTTACGATAGTATTGATCTGCTCGGGCAATTCGATGCCTTTGATGCCGGCTGGAATATCGAACATATACACGTCGTCTTTGCCAAAACCGCCTTCCCGGTCAGAGCTAAAATAACCGCGCGTGCCGCGTTCATTGAGGATGAGCCCCAGATCGTCGTTGATGGTATTGAATGGCGCGCCGAGGTTGATCACGCGGCCCCACTTGCGGCCGCTGATGTCGATCATATACATGTCGAGGCCGCCCAGCCCCTGATGGCCGTCGGAGGTAAAAAACAAAGTGCCGCTTTCATGATAAAAGGGGAAGACTTCATTTTTCCGAGTATTCACATCGGGGCCCAGGTTAATGGGTTTACTCCAGCCCGATTCCAGTTTTTCAACAAAGTAGAGGTCCATACCGCCATACCCGCCGGGCATATCGGAAGAAAAAAACAGCTTTTTCTCGTCGGGCGACATAGCGGGGTGCATACAACTGTATCGATCGCTGTTGAAAGGCAATTCTTTGACGTTCTCCCAGTCGTAGTAACCTTGCGTAGCTTCGTAAATTTTTAGTTGAACGCGGGCGTTTTTATCTGCTTTGGTAACGCCGTTGCGTTGATTGCTGCGGGTAAAATAGATTTTATCGCCCTTGCGGTTGAAACTGACGGGGCCTTCGTGTTTTTGAGAGTTGAGCTCCATACTGAAATTCTGCGGTTTGGTAGGCAAACCGTTGGGGTCAAGTTCTGAATAAAAAAGCTCGAGATAGGTTTCCCCGGTTTTTTCGTCAACGGGGCCGCTTTTATAACGCGATACAAATACCAGGCCGTTGTGATACAGGGCGGGCGAGAATTCGAGGTCGGGCGTATTGATCCGGCTGGTATTGGTAAGCCGGATATCGCGAAGCGCTTCGCTTTGGTTGTAAAGCAAATCGACATTGCCTCCCTTGGCGCCAGCCTGTGCCATAACGTTTTCGGCAAACAAGCACAGTATTGCTACAGCTGGATACAGGTATCGCCGCATAAGCACTATTTTAGTTGTTATTTTTAAAAAAACCGGGGGTTCACATATACGTCGCCTTTTGACCTTCCCCCAATACTATAACGAATAACGCCTTCAATACTGCCACTGTTGAAATCGCGCAAATCCGACAAAGTCATATCGTATGATACCCCCAATAGAAATTGGTCGGATATCTGCGCCCCGACAAGCAATGCCAGCGATTCGCCGATGCCGTTTCGCTTCGAGCCGCCGAGGCGGTAAGACAAGCCGGTGGTGAAGGCGTCTGAAAAAATGAGGTTGACGTTGATATCGGCGTCAAAAGGCGCTCCTTTCACGTATTTCAACAACAATTGCGGCTGAATTTCCAGTTTATCGCCTGCCCTGATCAACATGCCTCCCATTCCGTAAAAGTGCTGTATTTCTTTGGAAAGGGTACCGCCCTGGTCAGCCAGGTCGATGCTGTTTTCCAACAGGCGAGGAATAGCGGCGCCTATGAAAAAGCGATTATTGCTATAGTACAATCCCGCGCCGAAATTGGGTACATAACGACTTTGCACCCCTACGGGAATAGCGCCGTCGGTTTCTTTGGGCTGGGTAGATTCTACCTGGTCGAAATCTACCTGAATAAACCGTATCGATCCCTGCAGCCCAATCCCCAACGTGCCGCGTCCCAGCTTGATGCGATAAGCGTATGCCGTTTCAGCAGTCAAACGGGTGGTGGCGCCGATAGTGTGGCGCTGTATGCTGGCGCCTATACCCACATTATTATTAAATAAGGGCATATTGAAAGTAAGGAGCTGCGTTTCGGGCGCTCCCTTTATGCCCAGCCACTGATTGCGTATCAGCGCGGTAATCGTGGCGCCGTCCTGGCTACCGGCATATGCTGGGTTGAACCCCAGTTTGTTATACATAAAATGGGTGTATTGTTCTTCCTGCTGGGCCACTACAGCAGTAACCTGCCATAACAAAAGCAGGGCGATATATAGTTTTTTCATGGTTGCACGCTTGAGCATTCGCAAATTGATTTTTATTAGCGTTGAATCATTACCCATCCGGAAGTTGACTCGCTGCCGTTGCCAAGATCTACAATAAAAAAGTAGGTGTCGTCGGGCAAATCTTCTCCGTTGAAGGTGCCGGTCCAGTCGTTGCCATACGGAATCGCCGAAGTGAATACTTCATCGCCCCAGCGGTTGAATATCCTTACTTTGCTATTGGGGTACAAATCGGTATTGAGCAGGCAGGGAATGACAAATGCATCGTTGACGCCATCATTGTTGGGCGTAAAAATGCTGGGAATCTTGCAAGCCGCATCTTCCCCGATCAGGATGGTAACGGTTGCCGTAGTCGTTTCACAACCTTCGCTATTGAGCTGGTACACGAGTTCGTCGCTGCCTACAAAGTTGGCTGGAGGAGCGTAGCGCAATTCGCCGTTGCCCAGGTTTTGAACGGAACCCAGCGCAGGGCCTCCTATTACCTGTACCATAGTGCCCGTTGCAACAATATCATTGGCCAGTACGTTGAGCGTTGTGGCCTCGCCAAAAGGTACTATCAGCACATCGCCGACGCCAATAGGCGGATTTTTATAAAAAATGACTACCGTATCCTGGGAAGCCGGCCCGCAAAGTGCATTGTCAATGGTCCATACGAAGTAATTTTCGCCGGGCTTGAGGTTGCTCACCGTTGTTGTTCGGTTTTGAGGGGTGGCAATGACCACGGTGGAATCCAGAGCTGCCCAATGGCCGGTGCTGCCCAAGGTAGGTATGCCCGCATTGAGCTGCCCAGTGGCGCTAGTGTTGCAGGCGATAGCGTCATCGCCGCCATCGGGGCTTGAAGATACGGTGATAAACACCTCGTCGGAGCTTACCCCGCACTCGCCGGTGATCGTCCAGGTGAAACTGTATAAATTATCGGGCTCCAGTCCGGTAATAATAGTACTGGGATCTGTCGCGTTGGAAATGCCCACCCCTAATATCTGCTGCGCGATGGGCTGCGTCCAGACGCCTGTACTGTTTGGATTGAGCGGTGGTAAAGCTGCAAGGTTGATCAGTTCGCCCTGACAAATCGTAAAGTTGTCGCCGGCCTCGGCCAAATCACCTTGTGTAACGGCAATGGTGACATCGTCAAAGGAATAGTTGACGCAAGCGCCGTTCGACAGGGTCCAACGGAAGGTATAAGGCCCGTTGCCCAACGACAGCCCGGTGGCTGAAGTATTGGGCATATTCGGATTGGTAATGGATACGCCCATAGGGTCGCCGGCAGCCACAAGACTCCACATCCCCGAGCCGATCGACGGAATGGCAGCTTGCAAATTGACAATCTGATCGTCGCAAACCGTGGTATCAGCGCCGGCATAAGCCTGGTTGGGGGGTATGGTATTCATGACAGCCAGTGTGGGCGCCGACAGCGGCGAGGCGCAGCCGTCGAGACTGGCCCCGGCGTAAAAGGCGTAAGTGCCCTCTGCAAAACCGGTGAAATCAGTAAATGAAAAATTCAAGTTGCTCGACGGGACGCTCACCGGCGTAACGCCGTTGCTGCCATACCAGGTATATACGGCATTGGGAGTAGCCGAAGAAGGCGCTATCGAAAGCTGTAAAGTAGCCAGCGGATCACTTATACAAACAGGGCTGTTGTTGGCAATAACCGGTGACTGCGGCCGAGGTTTTACCAATATCTGCAGCGACAGCGTGTCAGAAGTACAACCGTTCAACGTAGCCGCTACTCGATATGTGCCGCTGTGCAATACGGGACTGGCATTGGGAATCACCGGATTGTATACGCCTAGAGTAAACCCGGGGCCGCTCCACATGTAAGAAGCATTTTGTATGAATTGCGCCTGTAACATAAGCGTTTCGCCGCTACATACCGGGCTATTACTCGTTGCGGTGATCTGTGGTATAGGGTTTACAGCAATTGGCCTCGGCGGTGATACCGGCGAAATACAGCCATTAACAATAACGTACACCGAAAAATCTCCCGTATTACTCACCAGGGCGCTGTCAATTTCCAACAACGGCGTGCTGGTTGGCGTAACCCCCAATCCCGGCGCCTGCCAAAAGTAGGTGACGGGGTTGCCCGTGTATGTGCTGGTGCTCAGCCTGATTTGATCGCCTACGCAATATTGGGTCTGACCATTGAGCGGCAACGGCAGCGCAGGCGCCGCAGGCGCGTCAGCCGTACTAAGCACAAAGGTAGATGGCTGAGAAGAACACCCCTGCGGCGTAGTCACCACCAGCGTGTAATTGCCATTGCCGGCAGCCGCCGTGGCGCCGGGAATCGTGGCAATAGGCGATGTGGACATGAACATACCCGGGCCGTTCCATTGGTAATTATATGACCCTTGCGGGAATACGGAAGGCGTTAATTGAATATCTGTTGGACCGTTGAGGCAAGAGGGCGCATTGGAGCTAATGCCGGTGATAGTAACGCTCGGCAGCACGCTAACGGCAACGCTGGCAGTATCCGTACATCCCGCCTGCGTAGTGATCCGCAAACGGTATATACCCTGATTGACAGCGCTGATACCTGTAATTGCAGGATTGGGCGTCACCTGGACGAAATTGTCGGGGCCTGTCCACTCGTAAAGCGCATCGCTAATGATGGGCGAAGCAAATAATTGCATGGAACTGCCTTCGCAAACGGCTGGGGGGCTCGCCGATGCTGCCGCATCAGGCACAGGATTGACAATAACTTGCACGGGCGCTGAAGGATCGGAATCGCAACCATTTTTAGTGATAAATACCCGCCAGGTACCGGTATTTGCCGGGGTGGCATTCGGAATGGTGAAAACCGGCGAAGTCGTGAGAAATTCCTGGTTGTTATTGTTAATCCAATGGTATACGCTGGCGCCGCCTGCATTGGTTGTCAATACTACGTTGCCGCCGGCGCATATTGGCGTATTGCTGCTAATCGTCGGCGTCTCGGGTTTCGGCTTAACGCTGATCCGGGTAGAATCAGGATCTGACGAGCAACCATTGCGGATAACAGTGAGGTAATAATACCCCTCATTTACCCCCGTCAAGGGGCCCACCGTGGGAAACTGAGACGTCGACTGGAAGTTGTTGGGGCCAATCCAGCTATAAGTAATACCCGGGCCTGCCACTACCGTGCCCAGGGTGATAGTAGCGCCGCCACAGGCAATGGTATCGGCGAATGCTACCATCGCTACCGGTTTTAATACGGAAGTTACATTGACTACCGGCGAAGGCGCCGATACACAATCATTGGCTTCTACTGTTAAATAAAAGCTGCGCGTGCCCAACGCGTGAGGGCCGGCCAATGTATAAACAGGTTCCGTTGTACTGGCAAGCAAAATGCCATTGGGCGGAGTACCTTCATACCAATGAAACATGACGTTATTGCCGGTAGGGAAAATGGAGGAGGTCAGTACAATATCGTCCACGCTGCAAATGGAATTGGCCGTCTGTATTTGCGGGGTCAACGGCAAGTTTTCGATATTAACAATCACTACATTTTCGGCCACACAGCCGGTAATACCCCTTATTTCTACCCGGTACGGCCCCTCATTGTTGACGCCGATATTGGGAATGACAGGGTTTTGTACCGTAGATATGAGTTGATTTTGCGGATTAAACCAGCGATAGGTGAAAACCACCCCGCCTACCGCGGGCGGCGGGTTGGCGAATAAAAACAGGGTATCGCCCCCGCACAACCCCGAATTGGCCGTTGGCATCGGCGTCTCCGGCGAAATTGCTACAATAGTATTACACGAGGCGGTATTTCCGTCGTAATCAGCTACGGTAAGGGTTACATTGACAACGCTGCCGGCCTGGTTACAAGTAAACGTGTTGGGTGTAAGCGAATAATTGGCAATACCGCAGTTGTCATTACTGCCGGCATCAATAACAGTCGGATCGACCGTCTGTATGTCTAAACCGGAGGGATTGATAAACAAAGTAGTGGGCTGACACAGGGCTTGCGGCGCTTCGTCGTCTTCTACAATTACCTTAAATGTACAGGTATCGGCATTATTAGCCGCATCGTATACGATATAATTTACCGTAGTTTCACCCCTGTTGAATACATGTGCAGGTGCGAAATCAGGCGCCTGCATCATAGCCAACGGGATGGTGGTAGCCCCTTGCGCAAAGTATGAGGGTGTAAGCTGTTGATAATTGATAGTGGTAAACACATAAGTGACGCCGTCGGTCTCCCCATTGGCGTTTACGGTATCGCAAGGGCTGATGCCGTCGCCGGCTATACCCGGCGGCACCGTAATCGGGTTGGGCTCTAAAGTTAAGGTTAATATCCCGTCAGCAGCCCAGGTATTATAGGTCGCAGCAGGGATTGAGAAGGTCTGGCTGCCAGGCGTATTACAATTCGCTATGCCGACGCTGGTGGCGCCGATCAGGCTGCCGTCTTCTCCTTTTATGCGAATAAACGCCTGATTACTGCTGAAATCGCCCTGAAGGTCAAGCGTTATATCAACATTGCCGAAGGCATTGGCCTCCACATTGTTGAATGTAATGGTGCGATTGTCGGCCAGGTATTCGTTGAGGTTGGGATCGTAGCTGAAGGTTAGCAAGGCGCTGGTTGTGTCTTCCGGCGAGGTGAAGGATGCGCCGTTGTAAATTGAACAGTTGTCGATGGCGCCCGCCGGTAGCGGCAAGGTCGCTTCTGCCGTGCATTCGCCGGGAGCAAGCGATACGACTATATCGGCAGGACAGCTTAGAACCGGCGGTTCCTGGTCTTCTACGGTTACTACATAAGCGCAACTATCGGTTCGACCCGAGCAATCGCTGGCGTAATAACGCACAAGGTTGAGTCCTTGCGATAGCGTAACGGTTGCCGGACCTACCGGACTAATCACAGTGCGGGACCCTTCGTTGATGCTGTAACTGTATTCAATGCCGCTCAGGTTTTTGACCGTATAATACAAATTGGCCACCACTTGCCCCGGCGGCTGACAAATGGCATTGATGGCAAAACTACCGGGTTGGCCACTGGGAATATTGGGTATCAACTGAATAGTGATCGTGCCGTCAAGCGCCCAGGCATTGATCTGCGCAACGCTCAGGAAAAGAGAAGTAACAGAGGCGCCGCACTGCCCCAATGACGGGTTGGTAATGCCCAATTGCGATCCGTCTTCCCCCAAAATCCGAAAGTGCTCTGTCGCTTCTTCTGCATCGGCGTTTAACAACTGGATAATCAAAGCGCCTGAACCAGCCGCATTAACCGGCAACGGCGTACCCACGGCAAGCTGTAAGGTAATGGGATTAACCGGCGTATTGCCCTCTTGTCCCGGCGCTGCATTGGAAACTATCGGCGCAGTGGCCTCCAAAGTATCAGTCGTATAAGATACGGCACAAGCGTCCTCTATGAGCGGCGCCGCCAAGGTATAGGTGGCCGTACAAAGTCCCGGGTCCGTACTCACGGTTTCTGCCTCGGGGCACTGGCTGATAACAGGAGGCGCATTATCCACAATATAAAAAGCCGCTGTTGTCGTATCCCGATTACCACATTCGTCGCTCACCACAAAATCAACTACGCGCATGAGTATGGTATCACTGCCGGCAGGGCATACCGGATCTATTAATGTGGCCGGTATATTGGTGCCGGCATTAAATGCCTCCCAGGTCAAGTCGGCTGTCGCACTGCAATTGTCTTCAGCCTGGGCGCCGCCCCGGGTATTGATCCAGTTGACGAAAGCGTCGTTTACATTGAGGTTGTCGGTGCAGTTGAGCACAAGGTATTGCGGCGCGGTTTCAATAGTGGGCGCAATGTGGTCAATGACGGTAATAAATTGATCTACCGACTGCGCATTGCCGCAAGCATCGGTTACAGTCCAGGTACGCCTGATCGTGTATTCGTTGGGGCAACCGCCGGGAGAAGGAATGACCACTTCCGACATGCCGATTTCCGGACTAACATCGCAGTTGTCGGTCACATCGGTGGGCTGTCCGGTTATTTCCAGGTCGTTGGCATCCGCACAATCGACGGTGATATCGGCGGGCGGCGTAAAATCAGGAGCCTCGTCGTCTATAACCACAATTGTCTGTAATTTCGACCGCAGGTTATTGCACATATCGACCAATCGCCAGGTACGCACAAATTGGTAACTGCCAGGGCATTCGCCGGCCTGAATAGGCCCATCGGAATAAGAGTACTCCAGGCTGTCAACAGGCGAGCAGTTGTCGCTCATGTTGGTCGGAAATCCCGTCAGCATCAGATCGCTCGGATCGTCGCTGCAGGAAATGGTATCTTGCAGGGGCACTGTAAAATCGGGTGGTATCAGGTCTTTTACAACAATGACATAACTACCTGTAGCGGTATTACCACAACCGTCGGTGACGCTCCAGGAGCGGGTGATGTTGTAGTTGTATTCATTACAGGTTCCCGGTACTTGCGTAGATATCTCCTGGAATACGGGCGTTAGCGGGCCCGCGCAATTGTCGGTTGCCGTTACGGTAGGCGCCGCCGGTATGGCCATTTCACAGGAGATTGTATCATTCTCTGCCGGAATGCCAGTCAGGATGGGCGCCACAGTGTCAAGCGCAGTATAGGTCGCCGCCCATGTCGCCGCCCAGCCGCAACTATCGGTAATGGTAAAGGTGACCACCAGCGTGCCGCAGGCATTATTAAACGAAACCGGGGCATCGTCGTCGATGTCGTCGATACCGCTGCAGTCATCGAAAGCATTGTTGATATTGAGCCCGATGGCTATGCGAAGGTCGTTGATCCAGGCATCGTAATCAGCCTGGTCGCAACTTATGGTGTCGTTAACAGGCGGCAGGTTGATGACGGGCGGGTCGGTATCGGCCTGTATGGTGATCTGCTGCGTATCGCGCGTGATGTTGCCGTCGGAATCCATGGCCGTCCATATGCGGAGTACCAGGCCGCCTGTGCAGGGATCGATAGTTGCGAGGGCGGGATTATCAACTGCGCCCACGAGGAATTCGCCGTCGATATCGTCGCTTACCAGCAAGCTGCCGGCCGGCAAAACATCTTTGACGCAATTGACTGTTGTGTCATTGGGCGCATTTTCCAAAAAAACAGGCGGATCGGTTTGCTTGGCAGGCGAAGACGGCCATGGCAGGGTAAAACCTGCAACAATGAAAGCGCCCAGGATTAAGCAAATACTTACCGGCCATTGAAGACGAAGTAATGTATTTTCCATAATAGTATGTTTGGCTAAGGATAGCTTGGTATTTGTTTATTGATCTGAAAAACTTGTACTCATCGCTCTGCGACGCAGTCAGAATCAGGTGGATGAATGATCGTGGGAAAGGCCTGCATAGGCGTATTACAGACATGCTTGCGATGGAACAGCAAGTTGTTGTTCATGGGAAATCGGTTTTGGTAAAAAATAATATCACGCGTCAAAGTCAGACAATGCGTCAGAATCGGTTTTACTATAACGTTTTATCGGTGCAAATTTCGAATGCAAATTATTAAAATTTGTCGATTACTGCTCAATTTCCGGGGTTTTGTCGCTGCTTTCTGATAATTTTTGTCGCCCAATAGCCTGATAATAACGCTCGTTCGGCAGCATCAGGCAAGCAACCCATCGAAGATCTCGCCGGCGGTTTGTATACGCTGCAGCGATTCTTCGCGCCCCAACAGCCCCATCATTTCAAATACGGCGGGGCCTTTCATCGTACCGGCCAGCGCAATACGGAGCAAGGGCAAGAGGTCGCCGTGTTTTAAACCCCGTTTGTCAAGAAATTGATCTATGGCTGTTTGCAGGTCAGCGGCAGTGAAAGTATCCATTTCGCTTAATTGCTCGTGTAATGCCGGCAACAACTCCCTGCTTTCGGGTTTCCAGCGCTTTGACAGCGAGGCGGTGTCGTAAGTTTTTACCGATTCGAAGAAATAATAACCGTTTTCCCAGAAATCGGGCAGCAAAGTCACGCGTTCTTTCATGAGCCCGCAAAAGGCTTCCAGAAAATGCTGGTCGGGGTTATGGCCGTGCGCCTCAATATAGGGCCGCACATGCGCAGCCAGCGCGGTATCGTCCATGGCCATGATATACTGCTGGTTGAACCAGCGCGCCTTGTCTATGTCAAATCGGGCGCCCGCCTTGCCGATTTTTTCCAGGGTAAAGGCATCGCACAACTCAGCGATCGAGAAGATTTCCTGGTCGGTACCCGGGTTCCAGCCAACCAACGCCAGAAAGTTGATCATAGCATGCGGCAAAAAGCCGGCTTCGCGAAAACCGGTAAAGGAGTCTTCCGCCGATTCTCCTATCCACGACAGGGGGAATACCGGTATACCCAGTTGCACGCCATCGCGCTTGCTGAGTTTGCCTTTGCCGTTGGGCTTCAGGATGAGCGGTAAATGCGCAAACCGGGGCATCTCGGCCTCCCAGCCAAAGGCGCGATAGAGCAGTACGTGATGAGCCGTGCTCGACAGCCACTCTTCGCCGCGAATGACATGCGTGATCTGCATCAACCGGTCATCTACAATATTGGCTAGATGGTAGGTCGGCAAACCGTCGGCCTTGAGGATTACCTTGTCGTCCAATTCATTGGTCTGAAAACGCACTTCTTCCCTGATCAGGTCGTGAATGACGATTTCTTCTCCCGCAGGCACTTTTAACCGCAAAACATACGGCGCCCCGGCATCAAGCAACGATTGCACTTCGTCGGGCGACAAGCTCAGGCTGTTGCGCATGCGCATACGCGTGGCAGCGTCGTATTTGAAATTGTCCTGGGATGACCGCGCCGCTTCCAGTTCTTCCGGAGTATCAAAAGCATAATAGGCATGGCCGCTTTGCAGCAACTGCTGCGCATACTCCTGGTATATGGCTTTGCGGTCCGACTGCCGGTAGGGGCCGTAATTACCCCCAAAACCCGGGCCTTCATCGGGAATGAGGCCGCTCCAACGCAGGGTTTCAATAATGTATTCTTCAGCGCCGGGTACATAACGCACCTGGTCGGTGTCTTCTATCCTCAAAATGAATATCCCCCCCGTTTTTCTGGCTAGCAAATAGTTGTACAAGGCCGTCCGAACACCTCCGATATGAAGGGCGCCGGTAGGGCTGGGGGCAAATCGCACGCGGATATTGTCCATGTAATTTTTGGGTTGTAAAATTATTTGGCAAAAAAGCAGCACTCAATCAGGCTGAAGCGGTGTATACACTAATCAATAAACCAAAACTTCGGGCTGCAAAGGTAGTCATATTTTCTAATCCACGGTACGCCTCAGATGGTTTAGCTATACCACGATGCGCCCCGGGGAGTTTAGCTATACCACGATGCGCCTCAGGTTTGTTTAGCGTTTGGGTTTAGCGCTTCGCTGTTTAGTTTTTTTCTTGATATAAAAACCACCCCTCATAACCCCTTCCCGACTTCCCTTTGGTCAGTACGGGACTCCTTTCAGT